>NZ_PHOA01000007.1 GCF_003687455.1 Kocuria tytonicola | reverse complement strand
CACCCCAACGGCATGAGCTTCACGGCGTACGACGACGCCGGGGACGTCGTCCGCGACAGCGTCTACTACTCGGTGGGCGGCGGCTTCGTGGTGGACGACTCCAAGAGCAGCGCGGACAAGATCGTGGAGGACACCACCCCGGTGAAGTACCCGTTCAGCACGGGTGACGAGCTGCTGGCCATCTGCGAGACCGAGAACCTGTCCATCGCACGGGTCATGGCCGCCAACGAGCTCTCGTGGCGGCCCGCCCAGGAGACCCGGGACCAGCTGCTGCACATCTGGTCCGTCATGCAGGAGTGCGTGGAGAACGGCTGCACCCGCGAGGAGAAGACCCTGCCCGGGGGACTGAAGGTGCGGCGTCGTGCGCCGGAGATGCGCAAGCGCCTGCTGACCAAGGAGCCCGGCAACGATCCCCTGTACGGCATGGACTGGGTGAACCTGTACGCGCTCGCGGTGAACGAGGAGAACGCGTCCGGCGGGCGCATCGTCACGGCCCCCACCAATGGCGCGGCCGGGATCATCCCGGCGGTGCTGCACTTCTACACGCGGTTCATGGAGGACGCGTGCGACGACAAGATCGTGGACTTCCTGCTCACCGCCGCCGCGATCGGGATCGTGATCAAGGAGAATGCGTCCATCTCCGGCGCCGAGGTGGGCTGCCAGGGTGAGGTGGGCTCCGCGTGCTCCATGGCGGCGGCCGGACTGTGTGCCGTGCTCGGCGGCAGCGCCCGCCAGGTGGAGTGCGCCGCGGAGATGGGCATCGAGCACAACCTGGGCCTCACGTGCGACCCCGTGGGTGGGCTCGTGCAGATCCCGTGCATCGAGCGCAACGCGATCGCCAGCGTCAAGGCCATCAACTCCGCGCGGCTGTCCATGCAGGGCGACGGCATCCACAAGGTCTCCCTGGACCAAGTGGTCAAGACCATGCGCGAGACCGGCGCGGACATGAAGATCAAGTACAAGGAGACCTCCCGCGGCGGTCTGGCCGTGAACGTCATCGAGTGCTGAGCGCCCTCGGCTCCCGCACACCCGCCACGCGAAGGACCTCCCACCCATGACCGCCTCCCCGTCCACCCGGCCCGGCGAGAGCCCCTCGGTGCTGCGGGAGATGTCCTTCCTGGACCGCTGGCTTCCCGTGTGGATCCTGGTGGCCATGGCGGCAGGGCTGCTGCTCGGGCGCTTCGTCCCCGCCCTGGGAACGGCCCTGGAGTCCGTGAGGGTGGGTCAGGTCTCCCTGCCCATCGCCCTGGGTCTGCTGGTGATGATGTACCCGGTCCTGGCCAAGGTCCGCTACGACGAGACCTCCCGGGTCACCGGGGACCGGCGCCTGCTGGTCCTCTCCCTGCTGCTCAACTGGGTGGTGGGCCCGGCGGTGATGTTCGCGCTCGCGTGGCTGCTGCTGCCGGAGCTGCCCGAGTACCGCACGGGACTGGTGATCGTGGGTCTGGCCCGGTGCATTGCCATGGTGCTGATCTGGAACGACCTGGCGTGCGGTGACCGGGAGGCCGCCGCGGTGCTGGTGGCCGTCAACTCCGTGTTCCAGGTGCTCGCGTTCGGCCTGCTGGGGTGGTTCTACCTGCAGGTGCTGCCCGCCTGGCTGGGCCTGCCCACCACGTCCGCCGAGTTCTCGGTGGGGGCCATCGTGGTCTCCGTGCTCGTGTTCCTGGGCATCCCGCTGCTCGCCGGGTTCCTCACCCGCGTGCTGGGCGAGCGGGCCAAGGGACGGCAGTGGTACGAGGAGTGCTTCCTGCCTCGGATCGGACCCTGGGCACTGTACGGGCTGCTGTTCACCATCGTGGTGCTCTTCGCGCTCCAGGGGGACGCCGTCATCTCGCAGCCGTGGGACGTGGCCCGGATCGCCCTTCCCCTGCTGTGCTACTTCGCCATCATGTTCGCGCTGGGGATGTTCGGCTCCCGCGCCGCCGGGCTGGGCTACGCCAGGTCCACCACCGTGGCGTTCACCGCCGCGGGCAACAACTTCGAGCTCGCCATCGCGGTGGCCATCGGGACGTTCGGGGTCACCTCCGGCCAGGCGCTGGCCGGAGTGGTGGGTCCGCTGATCGAGGTCCCGGTGCTCGTGGCACTGGTCTACGTCTCGGTCTGGCTGGGTCCCCGTCTCTTCCCGGGCGACCCCACCGTCCCCTCCCGCTGAGGTGCCGGCAGCCGGGCCCTCGGGCCGCCCGGCCCTTGCCGAGCACGACGACGCCGCCGCCCCCGGGGTTCCACCCTCCGGCTCGTCCCCCTGGGCCGCGGGGCTCTGCGCTGCGGGAACCGGGGCCGTCCACGAGCGCGCGAGAATGGAGCCATGACCACTTCTCTGCTGCTGCTCGCGGACACCCACCTGCCCAAGCGCGCCAAGGACCTGCCCACGCAGGTGTGGGACGAGGTGGAGGCCGCGGACGTCGTCGTGCACGCCGGTGACTGGGTGGACCTGGCCACGTTCGAGGCGCTGCGGGAGCGCTCCCGCCGCCTGGTGTGCGTGTGGGGCAACAACGACGGCCCCGAGCTGCGCGCGCAGATGCCGGAGACCGCCCGGTGGGAGCTGGAGGGCCTGCGCTGGGCCATGACCCACGAGACCGGCGCGAAGCAGGGCCGGGAGAAGCGCATGGACGCCGCGTTCCCGGACACGGAAGTGCTGGTGTTCGGCCACAGCCACATCCCGTGGGACACCGTGGCCCCCTCCGGGATGCGGCTGCTCAACCCCGGCTCACCCACGGACCGCAGACGGCAGCCGCACTGCACGTACATGCGGGTCACGGCGGACGCCGGGCGGCTGACGGACGTGCAGCTCGTGGAGCTGCCCCGGCGCTGAGGCGACAGCGGTGCCACCCCGCGGGTGTGACGCAGATCATTCCTCGGGTGGGTAGGCTGGGCGCACGCCTCACGGCGGTCCCTGCCGATGCCCACTGAGCCCACACCCCAGGAGCACCACATGCCCGCCGAAACCCCGGGTGCGTCCACCGACGTCGCCTCCTCGACCGCACCCTCCACCGCGGCACCGCGCCGACCGCGCAGCAACCTCCCCCGGCAGCTCACGCTGGGCGGTCTGGTGGGTGGATTCCGCTCCACGATCGGCCGATTCCTGCAGTACCAGGTCCTGGCCGCGCTCCTGGTGGGACTGGTGACCCTGCCGCTGTTCCGGCTGGCACTGACCGGGCTGATCCGCTGGTCCGGGCGCAGGGCGATCTCCAGCGGGGACTACCTCTCCTTCCTGCTCTCCGTGCAGGGCATTGTGCTGGTGCTCGTGGGACTGCTGGTCCTGAGCCTGCTGGTCGTCATCAACATCAACGGCCTCATGCTGATCGCAGCGGACAGCCTCAAGGGCCACCGGAAGGGCACTCTGTGGGGGGACCTCAAGGCCGCTCTGGCCTCGTTCCCCCGCTTCGTGCAGCCGGCTGGCCTGCTCATCCTGGCGTACGTGGGGCTGGTGGTGCCGCTGACGGGCATGGGGTTCGGTCTCTCCGCGCTGAGCGGTCTGCGCATCCCGAACTTCATCACGAGCGTGATCTACGCGAACCCGCTCTACATGACCGGGTACGTGGTGCTGCTCGCGCTCCTGGCGGTGGTGGGGGCGCTCAGCATCTTCGTCTTCCACTCCGTGCTGCTGCGGGGAACCACGGTCTGGGGTGGCTTCCGCTTCTCGTGGCGGCTCGTGCGCCAGCAGGCGCGGCTGTTCTTCCTGGGGCTGCTGCCCCGGCTGCTCCTACTGTTCCTGATCGCGGGCGCAGCGGTCGTGGTGCTCCTGCTCCTCGCGGCCCTGCCCGGGGAGCTTCTGCAGCCGCAGAGCTTCGGTGCCCGCTTCGCCCTGCTGACCGGACTGCTGCTGGCCGCCGTGGTGCTGGCCATCGCCGGGTTCGTCCTGGCACCCTTCGCGATCTACGTGCAGACGGCGTTCTTCGTGGTGGCCGCCCCGCACGTGCGGGAGAGCAGGAAGGTGGAGGAGGAGAGTGGCTCCTCCCCGTTCACCCCCGCCCCGACCGCCGAGGACGTGAGGCAGGCCGAGCACCGGGCCCCGCGGCGTCGTCGTGGGCTGGTGGTGGGCGTCGTGGCCGTGGTGGTGGCCCTGGTCGTGGGGGCGGCCGCCCTGCTGGCGGCGACCTTCGACGACGTCTTCGCCGAGCACCGCGACATGCAGATCGTGGCCCACCGCACCGGCGGGGACCTGGCCCCGGAGAACTCCGTGGCCGGCGTCGATGCCGCAGCGAAGGCCGGTGCCGCGTTCTCCGAGTTCGACGTGCGGCGCACCGCGGACGGCGCGTACATGATCAACCACGACCCCAACCTCAAGCGCGTGACCGGCGACCCCCGGACCATGGAGGAGATGACCTCAGAGCAGATCACCCAGTTGAAGATCCAGAACCAGTTCGGCACCCAGCCCCCGGAGGCGCCCGTGCCCACCCTGGACCAGATCCTGGACGCCGGGAAGAAGGACCAGATCGGCATGTTCGTGGAGCTCAAGGGCCCCACGGCGGACCACCAGATGGCGGAGGACGTGATCCGCACCATCCGCGAGAAGGGCATGGAGGACCAGTCCGTGCTGCTGTCCCTGGACTACGACCTCATCACGTACATCGAGGAGAAGCACCCGGAGATCCAGACCGGCTACCTGTTCTACTTCAGCGTGGGTGAGGCGGACATGCTCGTGGGCGACTACCTCATTCTGGAGGAGGACGCCGCCACCCCGGACCGGATCGCCCGGATCCACGCCGGCGGCAAGAAGGCCATCGTGTGGACGGTGAACACCAAGGAGTCCATGGAGAAGTTCCTGGGCTCGGAGGCGGACGGGCTGATCACGGACCACGTCACGCAGGTCAAGGACACCGAGGAGGAGATGTCCCACCGCACGGACCTGCAACGGGTGGTGGACACGCTGTTCGTCGGGTGAGGCTGCGGTCGCGGTCACGGCTACGGTGAGACGCCGACGGCGCGGGGTTGCGCGCCGTCGGCGGGTCCGTCACCGGGGAGTCAGTCGTCCCTGCCCACGATGAAGCGCGACAACCAGGTGGCCAGCACGCACAGCACCCCGCCGATCGCCAGCAGGGCGGTGACCATGCACAGCATGGCCAGCCCGATGGGAACACCGCCGGAGGGGTCGATGGCTTCCACCTGGAGCCACGTGAAGAACACCGCGAAACCGATCAGGCCCACGGCGGTGAGTGACAGGGAGATCTTCATGGCGGGTTGCACGGCGGCTCCTCAGGGTGGGGTGTGGTTCAGGGTAGTCCTCCGGTGCCCGCGCTCCTAGAGTGGGCGCATGAGGCTTTTCGCCGCCGCATACCCTCCCCGCGCCGCCCGTGAGCACCTGGTGCACGCGCTGGCCGAGGTGCGCGCCCTGACCGGCACCACCCTGCGCTGGGGCGATCCCGAGCAGTGGCACGTGACCCTGGGGTTCTACGGCGAGCAGCCGGAGGGCGCGGTCCCCGATCTCGCGGAGCACCTGCAGGAGGTGGCCCGCGGGTTCCCGCCGCTGCGGGTGGGCCTGCACGGGGCGGGATCGTTCTCCGGCACCACGCTGTGGATCGGACTCGGCGGGGACACCGCGGCGCTCGCGGACCTCATGCACGCCTGCTCCCTGGACCCCGAGGAGCGCTCCCGCCAGCGCGCCCACCTCACCGTCGCCCGTACCTCACGCACCGAGCGCACCCGCCAGGCCAAGGAACGACGCCGCGGCTCACGCGTCCGCGCGCACAGCGGCCCCGAACTCGCCCACGTGGTGCACGCACTGTCCGTGTACGAGGGCCCCGAGTGGACCCTGGGGGAGATCCGCCTGGTCTCCTCCGTGCTGGGAGAGGGGCGTTCGGGAGGGGCGCTGCACACCGACATGGGCCGGTGCGTGCTCACGGGTGCCTGACCGGTGCACCTGCCGAACGTCCAGTTGTGCCGAGCGGACATGTCCAGTGCAGAGTCGGCACGCATCTGTTCGGAGGATTCGCGGAGCGTGGACACAGAAAAAGCCCCGGGCGCATGCAGGACAGAGGCGGCACCGGGGCGTTCTCGTCCTGGCTAGCATTGCCTCGTGACCAGTGGCGACACTCTTCCGGCCATCCGGCAGGCCATCTCCGATCCCCGCTTCGCGCCGTACCTGCGAGAGGCGGGAGGTGACGAGAGGGCCGCCCTCGAGCTGTACACGTGGAGCACGCGGTGGAGCTGTCTGCAGGAGACAGGGAGGACCGAAGGATTGCCTCGGTGATCCGGGCTGCGCGGAGCAGGGAGTGGACGGAGGGCGTCTACCAGGTCTTTCTCCTGACCCGCCCCGGGGATGGCGATCAACGTCTCCGGTCAGTCCATCTAGTGTGGACCCCATGTCCCAGACCACCCGCGCGCCCCGGTCCAGCACGTGGCTGTGGATCATGGTGGCGTGCGCGGTGCTCACCCAGTCCGGGCTGAACCTGTTCCGTCCCATCACCTCGTACAAGCTGCTGGGGCTCGGCGCGGATCCCGTGGTCATCGGCCTCACCACCGCCGCCTACGCCCTGCTGCCCCTGGTCAGCGCGGTGTGGCTGGGCCGCATGTCGGACCGGATTCCCCAGCTGCGCCTGCTGATCCTCTCCGGGGTGGGGCTGCTCGCCCTCGCCGGGGTGGGCCTGGCGCTGGCGAACTCCGTGGGGATGGTCTTCGCCGCGAGTGCCGTCCTGGGCATGGGCCACCTCTGTTTCACGATCGGCGGGCAGACCGCGATCGCGCGCTACGCCGCGGACCGGGACCTGGACAAGGGCTTCGGGTGGTTCACCGCAGCTTTCTCCGCGGGCCAGATGATCGGCCCGGCGCTCGGCGGGTGGATCGTGGGCCACGGCTCGGACATCGCCTCCCCCGAACGCCTCGCGGCCGTGAACGAGAGCCTGTGGATCGGCGTGCTCGTGACGGTCCTCGCCGCTCCGCTGCTGGTCTTCCGTTGTGGTCCGGTCGCGGCGGGCAGCCCCCGGAGCGCAGATGCCGCCAGCACCCCGGACGACGACGCCGCGGCACCCACCGCGCCCCAGGGCACCATCGCGCCGGACACCTCACCACCCGCGACGTCGGACCCCGCCCATAACGCACCGCGAGCCGACGAGCGCCCGGACGTCCTGCGCATCCTGCGCACCCCCGGGATCATGTCCAACATGGTGGCCTCGCTGTCCCTGCTGGCCATGATCGACATCCTCACCGCGTTCCTGCCGCTGGTGGGGGAGGACGCGGGAGTGGCCCCGTCCGTGGTGGGCGTGCTCCTGGGGGTTCGGGGGCTGGCATCCATCGCCTCCCGCCTGCTGCTGCCGTGGCTGTCCGGAAGGTACTCGCGCCGGGCGCTGCTGATCGCGAGCCTGCTGGCCTCCGGACTGGCGCTGATCGTTCCTCCGCTGTTCCTGGACAGCTTCTGGTGGGCCTCCCTCTTCCTGGCCGTGGGTGGGTTCTTCCTGGGCCTGGGCCAGCCACTGACCATGACCCTGATCTCCACGTCCGTGCCCGGCACGTGGCGCGGCTCCGCGCTCGCCGTGCGGCTCATGGGCAACCGGCTGGGCCAGGTGATCCTCCCGGTCGCCGCCGGTGCGGTGGCCGCGCCGTTCGGTCCGGGCGGAGCCATCTGGCTCACGTGCGCGCTGCTGCTCGCCAGCGGTGTGGAGAAGGCGGTGCGGGGCCCGCGCAAGGCGTAGTGCGGCGTCGTCGTCCGGAATGCGCGGGCGGGGAACTGCCCGTCCGTGCAGGGGGTGCGTCGAAGCACCAGAGGGCGGCCGGGGTGGTGCGACCGCGTGTGCCGACCCTGGGGCGCGCGGCTGGCGAGATGCGCGTCACACCCGCGCCGTAGCATGGCCCCACGAGCATCCGCCGGGTCGGTCCCGGCTCCGCACACGCCCCGGGAGGCACGCCCATGACCCAGCACAGCAGCTCCGACTTCCTGGACGCGTTCGCGCAGATGTCCCGCAACGGCGGGCTCGAGTCCGGCGGCGTGGAGCGCCAGGCCGCCACCGAGGCGGACGGACTGAACCGGCAGTGGTTCGCCGGGTGGCTCACGGCACGCGGGGCCACCGTGCACTACGACGCGATCGGCAACCAGTTCGGTCTCTTCGAGCACACCCCCGGCGCGCCGTACGTGCTGGTGGGATCGCACCTGGACTCGCAGCCGCGGGCGGGGCGGTTCGACGGCGCGTACGGCGTCCTTGCCGGGGCGCACGCGTGCGCGGAACTGTTCCGTGCGGCGTCGTCGGGGGAGGTGGAGCTGAGCCGGAACCTGTGCGTCGTGAACTGGTTCAACGAGGAGGGCTGCCGGTTCAAGCCCTCCATGATGGGCAGCTCGGTGTACACCGGCAAGCGGGACCTGGAGGAGACGCTCGAGGTCCGGGACACCGCCGGCGTGAGCGTCCGCGAGGCGCTCGATGCCCTGGGCCAGCGCGGCGAGGACAGCATCCCGGAGGCCACCGCGTACGTGGAGCTGCACATCCAGCAGGGCAAGTCCATGGAGCAGGACGGCTTCACGATCGGCCTGGTGGAGGCCACGTGGGGTGTGCGCAAGTACGAGTTCCTGGTGCTCGGGGAGCAGGCGCACACCGGGTCCACGCTGATCGAGGACCGCAAGGACGCGCTGCTCGGGGCCTCCTTGCTGATCGCCTCGGCCCGGAAGGTTGCACTGGAGCACGACGTCATCACGTCGTGCGGGGAGCTGCTGATCGAGCCCAACTCCCCGGTGGCCGTGGCCCGCGAGGCCCGGCTGGTGATCGACCTCCGCAGCCCGGACGCCGAGCGGCTGAATGCCGCGGACGAGCACTTCGCCCGGGAGGTGGAGGAGGCTGCGCGGGTCGCGAACGTGGAGATCCAGACCGTGAACCGCCACGCCTGGGACGTGCTGGAGTACGCCCCGGAGGGCCTGGCGCTCGCCCAGGAGGTCGTGGCGGAGCTGGACCTGCCCCACACCCGCATCATGACGCTCGCCGGGCACGACTCCACCAACGTGAAGGACGTGCTGCCCACCGTGATGCTGTTCGTCCCCTCCCACCAGGGCATCACCCACAACGAGTACGAGTTCACCTCGAACGAGGACATGCTCGCCGGGCTGGAGATGCTCACCGCCACCCTGCTGCGGGTGGCGCAGGGGGAGCTGGGGTGAGCTCAGGGACCGCGTGCGGCGTCGATACCGAGAAACGGCCCTCTTGTGACTGGTGGCGAGACAACCCCGCACACGAGCGTTTTCCACCGTGCCCGTAGCGACGTGAATGAGACAAGGATCCCGGGTCTGTCCGAGGTTCCTGTCATGTCATCGCTTGTGTGTGGGTGCAGTGCCCTCGCCGTCCTCGCTCAGTTCCGCGGCCTTCAGCCAGAGCCGGTAGCTGCCGAACCCTGCCAGCAGCGCGAGGCCCCAGCCGATGAAGCGCGCGTTCCCGGTGGTCATCTCCGCTGGAAACAGGGCGTAGCGTCCCCAAAACCACACGAGCGCCACCGCCAGGAGTAATGCGGCCAAGGCGCGGAGCCAGGTGGTTCGTCTCATGTGGCGACACTACAGGCGCGGGATTCCGGGGGTACTGCGTCCCCGTCAATTGAAATGTTAAGAATGTGCTGGAGTGCGGCCCCAGACTGGCCAGCCGGCCAGAGTTTCCGAAAATGACCTTGGAACACTGGAACCTGTTCCGGGCGAGTCGTACGGTGAAGTGATGGAACGACCTCTGAACCCGGCAACAAGCCCAATTTTCTTGATCGGTATTGCGGTCATCGTCGCCATTGGCCAGACGCTGACCGCTGGCATGGAGAACTTCTGGTGGCGCCTGTTGGCGATGGTGGTCATCAGCCTTGTTCTGGCGTGGCCGCTCCGGTTCGTCATGAGGGCCTCCGATCGTCGGCTGGAGCGCAAGATGCAGGAAGACGTGCGGTCACGCGGCTAGGGGCTGTGGAGCCCGCTGTTCTGCTCGACGATGGAGCCCCTCCACTCGAATCCCGATGACCCTGGCAAAGTGCTCAAATAGGCGGTACGCGATGCAGAACGGCAACCCGGTCACAGCCGATCTGGTCCCTCCGGCGCTGGCAGGAAGGGGCATGGCTCACTACCGGCTCCTTCTGCCGCTGCGCCATGAGGAAGACGGCGCTTACAGCCCGTGGTCTGCGTTCCTCCCCGGCGGCGTGACTGAAGGGGAGCAGCTGCGGACCATCGACCTCTATGACCTGCGGCACCGTGCGGCGGACGCGGGCGCGGACATGACCGGCTGGGATTCATCACGGGGCAGGGTTTCCGAAGATTTCGTGTGGACCCTCCGAGAGGCGCTGGGTGGGTTCGTGCCCGCTGATGCCACCTGGACCGTGACGCGGTGGCGGGGTTATCGGCACGAACTGGTGGGCGCCGCCCTTGTGACCGTCGGAGATCTGAACTGTGTGCAGCAGGTCCTGAACCTCGACGACACGATGACCAGCATCGGCGAGCTGGGGATGCCGGACTTCATGTGGTCTTCGACTTGCCAGTTCGGGTGGGGTGCACCCCTGTATCCGGACTGGGGCGTCATGACGGTGGCCGCGGATGACTACATCCGGCACTTCATACCCCGGGGGCTCGAAGCCTTCTCCTTTCCGCTCGACGCCACGCTCCCGGACAGCCTGGGAGATTAGGTGCCACACGGCGTCGTCGTTCCCGCCATTCCAGACGCGCGCCCGACGGGTGTGCCCCCGGTCATAGAGTGGGGAGAAACCCCCGACCCGAGGAGGACACCGTGACCGATCCCCTGCCCCTGGACGGCGTGCTCGTCGCCGACTTCTCCCGCGTGCTCGCGGGCCCGCTGTGCACCATGACCCTCGCGGACCTGGGGGCGCGCGTGGTCAAGGTGGAGCGCCCCGGCACCGGGGATGACACCCGGCAGTGGGGCCCGCCGTTCTCCGAGACCGGGCCCACGTACTACGAGTCCGTGAACCGCAACAAGGAGTCCGTGTGCCTGGACCTGCGGGAGGACGAGGGCCGCGAGCTGGCCCGTGAGCTGGCCCTGCGCGCGGACGTGGTGGTGGAGAACTTCAAGCCCGGCGGCATGGCCAAGCTGGGTCTGGGCTACGACGAGATCTCTGCCGAGAACCCCGGGGTGGTCTACGTGTCCGTCTCCGGCTTCGGCACCGCAGGCGGCGCGCACATGCCCGGCTACGACTTCCTGGTGCAGGCCGTGGGCGGGCTCATGAGCATCACCGGCCCCGCGGACGGAGAGCCCACCAAGGCGGGCGTCGCGCTCGTGGACGTGCTCACCGCCAAGGACGCCACGATCGGCACGCTCGCCGCCCTGGAACAACGACGCCGCACGGGTCGCGGCGCGCACATCGACGTCAGCTTGCTCTCCAGCCTGCAGGGCGCGCTGGTCAACCAGGGCCAGGCGTACCTGGGCGCCGGGAAGGTGCCGCAGCGGATGGGCAACGACCACCCGTCGATCGTGCCGTACCAGATGCTGCAGTGCGCGGACGCGCCGCTCACGGTCACGGTGGGCAACCACGGCCAGTTCCGCCGCTTCACGGAGGTCCTGGGGATCCCCGAGGTGGCCGAGGACGAGGACTACGCCACGAACTCCGCCCGCGTGGCCCACCGCACGGAGCTCACGGCCGTGCTGGAGGAGGCGCTGGCCGCGAGGACCGCCTCCGAGTGGCAGCAGGCGCTCACGGAGGCGGGGGTCCCGGCGGGCAAGGTGGCCGGCATCGACGAGGGAGTGGCCCTGGCCGAGGAACTGGGGCTGGAACCCACCGTGGACGTCCAGGACCGCACGGGCGCGACCGTGGGCCGCCAGTTCCGCCACCCCGCTCAGTGGACCCCGCCGCTGCAGTCCCCCACGCAGGCCCCGCCGCAGCTGGGGGAGGACACCGAGGCCGTCACCACGTGGCTGCGGGAGCCCTGGGACCGGCAGATGTGAGAAATCAGGCTCTCCCCCCGGCTACGTGAGGTGTGTCCGCAGTCATACAGTGGTCCCATGAGTGAACTGAATCCCGTGGACGTCATGGACCTGGTGAGCTTCGACTCCCTGCTGTCCGAAGAAGAGATCGCACTGCGCGCCACCGTGCGCGAGTTCGTGGACACCGCCATCAAGCCGAACATCGCCGAGTGGTACGACAACGCCGTGTTCCCCCTGGAGATCGTCCCGGAGATGGCCAAGCTGGGCCTGCTGGGCATGCACCTCAAGGGCTACGGCTGCGCGGGCCGCTCCGCCGTGGAGTACGGTCTGGCCGGTGCGGAGCTCGAGGCCGGCGACTCGGGCCTGCGCACGTTCGTGTCCGTGCAGGGCTCGCTGGCCATGAGCGCCATCTACAAGTGGGGCTCCGAAGAGCAGAAGCAGGAGTGGCTGCCGCAGATGGCCGCGGGTGAGGCCATTGGCTGCTTCGGCCTCACCGAGCCCACCGCGGGCTCCGACCCCTCGTCCATGCAGACCTTCGCCCGCAGGGACGGGGACGACTGGGTGCTCAACGGCGCCAAGCGCTGGATCGGCCTCGCCAGCGTGGCCAGGGTGGCCGTGATCTGGGCGCAGACCGAGGACGGCATCCGCGGCTTCGTGGTCCCCACGGACACCACGGGCTTCCAGGCCACGCCCATCACGAGCAAGCTGTCCATGCGTGCGTCCATCCAGTGCGACATCGAGCTCACGGACGTTCGCCTGCCCGCCTCCGCCATGCTGCCCGCGGCCCAGGGTCTGCGCGGCCCGTTCTCGTGCCTCAACGAGGCCCGCTACGGCATCATCTGGGGTGCCATGGGCGCCGCCCGGGACTCCTTCGAGGCGGCGCTCGCCTACTCCCAGCAGCGCATGCAGTTCGACCGCCCCCTGTCCGGGTACCAGCTCACGCAGCAGAAGCTCGTGAACATGGCCCTGGAGATCGACAAGGGCTTCCTGCTCGCCCTGCAGCTCGGCCGCCTCAAGGATGCCGGGAAGCTGCAGAACCACCAGATCTCGGTGGGCAAGCTGAACAACTGCCGCGAGGCCATCAAGATCGCCCGCGAGGCCCGCACCATCCTGGGCGGCAACGGCGTCACCCTGGACTACTCGCCGCTGCGTCACGCCAACAACCTGGAGTCGGTGCGCACCTACGAGGGCACGGACGAGGTGCACTCCCTGATCCTGGGGCAGCAGCTCACGGGCGTGGGCGCCTTCCGCTGAGTCCGCGCGTCCAGAACCGGGTGCCTCCCCGCGCGGGGAGGCATCCGGTTTTTCATGCGTACGCATGGTTGTCCCGGGGCGACGACGCCGGGCCGCCCGTTCCTGGGAGCGGGCACCTCGCGGGAAGGATCAGGTCGGGTCCGAACGCGCCAGCAGCGGCGCGCCCAGCACCGGCTCACGGTCCAGGAGGGTCACTGACAGTCCGTGCTGCCGCAGCAGTTGCGCCACCCGGTCTCCCACCTCGGACCCGGTGAGCCCACCGCCCACGACCACGGGCAGGGGCTCGTCCATGGCGTGCGCCACCGTGAGCACGAGCTCCGCCAGGTGCCCCGCGGCCACCGCCACCAGTTCGGCCGCCGTGGCATCCCCGGAGGCGGCGAGTTCGCACACGGACCGCGCCAGCCCGGCCCAGTGGGTCCGGTCCGGGCGCTCGTGGAAGGCCCCGATCAGGTCGGCGGGCTCGGCCACCCCGGCGTGCTCCAGCACGGCCCGGGTGAGCGCCTCTCCCTCACACCCGGCGGACGACGCCGCACGGTCCGGTCCTCCGGCCGCGGCCACTGTGGTGGGCCCCTCTGCGCGGGAGGATCCACCTGCCTCGACGAATCCGCCGGATCGCGCGGAGCGCCCGGGCCCCTCCGGGGCGGTGCGCTCAGCGGTACCCGCCTGCTGGGACAGCCGCAGCACCCGGCGCACGGCTTCCCGTCCGATCCAGTACCCGCTGCCCTCGTCTCCCAGCAGGTAGCCCCACCCGCCGGCGCGCACTTCGCGCCCGGAGGCGTCCACGCCCCAGGCCACCGACCCGGTGCCGGCGATCAGCGCGATCCCGGTGGTGTGGCCGCCCGCGGCGAGGATCAGCCGGGTGTCGTGCACCGCCGTCACGGGAGTGCCCGGGTCCAGGGAACCGGCGGAACGGATGAGACCGGCCAGCCGGGCGGCGTCGTGGGCGGTGTCCACACCCCCGGAGCCCGCGACCACCGGTGTGGCGGGGGAGGCCCCCAGCTCGGACAGCACGGAGACCAGGCACGCGCTCGCCTGCTCCGCGGGGACGTTCTGCACGTTCGCGGACCCGGACCGGGCCTCGCGCTCGGGGGTGCCGTCCCGGAACAGGACGCCGCGCGTGTGGGACCCGCCGATGTCCAGGCCCACCAGCTCCGTGGTCACGGACTACTCGGAGACCTGGACCTCGCCCATCTCCTCCCAGCCGTCGCCCTCGATCTGGCGGGAGATGATGCGCGGGGTCTTCACGAGGTACTGCGGGAACTGCTCGGTCATCTTCTGGAAGTGCGGGGAGTTCACGTGGGCCTCCGCGGCGTCCTCCTCGAAGGCCTCCACGAGCACGAACTCGCGGGGGTTCTCCAGGCTGCGGGACCACTCGAACCACTTGTTGCCGGGCTCCTGGCGGGTGGCCTCGGTGAACTCGGCCACGAGCTCCGGCCAGCGCTGCGCGTACTCGTCCTTCGCCTCGAACTTGACCACGATGAAGATCATGAAGGGTCCTCCTGCTGCCTCGTCGGAATGGTTTTCCGCGCTCCAGCATAGGGCCGCGGCCTGCGTGTCACGCGGCGTCACGGGCCCGGGTGCTGCCGGACGAGATGGTTTACGGTGCAAGGATGAGCACCGCGACCGCCAGCCCCCCCGCCTCCCCCGAGGTCTCCCACGAGCAGCGCGTCACCGCACGCCGCGCGGTGGTGGCGTCCTCGATCGGCAACGCGCTCGAGTGGTTCGACATCATCGTCTACTCGTCCCTGGCCGTGGTGATCTCCACCCTGTTCTTCGAGCACGACGGCGTGGACCGCGTGACCGGCACCCTGCTGACCTTCGGCACGTTCGCCGTCTCCTACCTGATCCGCCCGCTCGGCGCCCTGGTCCTGGGCTCCTACGCGGACCGCCACGGCCGCCGCCCTGCGCTGACCATCACCATTGCGCTCATGATGCTGGGCACGCTCATCATGGTCGTGGCGCCCACGTCCGCGGTGATCGGGCCCGCCGCCGCGCTGCTCATCCTGCTGGCACGGCTCGTCCAGGGCTTCTCCGCGGGCGGGGAGTTCGGCACGGCCACCGCGTTCCTGATCGAGAACGCCCCGGACCGGCGCGCTTTCTACGGCTCGTGGCAGGTGGCCACCCAGGGGCTCGCGATCCTCCTGGCCTCGGGATTCGGCTTCGTGCTCACCACCCTGCTGAGCCACGACGCCCTCTACTCGTGGGGCTGGCGCGTGCCCTACGTCTTCGGTCTGCTCATCGGCCCGGTGGGCCTGTTCATCCGGCTTCGCATGGACGAGACCCCGGACTTCGAGGCGCTGCAGGACGAGCGCGAGCGGGCGGCGTCGTCTCCCACCGCCTCGGAGCGGGCTGCGGCCCCGGGGACGGCGACGCCGCGCGCCTCCCTCTGGCGCGGCCCCCTGGCCCAGACCATCGTGCACTCCGCCGGACGGTGGCTCACGGCCTCCGGGGTGGTGGGGCTGGCCTCGATGTCCGTCTACACGATCCTGTTCATGCCCACCTTCTCCATCCAGAACCTGGACCTGCCCTCGTGGGCCGCGTACCTGGGCGGTGTGGTGGCCGGACTGGTGACCCTGGTGGGCTCCCCGTTCGTGGGGCACCTCGCGGACCGGGTGGGCCCCGGGAAGGTGATGCTGGCGGCCGCCGTCCTGGGCGTGGTGGCCGTGTACCCGCTGTTCCTGTGGCTCGTGGCCGTCCCCACGGTCGCCACCCTGACCGCGGTGCAGGCCGTGCTGGGCGTGGTCATGGCTCTGTACTTCGGGCCGCTGCCCGCTCTGCTCACCGAGATGTTCCCCACCGAGATCCGCACCACGGGCATGTCCGTGGCCTACAACCTGGGCGTCACGGTGTTCGGGGGCTTCGCGCCCCTGGCGCTGGCGTGGCTCGTCTCCGCCACGGGCTCCCTCACCGCACCGAGCATCTACTACGCCGCGGTGGCCCTGCTGTCGCTGGTGAGCCTGGTGGTCGCGCGAAAGCGGTACGCGGTGCGCTGAGCACGCGAGCCGCCCCTCCCCGGGCATGCGGAAGGCCCCCGTCGTGTCTCGACGGGGGCCTTCCGGTCAAAGGGTTGCGGGTGCGGAGCTCAGCCCAGCCCGTCCTTCAGGTTCTTGCCGGCGTCCTTGACGTTCTCCACGGACTGCTTGGCGCCACCGGACATCTTGTCCGCAGCGCCTTCAGCCTGCAGATCCTTGTTGTCCGTGGCGTCGCCGACCTTCTCCTTGGCGGCACCGGTTGCCTTCTCCGCAGCATTGCTGATCTTGTCACCGAGTCCCATAAGCATTTCCTTCCGTGGAGCGAACAGGTGCTCACAATGTAGTCCCGCACCGATTCGATGGGAAGACACGGGACGGGAAATTCCTCCGGGGGCGAACCGCGGTCACTGGTAGGAGACGAACCACGGCTTCGGGTCCAGCGCGTAGGTCTGCTGGGGGGTGTACATGGGAGTGTCCTCGTCGTAGAAGTTCTTCCACGCCATGCGGATGCCCTGGGGCAGGCCTTCCTGCAGGGTCTTCCAGGTGCCGGTCTTCAGGTCCGGGGTGCCGTGGCCGTCCGCGTGCAGCACGAGCGCCAGTTCGGGGTGCTGGGTGTTGACCGCCTCCCGGTTCTCGATCATGGGCATGGAGAACTGGTGCAGGATCAGTGCCTTCTGGGGCAGCTGGTTGTCCCGGGTGAGCTGCGCCAGCCACTCCGTGGTCTCGTTGATCTCCCCGGCCCCCACGGAGCCGATCTGCTGCAGGGGCAGCTGGCCCGGTGCCAGGCGCCACTCCGGGTCCAGGGCGAGGCCCACGTTCGGGCGCTTGAGCAGCTCCTCGTACTGCTTGGCCTGGCTGAGGAAGTCCGCCTGGCCGGGCTGCAGGTCCAGCACCACGTACACGTCGTTCTTCTCCGCGGCCTCCACGTACGGCTTGAGCTGCTCCACGGTGGACTCGGTGGAGTAGTTGCCGTCCGGGCCGGGATCGGCGGACGCGGTGGTGGCGATGATCTCGAACGCCGGGACCACCTTCTCCTTGCTGTGGGGCTCGTAGCTCTTCGCCAGCTCCTTGACCCGCCCCACGGACTCCTGCGGCCCCTGCTCGCCCAGCGCTCCCAGGCCGGGTGTGCCCGGGTGGCCGTAGAGCGCCACGAACCGGCGGTCCGGGAACAGGGTGGTGCCCCCGCCGATCAGCTCCGCGGGCTGGGTGGGAGAAGGAGCGGATTCCGGCTGGGTGCTCTGGGACGACGCCGCCGCCCCGCCGTCCGCGGCGTCGTCGCCCTCCGTGGAGCCCGCGCCGCAGCCGGTCAGCAGCAGGAGGGAGCAGAGTGCGGAGGCGAGAGTGGCGGAACGGGAACGCATGGAACGTGACCTCGATCGTGGTGGGGGAAAGGTCCGGTGTGACAGGGATTCACTACCGGGAACCACGGTACGCGGTGGAGCGGTGGAGCGGTGGAGCGGCGTGCCGCGGGAGAGGGCTGCAGGAACCGACGCGGTGTCGAGGGGCGGGGGTGATGTCGCGTGCCGGCGGCGGGGCGTCGTCGGCGCAGGAGGAGGACGGCGGGCGGTTGTGGCGATGCGGAGAGGCGCGGGTGGACTCAGTCCGAGAGGATCTTCTGCAGCACGGCCGCCTGGCTGATGTCCGCCGCCTTGCGGATGCCCCGGGGCCGGACGCGGTCCACCAGCACACGGGTGCCGGCGCTCTGGGCGGGCTCGTCGTAGATCCGTTTCACCACAACGTACATGCTTCCGGAGTACACCGGTCCCTGCGGCCCCTGCGGCCCCTGCGGCCCCTGCGGCCCCTGCGGCCCGTGCAGGCGCGTGCAGCTGCTCCGCCAGTGCACGCGTGAGAGTCTCCTGGATGCCTTTGCTCCGCTGGTGCACCCTGGCCGGGGGCCCGGTCGGCGACTACGTTGGAGGTGCCAGCACTCGGCGGCGTCAAGGAGGACCCCGTGTCGAAGACCCAGCCCGAACCCGTCCGCGATCCGCAGGGCGACCACCTGCTCACACCGCAGAACAGCGCGATCGTCTTCATCGACTTCCAGCCCGGCCAGTACGCGACCATCGGCTCCACCACCAAGGAGGAGATCAACCTGGGCGCGATCACCCTGGCCAAGCTGGCCCGGGCGTACGAGGTCCCCACGATCGTCTCCACCGTGGGCGTGGACCTGGGTGTCAACGAGGGCACCATTCCCGAGCTCATGGCCGAGCTGCAGGGCGTCGAGGAGATCGACCGCACGGGCGTGAACTCGTGGGAGGACGCGGACTTCCGCGCCGCGGTCCGCGCCACCGGGCGCCGCAAGATCATCATGGCCGGGCTGTGGACCGAGGTCTGCCTGGCGTTCCCCACGCTGGACATGCTGCGGGAGGGATACGAGATCTACCCCGTGGTCGACGCCGTGGGAGGTGTCTCCACCGTCTCCCACGAGTCCGCGATCACGCGCATGGTGCAGGCCGGGGCGCAGCCCACCACGTCCGTGGCCGTGGGCTCCGAGCTCATGCGCAACTGGGCGCGTGAGGACGCGGACAAGTTCCGCGCGGTCATCAACGACCACTTCGAACGCAGCCGTGCGGTCCACGGCACGGGCGGGAGCCTCTCGGACCGCTGAGGTGGCAGCGGGCCCGAATCAGCCGCGCAGCGCCGCGAGGTGGTCCGTGGTCGGCTTGACCGTGTGCTGCTCGTACTCGGGATGCTTGGTGATCCAGGCCTTGATGTACGGGCAGAAGACCACGAGCTCGTAGCCGTCCGCGATGGTGGCATCCAGCGCCTCGCGCACCAGGGTGGAGGCCAGCCCGTGCCCGCCGAAGGCGTCGTCCACCTCCGTGTGCGGGAAGATCCGCTGCTTCTTCTCCCCGACCTGGTGGTCGATCGCCACGGTGAAGCCCACGGGGTCTGCGGGGTCACCCACGCGGATCTCGAAGCGCTGGGTGCCCTGCTCGTCGGTGCCCAGGGAGACCTGGGGGTTCTCGAGGGTGGGGTTCTCGCTCATGGCGTCCTCCTCGGACGGTCGGTGTGGTGCTTGGTTCTGGTGGGGCCAGGGGCACTGGGCCGGGTGCTCGCGCCGTGCGTGGATTCCGGAGGGACGTGGGGCGACGACGCCGCACGGCCCCGGCCGGCGCAGGAGGGGGCGTGCGGCGTCGTCGTCCGCGCGGTTCGCCCGACGACGCCGCCCGCTCACCCCCGCGCGCGCAAGGTGGTGTTCGGGAGTTCGGGGGCTGGCAGGGGAGCCGGCTGACCCGGCGGGAACGTGCCGAACTGTGGGAAGGGGCGGCCGTCCCCGTAGGAGCTGCCGAGCAGCTCGTCGACCTCGAAGCCGCCCGTGGCCGTGCCCGCGCGTCCCGCGGGCAGCGGTGAGTCCGCCGAGGGTTCCGTGAAGCCCATCTCTTCCATGTAGGTGCGCCGCCAGGTCTCGATCTCCTCGTGCGAGCGGCCCACGAAGTTCCACCACATCACGATCTGCTCGTTGAGCGGCTGCCCTCCGATCAGCACGGCCAGGGCGGGCTCGTCACCGGCGGTGATCCGCAGAGTGGTGCGCCCGGGGGCGGTGTAGGCGATCGCGTGCCGGGGGATCTCCACGCCGTCGAGCGCGAGGGGGCCGGTGACGCGCAGCAGCCCGTGCTCGTGGTCCGCGGGGACGTCGACCTCCAGGGAGGCTCCCGGCTCCAGGTGCAGCTCCACGCCGGTCAGCGGCAGGCGGGTGGCCACCGGGGAGGTCACCCCGAGCAGCGATCCCAGGAAGACCCGGGCGGAGAAACCCTTCCCGGTGACGAGCTCCGGCCGGTGGCTGTCGAGGCTCGGCTCACCGAAACGGTCCGCTTCAGGGAACGCGTACCAGAGCTGCACGCCGTGCAGCACGGTGGTGTCCTGCGTGGAGAACTCGGAGTGGGTGATCCCGCGCCCGGCGTTCATGAGGTCCACCTCGCCCGGGCGGACCGTGGCCCAGTTGCCGGCGGAGTCGATGTGGTCGATGTGCCCCTCGAACAGCCACGACACCGTGGCCAGGCCCGTGTGCGGGTGGCGGGCGACCTTCATGCCGCCGGTCGCGGCGACGTCATCCGGGCCGTAGGCGTCCAGGAAGCACCACGCGCCGATCAGCGAACGGGCCTTCTGGGGCAGGGTGCGCTGGACCGTCATGCCGCGCGGGCCGCCCAGGGGGACGGCGCGCGGGTGCAGCAGCTCCACGGGCCCGTTCTCCCCGGCCACCACCGTGACCCCGTTGCTCAGTCCGGTTCCGGACGCGGAGCGGTCCGGGTGGTTGGTGCACACCGTGGGCTGCGGGTTCTTCTCGGGGTTGGTCATGACCTGTCCTTCTCACGGCGGACCGGGTGGTGCGACATGATGGAGATGCGGTTGGTCGTGTTGATGGTGATGGCGAGCCACTGCACCGCGGAGTACTGCTCGTCCGTCAGCACCCCGTGGCTCACCACCTGGCACGCGTCGCGGTCCTCGGGGTCGGGCAGCCGGGTGACGGTCTCCGCCAGGGCGAGAGCTGCCTTCTCCTGCTCCGAGTACACGGCGGCGTCCTCCCACGTGGGGAGCAGCCCGCGGCGCTGGTCGCTCACACCGGCCTTGACGGCGCGCCTGGTGTGCACGTCCAGGCAGTACGAGCAGCCGTTGATCTGGGACACGCGCAGCATCACGAGCTCCACGAGCTGCGGGTCCAGTCCAGCCTGCTGCGCCTGCTCCGTGGCGGCGTCGGAGAGCGCCCCGATGGCCTTCCACGCCGCGGGGTTGGACTTGTCCAGGTAGAAGTGCAGTGGATCCTGGGGGGTGTCGGCGCTCATACCCGGCATGATGTCAGATCCTCGGGTGCTGGTCCTGATCGGCCACCCACTGCGGGAAGACGGCGGAGTCGCGCTCGCCCGGGCCGTCGTCCACGAGGCGGCGGGCGGCGTCGAGGATGGGTCCGCCCAGCACGGAGCGCGTGCCAGTGGTGTGGGCGCCGCCCAGGTACGCGGCGATGTTCTTGTGCACGCAGCTCGCGTGGGCGGAGGTCGTGTGGTCGTGGGCCACGACCTTGGGGGTCTTGTCCGCCATGACCACGGAACCGGCGCAGCCACCGGCACCGGTGACCCCGTGCGCAACAGTTCTCCGAGGGGTTTATAAATGAATGACGATCATTTAGAGTGATCTAGACTACAGGCGACTGGCGCGGCCCGGGATCACCACGGGCCGAGCGTTCCGTCGATCCCCCGTTCGGGTAAGGAGACACCCATGGCCGAGACGCTGCAGAACTACATCAACGGGCGGTTCGTGGCCGCCCACGGTCAGGAGACCATCGAGATCGTCAACCCGTCCGACGGGAAGGTCGTCGCCACCTCGCCCGTCTCGGACGAGCAGGACGTCGACGCCGCCTTCGAGGCCGCCGCCGCGGCCGCCAAGACCTGGAACAGGGCCACGCCGGGGGAGCGCCAGGAAGCCCTGCTTAAGCTTGCGGACGCCCTGCAGGAGCACAAGGGCGAGATCGTCGAGGCGCAGCACCGCAACACGGGCCAGCCCAAGGCGCAGATCGGCTCGGAAGAGGTCGACGCCGGTGTGGACAACCTCCGCTTCTTCGCCGGTGCCGCCCGCACGCTCGAGGGCCGCGCCGCCACGGAGTACATGTCCGAGCACACCTCGTACGTCCGCCGCGAGCCGGTAGGTGTCGTCGCGCAGGTCGCACCCTGGAACTACCCCCTGCTGATGGGCATCTGGAAGATCGGCCCCGCACTCGCGGCCGGCAACACCATCGTGCTCAAGCCGAGTGACACCACGCCCGAGTCCACGCTCGTGCTGGCCCGCATCGCCGGTGAGATCCTGCCCCCGGGCGTCCTCAACGTGGTGCTCGGCAGCGCCGCGACCGGTGAGCTGCTCACCACGCACCACGTGCCCGGGATGGTCTCCATCACCGGCTCGGTGCGGGCGGGACAGGCCGTCGCCCGCAGCGCCGCCCAGGGACTCAAGCGCACCCACCTGGAGCTCGGTGGCAAGGCGCCCGCCATCGTCTTCGCCGACGCGGACCTCGAACGCGCCGCCGAGCAGCTCGTCCAGTACGGCACGTTCAACGCCGGCCAGGACTGCACCGCGGTCACGCGCATCCTCGTGGAGAAGAGCGTCGAGGAGAAGTTCGTGAAGCTGCTCGCGGAGCAGGCCGAGAAGACGGTCACGGGCAACGAGGACGAGTCCAAGAACGACTTCGGCCCGCTGAACAACGTCCGTCACTTCGAGGACGTCCGCACGAAGCTCGAGAACATCCCGGCACACGCGACCGTGGTGGCCGGGGGCAAGCCGGTGGAGGGCACGGACGGCTTCTTCGTGGAGCCCACCGTGATCACGGGCATGCACCAGGACGACGCCCTCGTGCAGGAGGAGACCTTCGGACCCGTGCTCACGGTCCAGACGTTCAGCTCGGAGGAGGAGGCGGTGGAGCTCGCGAACGACGTCCTCTACGCGCTGGCCTCCAGCGTGTGGACGTCCGACCACGGCACGGCCATGAGGGTCAGCCGGGACCTGGACTTCGGCTGCGTGTGGGTCAACACCCACATGCTGCTCGTCTCGGAGATGCCCCACGGCGGTTTCAAGCACTCCGGCTACGGCAAGGACCTCTCCCTGTACTCCGTGGAGGAGTACACCCGGGTGAAGCACGTGATGCACTCCCTCGAGGTCTGAGGTGCGGGTCCTGCGTCAGGCCTGGCGCAGGACCGCCAGCTCCTGACGGAACCCGGCGAGGAGGCAGCGCAGGCCGAGGTCGAAGGCCGCGTCCGCTGCGCGGCTTCCCTCCGCGGCGTCGTCGTCGACCGCGAGCGACAGGTTCCGCCGTGCCACGGCCGACGAAAACACTGGTGCGACGTCGTCGAGGTCCCCGGGGTCGAAGATGTCATCGGGAGCCGTGGCATCGTAGGCCGATCCGAAGACCAGAGACTCCACGGCCGTCACCGCACTGACCACCCTGGACTCCGGCCACCCGGCCGCCACCAGACCCGCGGTGACCCTCTCGTACATCCTCAGCGTGTGCGGGGAATTTGCCACCGGCAGCACCGCCATCACGGGGATCAGGGGGATGTTGCGGGCGTAGACGTCCCGGTAGGAGCGGGCCCAGCGTGCCAGGGCCACGTCCCAGTCCTCCGTCCCGAAGGCGGAGCAGTCGATCTCCCTGTTCACCCGGTCCTGGACCAGGATCATGATGTCCCGTTTGGAGCCCACGTGGTTGTAGAGAGCAGAGGCGGAGACGCCCAGGCGCTGCGCCAGCGCGGACATCGTCAGGCCGCGGTAGCCGCGGTCCTGGATCAGGGACAGGGCGGCGTTCGCGATCTTGCGCTGCGTCAGCACCGGGCTGCGCGGCCTCCCACGACGGCGCACGGGGCGTTCCTGCTCCACCGGACCTCCTCCTCGCTGCCGTCTGCCTCCCACGGACTCCACAGTAGATGTGCCGGAACGCGGCACACGACCACAAAATGAACACCCTTCACAATTTCTCGAAAGGAAATCCCATGTCCGAGCAGCGAACCGTAGGATCCCCGCAGGCCGTCGAGCGCGACGTCGTGGTCGTGGGCGCCGGCCCGGCCGGTCTCATGGCCGCCCGCCGCCTGACCCAGGCCGGGAAGTCCGTGGCCGTGCTGGAGGCCCGCGACCGCGTGGGTGGGCGCACGTGGTCCAACACCATTGACGGCGCCTTCCTGGAGATCGGCGGCCAGTGGATCTCCCCGGACCAGACCGAGCTGCTGTCCCTGGTGGACGAGCTGGGCCTGAGCACCTTCGAGCGCTACCGCGAGGGCAAGGCCGTGTACATCGCCCCGGACGGCACCCGCCACCTCTACGACGGCCACATGTTCCCCGCCGGGGAGCGGACCGAGCAGGAGATGGACCGCCTGATCCGGATCATGGACGACCTCGTCGCCGAGATCGGCGCCACGGAGCCGTGGGCCCACCCCAAGGCTCGGGAGCTGGACACCGTCTCCTTCCGGGACTGGCTGCGCCAGAACTCGGACGACGAGGAGGCGTGCAACAACATCGGCATCTTCATCGCCGGGGGCATGCTCACCAAGCCCTCCCACGCGTTCTCCGCCCTGCAGGCCGTGCTCATGGCCGCCTCCGCGGGCTCCTTCTCCAACCTGGTGGACGAGGACTTCATCCTGGACCGCCGCGTGGTGGGCGGGATGCAGTCCGTCTCCGTGACCATGGCCGAGCAGCTGGGCGTGGACCGCGGCACGGATGTGCTCACCGGCGGCTCGGACGCCACCGTGTTCCTGAACTCCCCGGTGCGCACCATCCAGTGGGCCGGCGAGGGCGAGACCTACGAGGAGCACGATCCCGACTTCACGGTGCGCGTGCTCTCCGACCGCGTGACCGTCAAGGCCAAGGACGTGGTGGTGGCGGTCCCGCCGAACCTCTACTCCCGGATCTCCTTCGAACCGCCCCTGCCCCGCGCGCAGCACCAGATGCACCAGCACCAGTCGCTGGGCATCGTGATCAAGATCCACGCCGTGTACGAGACCCCGTTCTGGCGCGAGAAGGGACTGTCCGGCACCGGCTTCGGCGCGGGCGAGCTCTCGCAGGAGGTCTACGACAACACCAACCACGAGGACGAGCGCGGCACCCTGGTGGGCTTCGTCTCGGACGAGAAGGCGGACGAGGTCTTCCGCCTGCCCGCGGAGGAGCGCAAGCGGCTCGTCCTGGAGTCCCTCTCCCACTACTTCGGCGAGGAGGCCAAGAACCCGGTGGTCTACTACGAGTCCGACTTCGGCTCCGAGGAGTGGACCCGCGGCGCGTACGCGGCCTCCTACGACCTGGGCGGTCTGCACCGCTACGGCGCCATCCAGTCCGAGCCCGTGGGCCCCATCCGCTGGGCCTGCTCGGACCTCGCCGCGGAGGGCTACCAGCACGTGGACGGCGCACTGCGCCAGGGCGCGCTCGCCGCCTCCCAGATCCTGGACGAGCGGAGCGCGGGGTGACCCGGGCGGCGTCGGACGCCGGAGCCCCGGCCGCGCCCCGAGGGCAGGAAGGCGCACCCGTGATGCGCTACGTGGTGGGCTACGGCGCGGACAAGCGCAGCCGGGACGCGGTGCGCCTGGGTGTGGCCCTGGCCCGCGCGTTCCGGGCGGAGCTGGAGATCGTGTGCGTGGTCCGCACCGACGACCCCTTCAGCGCCGCCTCCCCGCCGGTGGGGACATCACCCCCATGATGCGGGACCAGGCCGCGTCCTGGCTCCGCGACGCCGCGAAGCTCGTGCCGCAGGACGTCACCGCGGGGACCCACGTGCGCACCTCGCCCTCCGTGGCAGAGGGTCTCGTGGCAGCGGTGGACGAGTTCCACGCCGGTCTGCTCGTGGTGGGAGCCGCCGCCGGGAAGTACACGGCGAAGTTCTCCGTGGGTCCCGTGGCGGACACCCTGCTGCACCGCGCCCCCGTGCCCGTGGCCCTGGCGCCCCGGGGGTACCGCGGGGAGGAACCCGTGACCCGGCTCTACGCCGGCGTGGGGGCCCGCCGCGGTGCGCAGCAGATCCTGCGGGAGTCGCAGCAGGCGGTGGCGCGGGGCGGACAGGATCTGGTGCTGCTCAACCTGCTGCCGCTGGACCAGCTCAAGGAGGACCCGGGGCCCGCGGTGGCCGCCACGGAGCAGATGCTCCGGGACGCCGCGCGCAGTGTGTCCTCCGAGCACCCGGTGAGTGTGCACGTGGCCACCGGCAAGAACCTCAAGCGCACGGTCACGGACATGGACTGGGTACCCGGCTCCGTCCTGTTCGTGGGGTCCTCGCGGCTCGCGCAGCACCGTCAGATCTTCCTGGGGACCACCGCGGCACGCGTGCTGCGGCACCTGCCGGTCCCCATGATCGTGCTGCCCCCGGCGGCGGACACCACCCAGGAGGACGCATGAGCAGCACGGCGAACACGGAGAACGAGCAGGGCGAGGGCAAGGGGCTGAGCTCCGGGTCCGTGGGACTGCTGGGCGCGGTGGTGATCGGGATGTCCTGCATCGCGCCGGCCTACACCCTCTCCGGCGCGCTGGGACCCACCGCCGCGGCCGTGGGCACCCATCTGCCCGCGATCTTCCTGGTGGGTTTCGTGCCCATGCTCCTGGTGGCCGTGGGCTACCGCCAGCTCAACCGGGCCATGCCGGACTCCGGCACCACCTTCACGTGGACGTCCAAGGCCTTCGGGCCGTGGCTCGGCTGGATGGGCGGGTGGGGTCTGCTGGCGGCAACCATCCTGGTGCTGTCCAACCTGGCAGGGATCGCGGTGGAGTTCTTCTACCTGCTCCTCGCCCAGGTCACGGGCAGACCCGAGCTCGCGGACCTGGCGGACAGCACGCTGGTGAACGTGGGGACCTGCCTGGTCTTCATGGCGCTGGCCTGCTGGATCTCCTACCGCGGGATGGAGACCACCAAGAAGGTGCAGTACGTGCTGGTGGCGTTCCAGCTGGTCGTGCTGGTGTGGTTCTCCGTGGCCGCCCTGGTGCACGTGGCCAACGGCACCGCCGAGGGTGGGCTGCACATCGACCCCGAGTGGTTCAACCCCCTGGGCGTGAGCTCCTTCTCCGCCTTCGCGGCCGGGGTGTCCCTCTCCGTGTTCATCTACTGGGGCTGGGACGTGGTGCTCACCATCAACGAGGAGACCGAGGGGTCCTCCACCACGCCCGGGCGTGCGGCGCTGGCCACCATCTTCTCCATCGTGGTGCTCTACCTGCTGATCGGGGTGTCCGTAATGAGCTTCGCCGGCCTCTCGGACACCGGAACCGGGCTCAACAACCCGGACATCCAGGAGAACGTGTTCGCCGCGCTCGCGGGGCCCGTGATGGGTCCGGCCGCGATCATGCTGTCCCTCGCGGTGCTCTCCTCCTCCGCGGCCTCCCTGCAGTCCACGTTCGTCTCCCCGGCCCGCACCCTGCTGGCCATGGGGTACTACGGGGCTCTGCCCCGGCAGTTCGCGCGGATCACCCCGCGCTTCCAGTCCCCGGGCTACGCCACGGTGGCCGCGGCCGTGGTTTCCTCCGTGTTCTACACGTTCATGCGGATCGTGAGCGAGGACGTCCTGTGGGACACCATCACTGCCCTGGGCATGATGGTGTGCTTCTACTACGGCGTGACTGCTCTGGCCTGCGTCTGGTACTTCCGCCGCTCGTGGTTCCGTTCGTTCAAGAGCTTCCTGGTGAATCTGGCGGCGCCGCTGATCGGCGGGGTCCTGCTGCTGGTGTTCTTCGTGCAGACCTCGGTGGACTCCATGGACCCCGACTACGGATCCGGGTCGCAGATCGGCGGGGTGGGTCTGGTGTTCGTGCTCGGCGCCGGGATTCTGCTGCTGGGGGCGGTGGTCATGCTGACCCAGTACTTCCGCAACAGGTCCTTCTTCCGGGAGAGCTTCGAGACCACGGAGCTGCCGGTCCTGGACTGATCCCGCACGAACGGTGCCGTGACAGGCGCAGCACTGTCCGACGGCGCCCGGTTGCTTCGGTGACCGGGCGCCGTCGTCCGCCCGGGTACCGTGGCCCCATGCCTTCCGACACCAACGCCCCCGCGAGTGCCCGGCTGGATGTGTGGCTCTGGTCCGTCCGGCTCTTCAAGACGCGTTCCGCGGCCACCCAGGGGTGCCGGGCGGGGCACGTCCGGCTGAACGGCGCTCCCGTGAAGGCGGCGCAGTCGGTGCGGGTGGGTGACCGGGTGAGCGTGAA
Organism: Kocuria tytonicola; assembly: GCF_003687455.1. Taxonomy (GTDB): domain Bacteria; phylum Actinomycetota; class Actinomycetes; order Actinomycetales; family Micrococcaceae; genus Kocuria; species Kocuria tytonicola. The sequence continues at coordinate 17,096 of NZ_PHOA01000007.1, read as the reverse complement.
GCGTCCGGGGTGGCAGCAGGAGTTCGAGGTCCGGCGTCTAATCGTCAAGCGCGTGGGGGCACCGGTGGCCGCCGAGTGCTACATCGACCACTCCCCGCCGCGCCCCGCTGAGCTCAGCGTCCCCGTGGCACGCCGGGACCGCGGCGCGGGGCGCCCCACCAAGAAGGACCGGCGGGAGCTGGAAAAGCTGCGCGGGGAGCACTGAGAACTGCCCCGGTGCCGTGTGAGGCCGCTGGGCCGCGTCGTGGTTCGTCAGCCGCGTGTGCGCGGGACGGTTGCGGCGTTTCCGTTTGGACCCGCCGCAGAATGGGCGCGTAGCGCGGGGCGCGGGCGTGCGACGTCGCTCCCCACCTGCCGTGCGGCGTCGTCACCGCGCCGGCGCCACCAGGTCCGTGGAGCCCCGCGGTGTGCCCCGACCGAACCAGCCCCGCCACCCGCCGTGCGTGAGCAGGGTGCGGGTACGGGGGTCGATGAGCGCGAGGTAGAGCGTGAACGCCACGGCGATCACGAAGGCCACCTGGGACACGCTCACGCTGAGGTTGATGAACGGCCACACGGACAGCTGGTCCTGGGCGCCGAAGACCACGAAGAACGTGATCACGATGTAGATGCTGCGGATCTGCCAGTTGTCCTTGATGCCGGTGGCGGCCAGTAGCGGCAGGAACCACAGGATGTACCAGGGCTGGATGATGGGGGAGAGCAGCACCACGGCGGCGAACGCCACGGCCATGCGGCGCACGATCTTCCGGTCCCCTCCCACGAACATGAGCACGAGGACCAGCAGGATGGCCCCGCCCTGCAGCGCGCGCCTGAAGGTGGCGGCCATCTGGTCGCCGTGCAGGTCGAAGTGGTTGCCGATGCGCTCCACCTGCTGACCCAGGAACCCGGAGGGCGAGTAGCCGGTGTAACCGGGGGTGGGGTCCAGCAGCGCCCACGCCCAGCCGAGCCCCAGCCCGTCCACCATGCCGCTCAGGGCGAGGATGCCGAAGCTGAGTGAGGCGGTGGCCGCCCAGATCACGAAGCGCCGCAGCCAGGAGGCGTTCCTGCCCGCCCACAGCAGGCCGATGAACGGCAGCAGCAGGATGGTGATGGGTTTGATCCCGATGGACCCCGTGACCAGGAGTATTCCCAGCAGTGGATGTTTCGTGGCCGCGAAGTACACGCCCGCCACGGCCAGCCCCACCATGAGGGCGTCGTTGTGTGCGCTGGCCACGAAGCTGATGAGGAACAGGGGGTTGGCCACGGAGATCCACAGGGCCCGTGCCCCGTTGAGGTTGTGCAGTCCGGCGAGCTTGGGCACGTAGACCAGGCACAGCACCACGCCCACGTACGCCGCCGCGCGGAACAGCATCACGGACAGGTCCGGCTGCGCATCCGTCAGGCGGACCACGGCGGCCGCGATCCACAGGAAGTACGGCCCGTAGGGTGTGCGGGCCTGCGCCCACTCGGGGTCCGCGCCCAGCATGAACCAGTTGTCCAGGGAGGAGATGCCCTCCACGTACGGGTCCTTGCCTGCCAGCATGAGCCGGCCCTGGCCGATGTACGCGTAGACGTCCCGCGAGTAGATGGGCACGCAGAAGAGCATCGGCACGGACCATGCGATCACGGCCATCGTCACCGTCTTGAGCGATCCCGGTGGCCAGCCGCGTAGCCGCTGCCCGAGCCTGAGCCACGAGCGGATGAGCAGCATGGCTCCCAGGGTCAGCAGCACGGTGCACGTGTACACGCCCCACGCGTTGACCCGCAGCTCGATGACGAGGGGGTGGCGCACCATGGGGGAGCCGTTGGCGATCCACCCGGTTCCCAGGGACCCCAGGAACATCATCAGCGAGCCGATGACGCCCTGGACCACGGCCACACGCGCCCTCAGCTCCACGGTGGCGGTGGACCCGGTGTGCAGCTCCGCGGTGGGGACGGCAGGACCCGGTGCGGTCATGGTCTCCAGCCCCCTCAGCCAACCAGTGGTGGGCGAGCCGAGGTGTTCGCGGCTCCGCCCCCCGACTTTACAGGACCGCCCCTCCCGCACCGCCGGGCCTGCAGGGGACCGCGACGCCGCGGCGTGGCGGTTCCGCGCGGCAGGGCCGGCTCCCCGGCGGCGTCGTCCAGCACCGGGGTGGTCTGCCGCCCGGGGGCGGGCCGACGCCCCGGGTGGCGCGGGGCTCGTGCGGTGCTTGGGCCCCTGCTCCGGCCCCGCCCCATAGAATCGGACGAGTGGAACGGCGCCCGCGGACCCGGGGTGCGCGTCACGCCGACGTTCCCGGGCCGCCGAGCGGTCTTCCGTGCCACTGCAAGCCACGCGCCGGTGCTCCCCACCACGGAGCACCCGAGCCAGACCAGAATCCCGCGCATTCGGACAAGGACCGCCCCGTGCCCACCGACCGTTACTTCGCCACCCTCACCCGGGCGCGCGATGCCGTGATCCCCCGGCGCTGGCAGGAGCGCCTGATGACCCCGCGCGGGCTGCTCACGGGATTCCTGGTGGTGCACCTGGGGTTCCTGGTCTTCGCGCTGATCGTGTCCCTGCAGGGCAACGCGTTCAGCGACACCAACATCTACCGCGCGTGGGCGGAGGCGGGCTTCGACGAGGCCAACCTCTCCTCCGGTCCGAGCCCGTGGGTGTACCCCGTGCTCGCGCAGGTACCCATGGCGATCGCGGGCCTGGTCGGTCCTGGCCCGTTCTTCGTCCTCTGGGTCCTCATCATCTGCGTGCTCAACGCCCTGGCCATGGGCAAGCTCACCGACTGGGGCCGCAACCGCGCCGCCCTGCCCGCCGGCTGGTGGTGGCTCGGCTTCATCCTGCTGATGGGATGGCTGGGCTTCGCCCGCATGGACGGCGTCACGGCGCCGGTGGTGCTGATCGCCATGGTCTACGGGGTGGCGCACCCGTTCGTCGCATCCCTGCTGCTGAGCATCGCCACCTGGACCAAGGTGTGGCCCGCCGCCGTGGTCCTCGCCCTGCTGAGCGCCGCACGACGCCGCGGGGCCGTCCTGCTCGCGGGCGTCCTGGCCACGCTGATCGCGGTGCTCGTGGCGGCGTCCACCGGCTCGCTGCACAAGATCGCGGACTTCGCGACCCAGCAGGGAGACCGCGGGATGCAGCTCGAGGCCACGTTCACCACGCCGTGGCTGTGGCTGTCCGTGCTGCACATCGGCGACTCGCACATGTACATGAACACGGACATCAACTCCATGCAGGTGGACGGCCCCGGCTCGGACGTGATGTCCAAGCTGATGCAGCCGCTGTTCGCCGTGGCCGCCGTGGTGGTGGTGGTGCTCATCGTGCGGGGTCTGCGCCACGGCCTGCGTGCCGGCGGCCTGGACCGCACCGCGCTGTTCCTCGCCGGGTCGCTCACCATGGTCACCGCGTTCATCGTGTTCAACAAGGTGGGCTCGCCCCAGTTCATGGTGTGGCTCGGCCCCGTGATCGCCGTGGGGCTCGTGCACGACTGGCGCGCCTGGCGCACGCCCGCGCTGCTCGCCGTGCTGATCGGGATCGCCACGTTCTTCATCTACCCGCTCTTCTACACCGCGCTCAGCCACAACAACCCGGCCATGGCGCTCGTGCTCACGGTGCGCAACGCCCTGCTCGTGGTCCTCATGTGGTGGTCCGCCCGCGGTCTCCACCGCCTGGGCTCCGTCCCGAAGGAGGCCGCGGTTGCAGCGCCCCGGGCCTGACGACGACGCCGCTGCCGTTGCCTCCCCGGCGTCCGCACCCGGAGCTTCGGCGTCCGGGTTCGGGGCCCACGGGTCCGGGGCCCCGGTGCCGGGGACTCCCGGCGCGGTGCACCGTGGCCTGCGCGAGCGGTTGCTGCGCCCCACCGCCGTGTGGTGCGGCTTCGCCGTGGTGCACCTCTACTTCCTGGGGTGGATGGCCTCCTTCTTCCTGCACGGCTGGGCGTTCAGCGACACCGAGCAGTACCGCGAGTGGGCCATGGCCGGGTACAACGCGCCCGTGACGGACGCCGTGAGCCCCTGGGTGTACCCCGTGCTCGCACAGATCCCGATCATGCTCCCGCGGATCGCCGGGCACGACCTCTACCTGCTCGCCTGGACCCTGATGATCACCGTGCTCAACGCGGTGGCCATGTGGTTCCTGCTGCACCGGGCGCACCGCCCGGCGCGCGGTGAGCTGCCCGAGCTGGTGGGTGAGTCCTCGGAAGCGGCCCACGACGGTCCTGCCCCGGGGGACGTGCACGCTGCGGCGAGCAGCGGGGCGCGCGATCCGGCCGAGGAGCTGCCGTGGTCCCACGGGCCGGTGCGGGCGCCCGTTGGGCAGAAGACGCGAGCGGACGGTGAAGCGCCGGGAGCTGCGGGACCGGGCCGCGCGGCGTCGTCGTCCCCGCAGGCTCCGCGCGGAAGCTCGGCGGTGCTGAGCCGGCAGCGCTCGGCCGCGGTGGCCGGGTGGTGGTGGGTGGTGTTCACCGTGTTCCTGGGCTACCTGAGCTTTGCGCGCGTGGAGGGCGTGGCCGCGCCCATCGTGTTCCTCGGCCTGCTCTACGCAGTGCGCCAGCCCGTGGTGGGTGCGGCACTGCTGAGCGTGGCCACCTGGATCAAGGTGTGGCCGGCCGCAGCCGTCCTGGCAATGATGATCGCGCTGCGCCAGCGCGTGCGGATTGTGCTCACCGGAGTGGTGGTGACCGCTCTGGTGGTCGCCGGTGTGCTGGCCCTCGGCGGGATCGAGCACATTGCGGACTTCGCCCTCAACCAGGGCTCCCGCGGGATGCAGCTCGAGGCCACGTTCTCCACGCCGTGGGTGTGGGCGGCGGTGCTGGGCATCGGTGGCTCCAAGATCGCGGACAACACCGCGATCAACTCCACCGAGGTCTACGGGCCCGGCGTGGACGTGATGGCCTCCCTCCTGCAGCCCCTGCTGCTGCTCGCCGTGGCCGGTGCCGCGGCTCTGCTCCTCCGCGCCCTGCGGTGCGGCGCGGACCGCGGACGGCTGGTCTACGCGGGCACCCTGCTGCTGACCACCGTGCTGATCGTGTTCAACAAGGTGGGCTCGCCCCAGTTCATGGTGTGGCTCGCGCCGGTGATCATGGTGGGGCTGCTGCACGACCGCGTGCGCTGGCGCACCCCCGCGCTGCTGGTGCTGGGGATCGCGGCCACCACGTTCGTGATCTACCCGCTGTTCTACACGCCGCTGATCCACGCGAACCCGGTCATGGCCGCGGTGCTCACCGTGCGCAACGCGCTGCTGGTGGCCCTGCTGCTGTGGACCGCCCGGAGGATCTGGCAACTCGGCAGCCGGGCCCCGCTGGACGCCCACACGAGCGGGCAGCGTCGCACCCCGGGCCCTACCCTGGAGGCATGACCGTACTCGACGCCGTCCTGGCCTTCGCCGTGGTGGCCGGGCTGCTGACCCTCGTCCCCGGTCTGGACACCGCCCTCGTGCTGCGCTCCTCCCTGACCCGCACGCGCCCCTACGCGTGGGCGACCGCCGGGGGCGTGGCCACCGGTGCGGTGGTGTGGGGGATCGCCGCGGCGGTCGGGGTGTCGGCACTGCTGACGGCCTCCGAAATCGCGTACCGCATCCTCACGGCCGCGGGTGCCGCGTACGTGCTGTGGCTCGGGCTGTCGATGATCGTGAAGTCCTTCCGCGCCCAGCCCCTCGAGGCGGGCTCCGACGGCAAAGCGACCCCACCGCCGTCCTCCGCGTGGCAGGGCTGGCTGACCGGGGCCGGCACCAACCTGCTCAACCCCAAGGTGGGGGTGTTCTACATCGCCACGATCCCGCAGTTCCTCCCCGAGGGGGTCTCCCCGCTGCTCATGGGCGCGCTGCTCGCAGGGGTGCACGGCGCGCTCACCATGGCGTGGTTCGCGCTCATCATCCTGGGCGGCGGCTACGCCCGGCGCTGGCTCGCGGACCCGCGGGCCCTGCGGATCATCGACCGGATCACCGGGACGGTGCTGATTGGCTTCGGCGCGAAGCTCGTGGTGGACGCGATCCCCTCCGGGGCCGTGGCCCTCGGGCGTCCGCTGCCGCGCCTGGTGTAGGCGCTCGTCCCCCTCCGTCTTCCGTGTCCCGGGACCGCCTCGGGAGGAGTGGACAGCCTTCCCCGCCCCGGGGTGTCCGGGGCGCGGGGGCCGCGCCCGGCCCGGTACGGCTTCCGCCCTGGTAGGTTCTCGCGCCCCCATGGGTGAAAATGTGCGGCATGAGCAATTCATCCCGTGGGGATGTCGACCCGAACGATCTGCGCTCCCGGCTGCGGTCCATGACCGGGCGCAACCCGCGCGAACGTGAGAGATCCGCGAGCACGCTCGAGCTGCTGTTCGACCTGACCTTCGTCGTCGCGGTCGCGCAGAGCGCGGCACAGCTCGCGGAGGCCCTCGCCGAGGGACACGTGGGATCGGGGATCGCGTCCTTCTGCCTCACGAGCTTCGGCATCATCTGGGCCTGGATCAACTACTCGTGGTTCGCGAGCGCCTACGACACGGACGACTGGCTGTACCGGCTGCTCACTCTGCTGCAGATGATCGGCGTGGTGGTGCTGACGCTGGGTATCCCGGACATCTTCCACGCCGCGGCGCACGGCGAGCTGGACAACACGGTGAGCGTCACCGGGTACGTGATCATGCGCGTGGCCATGCTGGTGCAGTGGGGGCGTGCCCACCGCGCCGACGGCGAGCACCGGCCGGCCATCCGCTTCTACCTGAGCACGCTGGTCATCGCCCAGGCCCTGTGGGTCGCCACGATCTTCCTGCAGACGACCGGGCTGCCGCTGCCGGTGCTCCTCGGGGTCACCGCCCTGATCGCCCTCGTGGAGCTGACCGGGCCGTTCCTCGCCGAACGGGGATCGGGCACCGGCACACCGTGGCACGCAGGTCACATCACGGAGCGCCATGGTCTGCTCACCATCATCACCATCGGCGAGGTGGTGACCGGCACCGTCATCACCCTGCAGAACATCCTCGGCTCCGACGAGCAGTACATCGACTGGGGCGACACGATCCTTGTGGCGGTGTGCGGGACGGCGATCGCCTTCGGGTTCTGGTGGGCCTACTTCATCCCTCGGTTCGCGGAGGTGCTGCACCACCACCGGCGCCGCTCGTTCGGTTTCGGCTACAGCCACTTCCTGATCTGGCCCGCGCTCGCCGCCGTGGGCGGGGGTCTGCACCTCATGGCACTGTCCTTCGAGCACAGTGAGGACCTGCACGTCGACCACGTGGTGGCGGCGTGCGCGCTCGCCATCCCGGTGGGGGTCTTCACCGTCGGGCTGTTCACCGCGCACTACCTCACCACGCGCTTCTGGGCCGGGCTGCACACCGCGATCCTCGCGAGCAGCCTGGTGGTGCTCGCGGTGGCAGTGGTCCTCGCGGTGCTGAACGTGCCTCTGACCGTGGTGCTCGCGCTGTGCACGCTCGTCCCGTGGATCACGGTGGCGGCCTTCGAGCTGAGCACGGGTGCTGATCACGAGGCCCGGGTGCTCGCGGAGCTGCCGGGGTGCGAGGGCGACGACGCCGTTCCCGCCTCCTGAGCGCCGCCCACTGGGGCGCGCGGCCGAGAGCAGGTTCCGGACGCGCGCCCTCCCGGCAGTCTGCCACCGACGTGACGACGCCGCGCTTCACCGAGCGGCGTCGCCGTGCTGCGCGAGACGGCACGGGAACGTCCCGGCACCGTGGAACGAATCCCGCCCTCGTGCCCGCGAGAGGGAGCGGGCGCGGCGGAGGTCCTGTCAGGAACCGTCGCCCCGGCGCTTCAGCCGGTTCACGGCGTACCCCAGCAGCGAGGGGGCCTCTTCCGGCTCCCGGGCCTCTGCGCTGCGCAGCCGGTCCTCGCGCTTCTCCCGGTGGCGCTGCATGTGGTCCTCGTAGCGCTTCTGCTGGAGGCGCTGCTCCTGCTGCTCGGCGGCCTCCGTCTGCGGGTCCTCCGCCCCCGCCGTCGCGCGGTCCTGCGGGGTCACGCGGGTGATGGGAGCGGTGGGCGGGTTCTCCGCGCGCTCCGCGGAGACGACCCCTGGCAGCCTGCGGCGAACCGCCTCCCGCTCGGCGCGTTCGGCCAGCCGCCGCTGGGAGGCGCTCTGCTTCCTGGGCGCGGCGTAGCGGTCGCGGATCTGCTCGATCACCGGCAGCTCGTCCGTGATCTCGTACGGCTCGTCCTCGTACTCCACGTCCGCGCGGTGGGACGACGCCGCCCGCGCCCGTTCGCGCGGGACCGGCGCGGCGGCGTCGTCCGGGAAGCGGGTGACCCGGGCGGTGGGCCCGGTCTCCGTGTCCTCGTCCCGCAGGGGGGTGACGCGCGGGACGGGCCCGGTGTCCACCACGACCTCCGCGGGGGTCTCCCAGTGGGTGTCCGCGAAGACGCGGTGGCTGCGCCAGCCGCGGAAGAGCTTCCACCCCAGGTAGAAGGTGCCCAGCAGCAGAACCATGGCCGGTTCGGCATATCCCGTGGCGTAGTACACGGTGGCCACGACCAGCGCCAGGATGCCCGCCCCCAGGGGCACGAGCGCGGCGGGGGACTGGACGGGCAGCAGGCCCAGCAGGTCCCGTGTGTAGCGGCTGTCGTGGCGCCGGCCGTGGAGGGCATGGGCGCGGATCTTCACGCCCGGCGGGGTGTGCTCCGTGAGCTTCTGGACGGAGACGGGCGGCTCGTCCGGGTCATCGGGGTTGAGCACCACCGTGCGGGAGCGGCCCGCGGCCAGGGCGGCCCGCTGGGTGGCGGTGGCACCCGCGAGGAGCAGGTGGAGGCCCATGGAGAGCAGTACGTACGGCACCAGGACCGCCAGGGCGAGGGTGACCGCCCGCCAGAACCAGGCGACGTCCCCCGCGGGGAAGTTCTGGAAGTGCAGGGGGCCGCGCGTGAACCACAGCAGACCCGCCCCGGCGAGCAGCGCCCCGAGGCCGTTGAGCACCGCGTGCACGCGCAGCCGCGGCCAGCCGCGGGCAGAGCGCGCGGCCCAGCGCTGTTCGCGTGTGCGCATGGCTGCTCCTGGGATCCCGGGGACGTGGGGTGGTCTCAGGGTAAGCGCTGCCGCGGACACGCACAGCACGCCGGGCCCCGGGCGCATCCTAGGATCAACCCGTGGCCCGCTTCCTCCTGGACATCTCCCCCGTGCGCGAGATCCCCGACTTCCGTCGGCTCTGGATGGGCTCCACGCTGTCCATGCTCGGCAACCAGTTCACGGTGATCGCCATCAGTCTGGAGGTCTTCGAGCTCACCCGCTCCACGTTCGCCGTGGGAATGGTGGGAGTGTTCGCGCTCGTGCCGCTGATCGTGGCGGGACTGTACGGCGGGTCCATCGGGGACGCCTCGGACCGGCGGCTGGCCGGGCTGTGGACCACGGTGGGGCTGTTCGCCATGACCGTGGCGCTCGCCGCGCACGCGTGGCTGGACGTGCGCAGCGTGGGGGTGCTCTACGGGATCGTGGCCCTGCACTCGTTCGCGCAGGGACTGGGCCAGCCCGTGCGCGGCGCGATCGTCCCCCGGCTGGTCCCCGCTCGTCAGCTGCCCGCGGCCAACGCCCTGTTTCAGCTGACCATGGGCTCGTGCCTCATGGTGGGGCCGCTGCTCGGGGCGTTCACGGTGGCCGGGCTCGGCTTCGCGTGGGCGTACACGCTGGACGCCCTGAGCTTCGCGGTGAGCCTGTGGGCCATGTACAAGCTCCCGCCCCTGCCTCCCGAACCGGGCGAGGGTGGTGCCACCAAGGCCGGGTTCCGCTCGGTGGTGGAGGGATTCCGCTTCCTGGCCACCCGCCCCAACCTGCGCATGACGTTCCTGCTGGACATCGCCGCCATGGTCTTCGCCATGCCGCGCGTGCTGTTCCCCGTGCTCGGGGCCTCCGTCCTGGGCGGGGACCAGCTCACGGTGGGTCTGCTCACCGCGTCCCTCGCGGCGGGCTCGGTGATCTCGGGGGTGTTCTCAGGAACATTCATACGCATCAACCATCACGGCAGGGCCTGCGCCGCCGCAGTGGCGGGCTGGGCCGTGTGCATCATGGTGTTCGGCGCGGTGGTCCTGCTCGCGTCCCGGGGCCTGGGCGCGGACACCGCCTGGCCACTGGTGCTCTCCTGCGCGACCCTCGTGGCCGCCGGGGTCATGGACTCGGTGTCCATGCTGTTCCGCACCACCATCCTGCAGGCCGCCACCCCGGACTCGCTGCGCAGCCGCCTGCAGGGCATTTTCATCGTGGTGGTGGCCGGAGGACCCCGCCTGGGCGACGCCGTCCTGGGTGCCGGCGGCCAGTTGCTCGGTCCCGGCTGGGCCGCCCTCGCCGGCGCGGCCGTCTGCCTGGTGCTCGTGCTCGTCCTGGTGCGCGCGTTCCCCGGCTTCCTGCGCTACGACGCGCGGGACCCGCAGCCGTGAGAAGCGGAGCCGGACGACGCTGCCCCGGCCCACCCTGCGCCCGGGACGCCGGGAAACCGTGAGCACCGACCCCCGCCCGCCTAGTCTGGTGCGGTGCCCTCCTCATCTGCGAACACCTCACACGGCGACGCCGCTGACGTGCCCGTCCCCGACGGCCACCCAGGCACCCCGGGTGGCCCAGCGGCGTCGTCCCCCTCCTCCGGGCCGGGCCTGAACCGTCAGATCCTGGCGCTCGCCGTGCCCGCGTTCGGGGCGCTGATCGCGGAGCCGCTGTTCCTGCTCGCGGACTCGGCGATCATCGGGCACCTGGGGACCGCGCAGCTCGCGGGCGTGGGGATTGCCTCCACGGTGGTGCAGACCGTGGTGGGGCTCATGGTGTTCCTGGCATACAGCACCACCCCCGCCGTGGCCCGCCACCTGGGGGCGGGGCGGATGGGCGAGGCCCTGCGCGTGGGCCGCGACGGCCTCTGGACTGCCGCGGGTCTGGGCGTGGTCCTGGCCGCGGTGGGTGCGGTGGTGATGCGGCCCCTGCTGCGCGCGATGGGGGCGCAGGGCGAGGTGCTGGACCACGCGACGTCGTACGCCCTGTGGTCCCTGCCCGGACTGGTGGCCATGCTCGTGGTGCTGGCCGCCGTGGGGGTGCTGCGCGGACTGCAGGACACCACCACTCCGCTGGTCGTGGCGGGCGTGGGCGCGGCCGTGAACGCCGGACTGAACCTCGCGCTGGTCTACGGCGCGGACCTCGGGGTGGCCGGTGCGGCAATCGGCACGAGCCTCACCCAGTGGGGCATGGCCCTGACCTACCTGGTGATGCTGGGACGTCGGCTCCGCGCCGAGGGCGTGGCCGCGCGGACCTCCTGGGCGGGGATCCGCGCGCACCTCACCGTGGGCTCCTGGCTCATGCTGCGCACCCTGTCCCTGCGCGTGGCCATCCTGCTGACCGTGGTGGTGGCCACCGCGCAGGGGGCCGAGAACCTCGCCGCGTACCAGCTGACCATGACCATCTTCAACTTCCTCGCCTTCGCCCTGGACGCGCTCGCGATCGCCGCGCAGGCGCTGCTCGGCAAGGAGCTGGGCGCGCGGGACCTGCGGCGGGACGAGGACCGGGAGGCCGTGCGGCTGCTCATGCGCCGGCTGCTGCGCTGGGGGCTCGGATTCGGCGTGGTGACCGGCCTGCTGGTGGGTGTCCTGGGGCCTCGGCTGGGCTTCCTGTTCACGGACTCCCAGGACGTGCAGGCGCTGTTCGGCGTCTCCCTGCTGGTGGTGGCGGTGGGCCAGCCGCTCGCGGCGTTCGTGTTCGTGCTCGACGGCGTGCTGATCGGCGCCGGGGACGCCCGCTACCTCGCCCTGGCGGGGGTCGTGAACCTGGTGGTCTACCTCCCGCTGCTGTGGGCCGTGGTGCACTGGGGCGGCTCCGGCGCGGCCGGCGCGGTGTGGCTGTGGGTCGCGTACGCCGGCGGCTACACGGGCGCCCGCGCCGCGACCCTGGGGCGGCGCATCCGGGGTTCGCGGTGGATGCTCGCCATGGCGTGACGGCCCGCCGGCGCCACCCGCACCGGCACCTGCCCCGGAGTCCCGCGGCCCGGGGTGGAAGGCCCTCCCGCGCGTGTGGTGAACCGCGCCGAAAGAGCCCTGCGGGACTATTCTTAAGGCATGAACAAAGACGTTCTGAACACCTCGTCCAACGCTCCCGTGCTGGTGGGCATCGACGGTTCCGAGATCGCCCTCCGGGCACTGGACCGCGCACTCACGGAGGCCCGCGCACGCCACGTTCCCGTGCGGCTGATCGGCGCGTACCCCGTGGCCGTGGTGGGTGATCCCGGTCTGGAGATGCGTTTCCGCGAGGCCGTCACCCAGGAGTGCGAGTCCAACCTCATGGCCGCCGTGGAGCACGCCCGCGCGCAGGCCCCGGAGGTGGAGATCGACACGGTCACCGCCGAGGGGGACGCCGCCCGGTCCGTGCTGCGCGCCGCGAAGGACTGCTGCCTGGTGGTCATGGGCAAGCGCGGCCGGGGCGGCGCACTGCGCGGCCGCCTGGGTTCGGTCTCCGCCGCGGTGGCGGCCCACAGCCCGGTTCCCGTGGTGGTGGTTCCGCCCGGTGAGCAGCAGGACGGCGCGGACCAGGACCAAGCCCGCACCGTTGTCCGGGAGGCCCAGGACGTGCAGCTCGCCGGGAACCAGGACGGGATCGGGCAGCCGCACCGCGTCCCGGCCTCGGAGACGGACTTCTCCGGGACCGTGGTGGTGGGCGTGGACGCCTCCGGGGACGAGAACCCCGCCGTGGCACAGGCCATCGAGTACGCCGCCGCCCACGGCCTGGGGCTGAGCCTGGTGTCCGTGAACGGTGCCCTGTCCGGAACGCCCGAGTGGTTCCAGGACCAGTACAACCAGACCTATTACTTCGAGGAGTCCCTCAAGAAGCTCTCCGGGCTCACGCGCAGCATTGCCCAGCGGGCTCCGGAGGTGCAGGTGAGCGACCACGCCTTCCTGGGCCGCCCCGGGCGGGTGCTGGTGCAGGCCACGCGCACCGCGGAGCTCGTGGTGGTGGGCTCGCGCGGCGTCGGCGGCTTCACGGGGCTGCTGCTGGGGTCCGTGTCCCAGGCGGTGCTGGCCGGTGCGGCCGGTCCCGTGATGGTGGTCCCCAACGCCCGCTGAGATCCAGCGCCCTCCCGAGAACACCCACAACTACCGACAGGCAGGTGCAGAAGATGACACAGAACATCGTGGTTGCGTACGACGGCTCCGACCACAGCGAGCGAGCGCTGGACTGGGCGGTCGCCGAGGCGCAGCAGCGTCAGCTGCCGCTGAAGATCGTGCTCTCCACGGGCCGGCAGACCGGCCTGGACCAGTCCCTCTACGGCGCGTTCGCGGAGGCCCTCCAGGAGGAGTCCGAACGGCTCGCCAGGACCGCCGTGGAGAAGGCCAAGGCGGCCGGGGTCAGTGCGCAGGGCATCATCGAGCGCGGGGACGCCGCCGGTGTGATCGTGTACGAGGCCAAGGACGCCGCCGTGGTGGTCATGGGCAAGCGCGGCCACCACGGGGTGCGCGGTCGGGTGGGCTCGGTCTCCGCGGCCGTCGCCTCGCACTCGAGCGCCCCCGTGGTGATCCTCCCCGAGAGCTGGAACCCGCAGGAGCGGGAGTCCCGCGCCGAGGGTGAGAGCTTCGCCGGGTGCGTGGTGGTGGGCGTGGACAAGCTCGGCGCCCAGAACAGGGCCGTCCCGCTGGCCGCCCGCTACGCCACCGAGCACGGTCTTCGCCTCGCCGTGGTGAGCGTGGTTCCCACCACCAGCTACCTGCCCATGAACTCCTACGAGCTGGAGCGCGCGGTCCAGGAGCAGCTGAAGGCCCCGGCAAAGGAGCTCACCGAGTCCGTGGCCCAGGAGCTGCGCGGGGACTTCCCGGACCTCGAGATCATCACTCGCGTGCTCGACGGTCGTCCCGCGGACGCCCTGGTGGACGCCTCCCGCACCGCGGACCTCCTGGTGATGGGCACGCGCGGCTACGGCGGCTTCCGCGGTCTGCTCATGGGCTCGGTCTCCCAGGCCGTCCTCGCGGACACGGAGTCCCCCGTGATGGTGGTCCCCACCGCCCAGCACTGAGTCCACCACTCGACGACGCCGCACGGCGCCGCCCCGCGGGCCGGTTCCCTCTCCGGGGGAGCCGGCCCGCGCCATGTCCGGGGCCTGCGGGGGAGGGCGCTGCGTCCCCGGGGACATACATGCGTCGCCGTGGGGCGCGGGAGGCGCAGTAGCGCGTCCCAGGGGCGGCGAGTGGGGCTGCGGAGGCGACCCGGGCGGCGTCGTGCCCGCACCGGGGGACGCCGCGCCGAGGGCGGCGGGGGTGTGTGCCGCGCCACGTGCGCCACGTAGCCTGGACCGCAGGAAACGGCGCGCTGCGCCGGTCGTCGAGCCCCGGGAGGACCCTGTGACCACCTCGAACGCAACCCTGCCCGCTGCGCGCAGAGTGCTGCTGACGGCAGCGCTGGGATCGGCTCTGGTGGCGGGCACGGCCTTGCCCGCCCGGGCACTGGACATCCCACCCCGGCCCAGCGAGGGTGCGGTGCAGGATCAGGCGGACCTGCTGAGCACGCAGGAGGAGGCGGACCTCAACCGCCTGATCGGGCAGAAGAACAAGGACAACGAGTACATCCGCGCCGCGGTGCTCACCGTGGACGGCACCCAGGGCGAGAGCATCGAGGACTACTCCCGGAAGGTCGCCACGGACTGGGGCGTGGGGGACGACGGCCGGAACAACGGCGTGCTCGTGGTCGCGGACATGGGCGAGCGGGAGCTGCGCATCGAGGTGGCGGACGGCGCCCGGGAGGTGCTCTCGGACGGGGACGCCGAGTCCGTCATGAAGGACGAGCTGCAGCCCGGCTTCAAGGACGAGAAGTATGCCGAGGCGTTCACGAACACCCTCACCGAGGTCTACGACCAGGCGAACCCGCAGGCCGCGCACGAGCGGGAGGTCCGCAGCAACACCATCATGGGTGTGATCTTCGGACTGCTGGGCCTGGGCGGTGTGGTGGCCGGACTCCTGGCCTGGCGCCGCAGCCGCCGCACCAAGAAGATCCGGGAGCAGGCGGACCGGGAGATCGAGCAGTTCCAGCGCGAACACCCGGAGGAGAACATCACCGAGGGCATGCGCCGCGCCTACTACCGCTACCGGCAGCAGAACCCCAAGGCCCCGGGCCTCAACGCGACCCCCGGAAAGGCCAAGGACAAGGACGGCGTGGAGCGCGAGATCCAGTACGCGCCCACGTTCCAGAGCTGGCTGCCGCTGTACGTGATGTACCCGGCCGTGTACAGCGGGGCGTCCCACTCCTCGACCTCGGGCGGGTCGAACTACGGCGGTGGCGCGTCCAGCTCGTTCGGCGGTGGCGGCGGGTTCAGCGGCGGCGGGGCGTCCGGGAGCTTCTGACCCCGGGACGGCGTCCGCTCACACGGCGTCGAAGACGTTGAGGTAGCGGCGGATCCGCTCGTTGTCGGACGCGAAGAAGCCCTCCGGCGTGCCGTCGAAGCCGATGCCGCCGTCCGCGAGGAAGACGATGCGGTCCGCGACCCGGCGGGCGAACCCGATGTTGTGGGTCACCACCACCAGGGAGCGGCGTTCCCGGGCCAGGTCCACCATGACCTTGATGACCTCGGCCTCCAGCTCGGGGTCCAGGGCGGAGGTGGGTTCGTCGAAGAGCAGGTAGTCGGGTTCCACCGCCAGTGCCCGGGCGATCGCCACGCGCTGCTGCTGACCGCCCGAGAGGTTGTCCGGGTACTCCTGCAGCCGGTGGTCCATGCCCACCTTGCCCAGCAGCTCCGTGGCGCGGGCCCGGGCGGTGGCGCGGTCCGCCTTGCCGTTGAGCACCGGGGGCATGGCCACGTTCTCCAGCACCGTCTCGTGGGGGAACAGGTTGTACCCCTGGAACACCATGGCCGAGCGCCGCCGGATGGCCGCCACCTGCTTGCGGGTGAGCGTGGCGCCGAAGGTCACCGAGTCCCCGTTGATGCTCAAGCACCCGGACTCCGGGACCTCCAGCAGGTTCATGGTGCGCAGCAGCGTGGACTTGCCGGAGCCGGAGGGCCCCAGCACCACGGTGGTCTCCCCGCCCCGCAGCTGCAGTGAGACCTGCTTCAGGACAGGGGTCCCGCCGAAGCTCTTGGAGACGTCGTTCAGCTCAAGCACGGGAGCTCCTGATGTAGCGGTTCGACACCCGCTCCAGGCGGGACTGCAGGAAGGACAGGACGGTGAAGATCGCCAGGTAGACCACGGCCACCTCCGCGTAGAGCGCCAGGGGCTGGAAGGTGGTCGCGGCGATCTGGCGGCCCACCTGGAACACGTCCGCCAGGGTGATCACCATGACCAGTGAGGTGCCCTTGACGAGGTCGATCAGGTCGTTGCCCAGCGGGGGCAGCGCGATCCGCAGCGCCTGGGGTGCGATCACGTGGCGGACCGTCTGCCACCCGGTGTAGTTCAGGGTCCGGGCGGCCTCCAGCTGGCCCCGGGGAATGGACTGCACGGAGGCCCGCAGCGTCTCCGCGGCGTACGCGCCGGTGTTCAGTGTGAACGCGATGATGGCCGAGGTCCACGCGGAGAGCGTGATGCCCGCGGCGGGCAGGCCGTAGAAGATGATGAACAGCTGCACCAGGATGGGCGTGCCACGGAACAGCCACACGTAGAACCGGGACAGCCACTGCAGGGGGCGGATGCGGCTGAGCCGCATGGCGGTGGCGAGCACCGCGACCACCAGGGCCAGGACGAAGGCGATGATGCTCAGCGGAACGGTCACCTTCACGGTGGCCGCCAGCAGCTGGGGAAGGGAGTCGGCCCACAGGCTCAGGAAATCGGTCATGGCTCCGGGGTGAGGTCGGTGGACACGTACTTCTCGTAGATCTTCCTTAGATCTCCGGTGTCCATGCGGTGGTTCAGGGACTGGTCCACGGCCGCGCGCAACCGCGGCTGGTTGCGGGCCATGAGGACCGCGGACTCCGAGGCCTCGCCGAGCGGCCCGTCCAGGAGACGGATGCCGGCGTCGGGGCGCTGCTCGAAGAAGGACTGGAAGGTCACGAAGTCGTTGCCGGTCATGTCCACGCGCCCGAAGGCCACGAGCATGACCGCCTCGTCGAAGCCCGTGACGGGAACCAGCTGGGCTCCGGCCCTGGCCATGCTCTGGCCGAAGTTCGAGGTCTCGGTCTGGGCCGCCGAATGACCGGAGACCTGGTCCACGGAGGTCAACGGCGAGTCCTTCGCCACCCCCACCGCCAAGCGCAAGGAGGCGTTCGACTTCTCCGTCCCCTACGCC
>NZ_PHOA01000079.1 GCF_003687455.1 Kocuria tytonicola | reverse complement strand
CCGCCCCCACCGAGCCCTCCCCCGCGGACCCCAACCGCCTCCAGCTGGACCAGAAACCCGCGGACAAGCTGTTCACCACCCTGCGCGAGGACGTGGCGGTCACGGGCGGGGCGGAGTCCGCGGCGCCGTCGTCGGACCCGGCCACTCCCGCACCGGGTGCGTCCGCCGCGAAGAGCGGCGGAGCGTCGTCGCGCCCCTCCGCGAGCCCGAGCCCCACTCGCCCGGCCGTGGACCCAGCCCTCGTGCCGGTGACCGTGACCAACCGCTCGGACACGGGGGGCCGCGACGCCCAGGTGGTGCAGCGGCTGCGCACGGGGGGCTACGACCAGGCCCGCTCCGGGAAGTCCGGGGCGCAGCTGTCCGCCACCCAGATCTTCTACCACCCGGACTGGGCCCTCGCCGCGCAGGACATCGCCGCGCTGCTCGACGCCGCTCCATCTCAGCTGGTGCCGAGCTACGAGGTGGGCGGCGTCCAGGTGGCCGTGGGCCAGGACTTCACGCACGGCGAGCGGATCGACCGCGGACAGGGCCTTCCGGACGACCTCCAGGGTCAGACGGCGGAGCAGGTCACGTGCCAGGCCACCGCGGAGCAGTGAGGGTCGAGTGAGCCGGACCACAGATGGTAGTTTGGATCGCATGCGGTCCGACGTGCAGCTCCTCCCGCTTACGTGCCGCAGCGGGGCCTGACTCGATCACCCACGGCCGAGCACCCGCTGCGGAGTTCCACCACGCCGGCCACCCGCCACAGCTCGAAAGGCCCCACCCCGTGAAGAACCTGCAGCGCCCCTCCGGCATGCCCGCCCACAAGTACACCCCGTACCACCAGAACTTCCCGTTCGACATGTCCGACCGCACGTGGCCGGACAAGGTGGCCACCACCGCGCCCCGCTGGTGCGCCGTGGACCTGCGGGACGGCAACCAGGCACTGATCGACCCCATGGACTCCGAGCGCAAGCTGCGCATGTTCCAGCTGCTCGTGAAGATGGGGTTCAAGGAGATCGAGGTGGGCTTCCCGTCCGCGTCGCAGACGGACTTCGACTTCGTGCGGACCCTGGTGCAGGGCAACCACATCCCGGAGGACGTCTCCATCCAGGTGCTCACCCAGTCCCGCGAGCACCTGATCGAGCGCACCTACGAGGCCATCGACGGCGCGCCCCGGGCCATCGTCCACCTGTACAACTCCACGTCCACCCTGCAGCGGCGCGTGGTGTTCAACCAGGACATGGACGGCATCGTGGACATCGCCCTGACCGGCGCCCGGCTGTGCCGCAAGTACGAGGAGCAGCTCAGCGGCACCGCCGTGACCTACGAGTACTCCCCGGAGTCCTATACAGGCACCGAGCTGGAGTTCGCGGCCCGGATCTGCAACGAGGTCGCGGAGACCTTCGAGGTGGGCAGCGGGCGCTCCATGATCATCAACCTGCCCGCCACGGTGGAGATGGCCACGCCCAACGTGTACGCCGACTCCATCGAGTGGATGGGCCGCCACCTGTACCACCGGGACGACATCGTCCTGTCCCTGCACCCGCACAACGACCGTGGCACGGGTGTGGCCGCCGCCGAGCTGGGCTACCTGGCCGGCGCCGACCGCATCGAGGGCTGCCTGTTCGGCAACGGCGAGCGCACGGGCAACGTGGACCTGGTGACCCTGGGGCTGAACCTGCTCACCCAGGGCGTGGACCCGCAGATCGACTTCTCGGACATCGAGGAGATCCGCCGTACCGTGGAGTACTGCAACCAGCTGCCGGTGCCCGAGCGCAGCCCCTACGGTGGTGACCTGGTGTTCACGGCGTTCTCCGGCTCGCACCAGGACGCCATCAAGAAGGGCTTCGACACCATGCAGCGGGACGCCGAGCAGCAGGGCGTCGGGGTGGACGAGCTGGAGTGGGCCGTCCCCTACCTGCCCATCGACCCCAAGGACGTGGGGCGCAGCTACGAGGCCGTGATCCGCGTGAACTCGCAGTCCGGCAAGGGCGGCGTGGCGTACCTGCTCAAGAGCGAATACGGGATCGACCTGCCGCGCCGTGCACAGATCGAGTTCTCGGGCGCCGTGCAGAGGTACACCGAGACCTCGGGCTCCGAGGTCTCGGCCCAGCAGCTGTGGAAGATCTTCTCGGACGAGTACCTGCCCACCACGGACGGGGACTCGCGCTGGGGCCACTACCGCATCACCTCCATCTCCACCCACGCGCAGGACGAGGGCAACACGGTCCTGGAGGTCGGCCTGGACGTGGGCGGTGAGCACCGTGAGCGCACCGCGCAGGGCACGGGGCCCATCGACGCGCTGGTGAACCTGTTCAACCAGGAGGGCGTGGACGTGCGGCTGCTGGACTACACCGAGCACACGCTCTCGGCCTCGGCCAACGCCCAGGCCGCGAGCTACGTGGAGCTGGCCGTGGGGGACCGCGTGCTGTGGGGCGCGGGGATGGACACCAGCACCACGCGGGCCTCGCTCAAGGCCGTGATCTCCGCCGTGAACCGGGCCGTGCGGGACGCGTAGGCGGACTGATCCCGCGGGGCGGCAAGCTTCGGGCCCCGCTCCTCCCTTCCACGGGAGGAGCGGGGCCGCGTCACGGGCGTGGCGGGGAGGCGGTCCTACGACCCCCGGTGGGAGCCGTGGGGCTGCGCCGCCGCCGGCGAGTGGCACAATGGCGCGGTGCCCCGTTCATCCTTCGCCTCGCGCAGCTACCGCGACGACGCCGTGGTGCTGCGCACCTACAAGCTGGGTGAGGCAGACCGGATCGTGATTCTCCTGACCGCCGAGCACGGCCAGGTGCGGGCGGTGGCCAAGGGGGTTCGCCGCACCACGTCCCGCTTCGGTGCACGGCTGGAGCCCTTCAACGTGGCACAGGTGCAGCTGGTCAACGGCCGCACCCTGGACATCGTGTCCCAGGCCGTGGGCAAGCGGCCGTACGGGGAGGCCATTGCCGCGGACTACGAGCGCTACACCGCCGCTGCCGCCATGGCCGAGACCGCCGAGAAGCTCACGGAGGACGACCACGACACCGCGGCCCAGCACTACCGGCTGCTCGTGGGGGCGCTCTCGGCCGTGGCCCGGGGGCTGCACGAGCCGGGCCGCATCATGGACTCCTACCTCCTGCGGGCGGTCTCGCTGGCCGGGTGGGCGCCGAGCTTCGTGGACTGCGCGCGGTGCGGCGCGCCCGGGCCCCACCGCTCTTTCTCCGCCGCGCTCGGCGGCGCGGTGTGCCCCCAGTGCCGCCCGCCGGGCTCCGCTGCTCCGAGCGAGGCGACGTTCGTCCTGCTCAACGGGCTCCTGCACGGCCACTGGCCCACGATCGACGCCGCCGACGCCCGCACCGCACGCGCTGCAGCGGGTTTCGTGGCCGCGTACATCCAGTGGCACATGGAGCGCACGGTCCGGTCCCTCGCGCTCGTGGAGCGCGCGGAGGGCTGAGGGTTCTCGGAACACCCCGTGCTGGAGTACCTCGAGCCGGAACGCCCTAGGGTGGAGGCAACAGACCATCCGTCGAGAGGACCGCCCCGTGACTCCCTTCTCCCCGCCGCCCCTGCACCCGAGCGGAGCCACCGCTCCCGCGATCCCCGCAGCCGCCGTCCCTCGGCACGTGGCGCTCGTGATGGACGGCAACGGACGCTGGGCCAACGAACGCGGTCTGCCCCGCACGGAGGGTCACCGGGCGGGGGAGCGAGCCCTGATGGACGTGGTGGCCGGCGCCATAGACCTGGGCATCCCGTACGTCTCCGCCTACGCGTTCTCCACCGAGAACTGGAAGCGCTCTCCTTCAGAGGTGGCCTTCCTCATGAACTTCACGGGTGACGTGATGGAGCGGCAGCTGCCCACGTTCCAGGAGTGGGGCATCCGGGTGCGCTGGGCCGGGCGACGGCCCCGGCTGTGGGGATCGGTGATCAACCGTCTGGAGACGGCCGAACGGGAAACCCGGGACAACGACGTCATCACGCTCACCATGTGCGTCAACTACGGGGGCCGGGCGGAGATCGCGGACGCGGCGGCAGCCATGGCGCGGGACGTGCAGGAGGGACGCCTCAAACCGGGGTCGATCACGGAGGACACCGTGCAGCGGTACCTGGACGAGCCGGATCTGCCGGACGTGGACATGTTCCTGCGCTCCTCGGGGGAGCAGCGGCTCTCCAACTTCATGCTGTGGCAGTCCGCCTACGCCGAGATGGCCTTCCTGGACGTGCTGTGGCCGGACATGGACCGCCGCGTCCTGTGGCGCGCCGTGCAGCAGTACGTGGCACGGGACCGTCGGTACGGCGGAGCCGTGGACAGGGCGGGCAGCGTCGGGTCCCCGCTGGCCGGGGAGAATGAGAGCTGAGAAGCCGACGGTCGAAGAAGGTGGAACCTTCGACTATCAGTTGAAGTTTGCACTTCAAGCTCGTCTTTAAACTGCAGGAACAGCGGCCTGCTCTCAGGAGCAGCTCAGCTCTCCACGTCCGCACCGCCCGCCCGCCGGTCACGGGCGCCCACCCGCTGGTGTGGAAAGCTGGTGCCATGCGCGTGTACCCCACCTTCTTCAAGGCCGCCTTCTCGTGGATGGACCCCGAGCTCGCCCACACCCTGGGCTTCGCCGGCATCCAGCTCGCTCACCGGTGCGGCCTGGGCCGCGTGCTGAGCCGGATGACCGCTGCGGACGGCGGCAGCGAGGTTCACGTCATGGGCCTCACGTTCCCCTCGCCGTTCGGGTTGGCCGCGGGTTTCGACAAAGGGGCCACGGGCACGCACGCCCTCACGGATCTCGGATTCGGGCACGTCGAGATCGGCACGGTCACGGGTCAGGGCCAGCCCGGAAACCCCCGCCCCAGGCTGTTCCGCCTGGTGGCCGACCGGGCCGTGGTCAACCGCATGGGTTTCAACAACGACGGCGCCCGCGCGGTCGCGCCACGGGTGGCATCGGCCCTGCACACGCTGGCGCAGGATGCGGCCCGGACGGGGCGGCGTCGTCCGGTGGTGGGGGTGAACATCGGCAAGACGAAGGCGGTGGGCCTGGAGGACGCGGTGGGGGACTACGTGCTGAGCACGGCCACGCTGGCCCCGTACGCGGACTACCTCGTGGTGAACGTCTCGTCCCCCAACACCCCAGGGCTCCGGCAGCTGCAGGAGCTGGATGCGCTGCGCCCCCTGCTCCGGGCCGTTCGGGCGGAGGCTGACCGCGTCACCACGCGGCGGGTCCCTCTGCTCGTGAAGATCGCGCCGGACCTCGCGGACGAGGACGTCCTGGCTGTCGCGGACCTGGCGCTCGAGCTGGGGCTGGACGGCATCGTGGCCACCAACACCACGATTGCCCGGGACGGACTCGGACTGCGCAGCGACCGCGAGGCCGTGGCGCAGTGCGGTGCCGGCGGCCTCTCGGGCGCCCCGCTGCGCCGTCGTTCGCTCGAGGTGCTGCGCCTGCTCAGGGAGCACGTGGGGGATCGGCTCGTCCTCGTGTCCGTGGGTGGGGTGACCACGGCCGAGGACGTGCTGGAGCGGTTGGACGCGGGAGCGTCCCTGGTCCAGGGGTACACGGCGTTCCTCTACGAGGGACCGTTCTGGGCCGCGCGCATCAACCGCGGACTCCGACGGGCGGCCCGCAGAACCTCCGCCTGAGCCCGACGAGGGCCGGTCCACGGGGTGGACCGGCCCCCGTCGTGTGCCGCGTGGCCTACTCGGGGCGCTCCCCGCGGCGCACCTGGGGCTTGGGCAGCCGCAGCCGCCGGATGGTGAACGTCCGCATGGCGGCGTACCACCGGGTGCCGCGCTGGACGGTGCCGAACCTGCGGCGCATGGCCGCGTGCATGCGCTGGGTGGTGATGACCGCGTCCAGCACGCACAGGGCGATGTACCCGTAGACCACCCAGATCAGCGTGAGGGCCACGGACTGCACGGGCAGGAAGAGGAAGACGATGATGGCGAGCATGACGACCAGCACGTACTCGCCGATGTTGAAGCGGGAGTCCACCCAGTCGCGCGCGAAACGCCGCTGGGGACCGGCGTCGCGGGGGCCCAGGTAGCGCTCGTCGCCCGCGGCCATGCCGGCCTGGGCCTGCGCCCGGCGCTCCCGCTCCGCCTGCCGGGACTCGGCCTTGGCGGCCTTGCGGTCCGCGGGGATCAGGGGACGACGCCGCGCGGCCTCCTGCTCCTTGCGCGTGGGGGTGGGGCGACCCTTCTTCCCGTCGGGGGTGTGGCCGTCGCGGGCACGCCCGTCCGGCTCGACGGCGGTCACGGCCGTGGCGCGCACGGCGGTGGATCCCGTGGATTCCTCTGACTTCCTGCGTCCAAACACCGGACCAGCCTAGCGGAGAGCGGGCGGGTTCCCGGCCGTGTGTCCGGGCACCGCACAGGCTCCGTGACTAGGCTGGGGCCATGAGTGCTGACTTCACACGCCCCAGTTCCGAGACGGTCGAGGCCCTGCGCGCGCGCGTCACGGACTCCCGCGACACCCTGCTGCGCGAGCTCGGGGAGCTCGTGGCCATCCCCGGCATCGCGTGGGACTCCTTCGACGCCGCCGAGCTGGACCGCAGCGCCCGTGCCGTGGCCGGCCTGCTGGAGGAGCTGCCGTTCGACAGCGTGGAGGTGCTGCGGGTGCCCTCGCAGGACGACGCCGGGCACCCCGCCGTCGTCGCCCGCAAGGCCGCCGCATCCGGGTTCCCGACGATCCTGCTCTACGCCCACCACGACGTGCAGCCCCCCGGCAGGCGGGAGCTCTGGAACTCGGAGCCGTTCGAGGCCGTCGAGAAGGACGGTCGGCTCTGGGGCCGCGGTGCCGCGGACGACAAGGCCGGGGTGATGGCCCATGTGGGTGCCCTCCGGGCGTTCTTCGAGCGGCAGGGTGGCGAGCCCGGCCTCGGCGTCACGGTGTTCGTCGAGGGTGAGGAGGAGGCCGGTTCGCCGGGCTTCGAGGCGTTCCTGGCCGCTCACAGGGACAAGCTGGCCGCCGACGTCATCGTCATCGCCGACTCCGCGAACTGGGAGGTCGGGGTGCCCGCGCTGACCACGAGCCTGCGCGGCGTCGTCGGCGGGATCGTGGAGATCGGCGCGCTGGACCACTCCGTCCACTCCGGCATGTTCGGCGGTCCCGTGCTGGACGCGCCCACGCTGCTGGCACGCCTGATCGCCACCCTGCACGACGACGACGGCGCCGTGGCCGTCCCCGGGCTGCTCAGCGAGGACGACACGGACGTGGACTACGACGAGGCGAGCTTCCGGGCCGACGCCGGAGTGCTCGACGGCGTGCAGCTGGCCGGACGCGGCTCGATCTCCTCCCGGATCTGGACGCAGCCGGCGCTGTCCGTCACGGGGATCGACGTCACGGACGTGGCCACCGCGTCCAACACCATTGCGGCCACTGCCCGCGCGAAGCTCAGCCTGCGCATCGCGCCGGGGCAGGACCCGAAGGAGGCCGCCGAGGCCCTGCGGAAGCACGTGCTGGACAACGCCCCGTTCGGCGCCCACGTGAGCTTCGAGATCGAGGAGACCGGACCGTCGTTCCGCGCCGACACCCAGGCCGCGAGTTCGCAGATCGCCCTGTGGGCGTTCGAGCAGGCGTGGGGGCGTCCCGCCGTGACCGCCGGCATGGGCGGATCCATCCCCTTCACCGCGACCCTCACCGAGGCGTACCCTGAGGCGCAGATCCTGATCACGGGGATCGAGGACCCGGACACGCGGGCGCACAGCGCCAACGAGTCCCTGCACATCGGGGACTTCCTGCACGCGGTGACCGCCGAGGCCCTCATCCTCACCGCCCTCGCCGAGCAGGGCGGACGCACCGCGGAATGATTCGCGCGGGTCGGGCGTTCCACACGCCGAAAGCCCCGACACGCACTCAGGGATGCGACCCCGCGTCGCACGGAAAGCGAGCAGCATGAGCGTCACCACCGACAACGAGACCACCCAGGACCTGCCTGCCCACGAGGTCCTGCTGACCAACACCGCCGCCCAGAAGGTCCGAGACCTGCTGGAGCAGGAGGGCCGCACCGACCTCCGCCTGCGCGTGGCCGTGCAGCCGGGCGGCTGCTCCGGTCTGATCTACCAGCTGTACTTCGACGAGCGCGTCCTCGACGGGGACCACGTCCGCGACTTCGGTGGCGTGGAGGTCATCGTGGACAAGATGAGCGTCCCGTACCTCAGCGGTTCCACCGTGGACTTCGAGGACACCATCTCCAAGCAGGGCTTCTCGATCGACAACCCCAACGCGCAGGGTTCGTGCGCGTGCGGCGACTCCTTCCACTGAGTCGTCGAGCACCGGGAGGGGTGCGCGGTCCTGGGAGGGCACCGCGCACCCCTTTTCGCACGTCCGGGATGTGTGCGGGGTCCGCGGAACGCGGGCCCGGAGAGCTGCGGCGGCGCGGGCCCGGCACGACACGGCGGACTGACACAGTGTCAGCACATCGGGGGGCCGAGGGGTAAGCTTCCGAGGGAGAACCATCAACGGGCAACGTGTTCTCTGTGCCCACGTGCACGAGCTATGCAGAGCCCACATACAGAAGAGGAAGGGCCGTCTGTGAGTTCGCAAACTCGAACCGGCAGCCGCCGCGGCCGGAAGCTGAAGGTCTCGGCCGCAGCAGTCCTGGCGACGATCTCGCTCACCGCTTGCTCCGAGCAGTCGAAGGTGGGCTTCCTGCCCACCCAGCGCGGCACCACCGACAACGCCGACCAGATCATGGATCTGTGGATCGGCTCCTGGGTCGCCGCCCTGTGCGTCGGTCTGCTGGTGTGGGGTCTCATGCTCTGGTGCATGGTGGCCTACCGCCGCCGGAAGAACGAGACGGGCTACCCGCGGCAGCTGGCGTACAACGCGCCGCTCGAGATCTTCTACACGATCGTGCCGATCGCCATGATCGTCTCCCTGTTCTTCTTCTCGTTCCGCGCGCAGACCGAGATCACGGACCGCTTCGAGAACCCCGACACCAAGATCCAGGTGTACGGCAAGCAGTGGGCCTGGGACTTCAACTACCTGGATGAGAACGTCCACTACCAGGGTGTCCAGGCGCACCTCACGGGTGAGCCCGGTGTGGAGAAGACGCTGCCCACCCTCTACCTCCCCGCGGACAGCAAGGTGGAGCTGCAGATCACGTCCCGTGACGTCATCCACTCCTTCTGGGTGCCGGCCTTCCTCGAGAAGATCGACATGATCCCGGACCGCACCAACTACATGAGCTTCACCACCGGCCGCGAGGGCACCTTCGCCGGCAAGTGCGCCGAGCTGTGCGGGGAGTACCACTCCGAGATGCTGTTCAACGTGGCCGTGGTCAGCCAGGAGGAGTACGACGCCCAGATGCAGAAGCTGCGCGACGAGGGCAACACCGGATTCGTCGGCGACGAGTACAACCGCAACCCCAACCTCCACGAAACCTCCAACAACTAGGGGATAGGCAATGTCTACGCTCGAATATTCGCGGGACGACGCGGCTTCGGCCGCACCCCGCGTTGTCCCGCGATCCAAGGGCCGGGTGATCGTCAACTGGCTCACCTCGACCGACCACAAGACGATCGGGTACATGTATCTGATCTCCTCGTTCATCTTCTTCTGCGCGGGCGGCATCATGGCGCTGCTCATCCGCGCCGAGCTCTTCGAGCCCGGAATGCAGATCCTGGAGACGAAGGAGCAGTACAACCAGCTGTTCACCATGCACGGCACGATCATGCTGCTGATGTTCGGCACGCCGCTGTTCGTGGGTTTCGCCAACGTCATCGTGCCCCTGCAGCTCGGCGCCCCGGACGTGGCTTTCCCGCGTCTGAACGCGCTGGCGTTCTGGTTCTTCCTGTTCGGCTCCCTCATCGCGGTGTCCGGCTTCATCTCCCCGCAGGGCGCCGCGTCCTTCGGCTGGTTCGCCTACGCACCTCTGAACAGCACCACGTTCAGTCCGGGGGTCGGCGGTGACCTCTGGGTCTTCGGTCTGGGCCTGCAGGGCTTCGGCACGATCCTCGGTGGCGTGAACTTCATCACGACCATCGTGTGCATGCGTGCGCCCGGCATGACCATGTGGCGCATGTCGATCTTCACCTGGACCACGCTGATCACCTCCATGCTGATCATCATGGTCTTCCCGCCGCTGGCCTCGGCCCTGTTCGCACTGGGCATGGACCGTCGCCTGGGTGGCCACGTGTTCGATCCCGAGAACGGTGGGGCCATCCTGTGGCAGCACCTGTTCTGGTTCTTCGGACACCCTGAGGTGTACGTGCTTGCGCTGCCGTTCTTCGGCATCGTCTCCGAGATCATCCCGGTGTTCTCCCGCAAGCCGATCTTCGGCTACAAGGGCCTGGTGTTCGCCACCATTGCGATCGCCGCCCTCTCGGTGACCGTGTGGGCGCACCACATGTACGTCACCGGCGCCGTGGCCCTCGGGTTCTTCTCCTTCATGACCATGATGATCGCGGTCCCCACGGGCGTGAAGTTCTTCAACTGGATCGGCACCATGTGGCAGGGCTCGCTCACCTTCGAGACGCCCATCCTGTGGGTGCTGGGCTTCCTGTTCACCTTCCTGTTCGGTGGCCTCACCGGCATCATCCTGGCGACGCCGCCGCTGGACTTCCACGTCTCGGACACGTACTTCGTGGTCGCGCACTTCCACTACGTGATCTTCGGGACCATCGTGTTCGGCATGTTCGCGGGCTTCTACTTCTGGTGGCCCAAGTTCACGGGCAAGATGCTCAACGAGCGCATCGGCAAGGTGCACTTCTGGCTCCTGTTCGTCGGCTTCCACATGACGTTCCTCATCCAGCACTGGCTGGGCGTGGACGGCATGCCGCGCCGCTACGCGGACTACCTGCCCGAGGACGGCTTCACCTGGATGAACCAGTTCTCCACCATCGGCTCCATGCTGCTGGGCGTGTCCATGATCCCGTTCTTCTGGAACGTGTACACCACGCACCGCAACGCCAAGAAGGTCGAGGTGGACGATCCCTGGGGCTTCGGTGGCTCCCTGGAGTGGGCCACCTCGTGCCCGCCCCCGCGCCACAACTTCACCTCCCTGCCTCGGATCCGTTCCGAGCGCCCGGCGCTGGATCTGCACCACCCGGAGCTCTCGGCGTTCTCCAGCCAGCAGTATGAGGCCGAGACCCCCCTGGTGGGCGGCAGTGGAAGGAATGGACGATGAGCGCAACTATCAAGACCTTCCTCTTGCTCGGTGTGTTCTGCACCGTGGTGGGATTCATCTACGGATATGTGACGGACTTCCAGGAGTTGGCCGGGTTCCCGGCACTGCTGGCCGTCGCCGCGATGAGCTTCATGCTCGTCGTCTACCTGTGGCTCGTGCAGCGCTCCACCGGGGGAGTTCTCCCGGAGGACCGCGAGGACGGCGAGATCGTGGAGATGGCCGGCGAGTACGGCGCGTTCTCCCCGTGGAGCTGGTGGCCGCTGCTGCTCGGCATCGGTTGCGCGCTCTTCGTGACCGCGCTGGCAATTGGTCCGTGGATCATCGGCCTGGCCGTCCCCGTGGCCCTGCTCGGCCTCCTGGGCCTGATCTTCGAGCACTCCCGCGGAGACCACGCGCACTGACCGTGCATCGCATCGTTGAGGGTTGGGAAGGCCCGCGTCGTTCTTGGACGGCGCGGGCTTTTTCGTGTCCCCACGTCATGGCCGCGGGCCTCGCTCAGGGGCCAACGCACGGCCTCCGGGGTACGAGGTGGAGCCTGAGGACTAGACGGATGCGGTCGCTACCGGGACGGGCGAAGAAAGGGGAGGGTTCGGAAGAGGAGAAGACCGTCCAGCCTGCGAGGAAGGGGCGCGCGAGTGGCCGGATGCCGAGGAAGCCGGCTGGCGGCGTGGGGGC
>NZ_PHOA01000078.1 GCF_003687455.1 Kocuria tytonicola | reverse complement strand
CGCCCGGGGCGCACCACCGCCCCGGGCACAGCACGAAAGGAAGTCCTGAGATGGCAGAGATCGAATACCGGCTCCCGCAGAAGCGCGAGCTCGTGACCAGCATTCCCGGCCCCAGGTCCCAGGCGCTCGCCGAGCGCCGCGCGCAGACCGTTGCGGCCGGCGTCGCCTCCTCCCTGCCCGTCTTCGCGGACGAGCTGGACGGCGGCGTGATCAAGGACGTGGACGGCAACCAGATGGTGGACCTCGGCTCCGGCATCGCCGTGACCTCCGTGGGCGCCTCCGCCCCCAAGGTGGTGCAGCGCGTCCAGGACGCTGTGGCCAAGTTCACGCACACGTGCTTCATGGTCACCCCGTACGAGGACTACGTGGCCGTGGGCGAGAAGATGGCCCAGCTGACCCCGGGGTCGTTCGACAAGCGCACGGCACTGTTCACCTCCGGCTCCGAGGCCGTGGAGAACGCCGTGAAGATCGCGCGCGTGCACACCAAGCGGCAGGCCGTGGTCGTCTTCGACCACGCCTACCACGGGCGCACCAACCTCACCATGGCCATGACCGCCAAGGTGATGCCGTACAAGCAGGGCTTCGGACCGTTCGCGAACGAGGTCTACCGCGTGCCCATGTCCTACCCGTTCCGCGATCCCGAGGGCATGACGGGCGCCGAGGCCGCGCAGCGCGCCCTGACGCTCGTGGAGAAGCAGGTGGGCGCGGAGAACGTGGCCGCCGTGGTCATCGAGCCCATCCAGGGCGAGGGCGGCTTCATCGTCCCCGCAGAGGGCTTCCTGCCCGCGCTGTCCGCGTGGTGCAGGGACAACGGCGCCGTGTTCGTGGCGGACGAGGTGCAGGCGGGCATCGCGCGCACCGGCGCGTGGTTCGCGTCCGAGCACGAGGGTGTGGAGCCGGACCTGGTGACCTTCGCCAAGGGCATCGCGGGCGGCATGCCGCTGTCCGGTGTGGTGGGCCGCGCCGAGATCATGGACGCCGTGCACCCCGGTGGCCTGGGCGGCACCTACGGCGGCAACCCCGTGGCGTGCGCCGCCGCGCTGGGCGCGCTGGAGACCATCGAGGAGTGGGGTCTCGTGGAGCGCGCGCGCGAGATCGAGAAGGTCATCCGCGAGGAGCTGGGCTCCGTCGCGGAGTCCTCCCCCGTGGTGGGCGACCTGCGCGGACGCGGCGCCATGATCGCACTGGAGTTCGTGAAGCCCGGCACGCACGAACCCCACCCGGATGCCGCCAAGCAGATCGCGGCCCGCTGCCTCGAGCAGGGGGTGGCGATCCTCACGTGCGGCACGTTCGGCAACATCGTGCGTCTGCTCCCGCCGCTGGTGATCGACATGGACCTGCTGCGCGACGCCCTCGGCGTGTTCGCCGCGGCCATCCAGGAGGTCGAGGCCTGAGCCTTCCTTCCTGCACACGCCGAGCGGGCGGTCACCGGGTTTCCGGTGGCCGCCCGCTCGCTCTCGCCGTGTCTCCCCACGTCATCGGCGCTCCTGGGCCGGGGACGACGACGCCGCACGGCCCCGTCCTGTGGTAGAACTCACCTATTCCTCCGCGTTTCCCGACCCCTCCGGCACCTCCCCGAGCTGCGCCGGGCGAAAGGACAGGCCATGAGCAACAGCAGCCCCTCACGCGGCGCGGCGGTTCCCGCCGGGTCCTCCCCGGCTCCCGCCGGAGCAGGACAGGACGCGCCGGACGTCACGCACAAGGCCCTGCGCTCCCGCCACGTCACCATGATCACGCTGGGCGGGATCATCGGCGCGAGCCTGTTCGTGGGGTCCGGCAACGTGATCCGTATGGTGGGCCCCGCGGCCGTCCTGTCCTACCTGCTGGGCGGGCTGCTGGTGTTCCTCGCCATGCGGATGCTCGGCGAGATGGCCGCCGCCCGGCCCGCCGTGGGCTCCTTCATGGAGTACGCACGCGTGGGTCTGGGCGAGTGGGCCGGGTACTTCGTGGGGTGGCTCTACTGGTACTTCTGGGTGGGCGTGATCGCGTTCGAGGCCACGGTGGGCGGGTCCATCCTCAACGGGTGGTTCCCGGGCGTGCCGGTGTGGCTCGGTTCCGTGATCCTGCTGCTGGTCTTCACGGTCACGAACCTGATCTCCGTGCGCTCGTTCGGCGAGGTGGAGTTCTGGCTCGCGAGCGTCAAGGTGACCGTGATCGTGGTGTTCCTGGGGCTCGGGACGCTCTTCGCCCTGGGGCTGTGGCCGAACGCCTCGTTCTCGGTGCCCAACCTCTGGGAGCACGGCGGGTTCGCTCCCCAGGGCGGCTGGGCCGTGATCTCGGGCGTGGCCGTGGTGATCTTCTCCTACTTCGGCACCGAGATCGCCGTGATGGCGGCCGCGGAGTCCGAGGATCCCGCCAAGGGTGTCCGGCAGGCCACCGTCACGGTGGTGTGGCGCATCCTGCTGTTCTTCGTGGGCTCCGTCCTGCTGATCGTGACCATCGTGCCGTGGAACGAGCTGCCGGATCCGGACGAGCAGGCCCCGTTCGCCCACGTCTTCAGCCTGTTCGGACTGCCCGGCGCCGGGCTCATCATGGATGTGGTGATCTTCACCGCCGTGTGCTCGGTGCTGAACTCCGGCCTGTATTCCGCCGCCCGCATGTTCTCCGCCCTGGCCGGTGAGGGGCTTGCCCCGCGCATCATGGCCCGGAAGTCGACGAACGGTGTTCCCGTGGTCGCGGTCATCGCCTCCACGCTGGGCGGTTACGCCGCGGTGATCGTGAACTTCGTGGCCCCGGAGTCCGGGATCTTCGACTTCATCATGAACTCCGCGGGACTCGTGGCCCTGTTCGTCTACGTGTTCGTGGCCATCACGCAGATGAAGCTGCGCTCCCGCATGAGCCCGGCGGAGCGCGAGAACCTGTCCCTGAAGATGTGGCTGCACCCATGGCTCGGGATCTTCGTGATCGTGTGCGTGGTGGCCATCGTGGGCGTCATGCTCGTCTCCGGTGACGCCAGCCGCACCCAGGTGTGGACGAGCCTCGTGGCCGTTGCCGTCCTCGCCGTCTTCTGGCCGC
This sequence comes from Kocuria tytonicola, assembly GCF_003687455.1. Taxonomy (GTDB): domain Bacteria; phylum Actinomycetota; class Actinomycetes; order Actinomycetales; family Micrococcaceae; genus Kocuria; species Kocuria tytonicola. Next base: position 8,801 of record NZ_PHOA01000078.1, on the reverse strand, counting down.
TCGTGCGCCGCAACCTGCGACGCCGCGGGGCCGCTGCGGCTGCCAATGACGCGTCCGCGCCCACCTCCTGAACCGCCCCCCTCCCCCGCTCGCCACACGACCGGTCCGCTGTCCCGGCGTGTGCCGGCCGTCGGTGCGTTCCGCCCGCCCCAGGGCGGACCCTCACGGGGGGGGCGGCGCCAGGCCACCACCAACCCACCCGAGAGGAACCCGTGGCGCAGTTCCCTACCCTGACCGAGACCGTGGCCGCCCTGCACAGTGGCGAGACCACGAGCGAGACGCTGACGCGCAGGGCACTGGAGCGCATCGACGCCCTGAACCCCCACCTCGGGGCGTTCGTGCACGTGGACCGTGAGGGCGCCCTCACCGCGGCCCGCGCGGCCGATGCCCGGCGGGCTCACGGCAGCACCTGCGGCACCCCCGCACCCTCGGGCGATCTCCCCGCCCTGCTCGGGGTGCCCACCGCGCTGAAGGACGGGCACGACGTCGCCGGGATGCCCACGAGCTGGGGATCGCTCACGTCCCGAGACCAGGCCGGGAACATCCCGCCGGCGACCTCCGCCGACGAGCTCGCGGCCACGCTCCAGGACAGTGGGGCCGTCATCCTGGGCAAGACCCAGGTTCCAGAGTTCCTGCTGAACTGCTATTCCGAGAACCGCATGTTCCCCCCGGCGCGCAACCCGTTCGCGCTGGACTGCTCGCCGGGTGGGTCCTCGGGAGGGCAGGCCGCCGCGGTGGCGGCAGGAATACTCCCCGCGGCCATCGGCTCCGACGGTGGCGGGTCCGTGCGGATTCCGGCCGCGGCGTGCGGACTGGTCGGACTCAAGCCCGGCCGGGGACGGGTTCCCAGCAGCGACGCCCTGTCGAACATCGGGCAGCTGGGCGTGAACGGGCCCCTGGCCCGCACCGCGGAGGACGCCGCCCTGCTGATGGACGTGCTGTGCCACACCCCCGGGCACGAGGAGATTCACCGCCCGGTCACCGCGGTGCCGGAACCGTCCTTCCGGGACGCGGTGCGCCGCACCCTGGACGGCACCCCGCCGTGGGGACGCCGGCCGCTGCGGATCGGCGTCAGCACGGCCTCCCCGTTCGACGAGACGTACGAGATCACGGTTTTCCCCGAGGCCCGCACGGCCCTGGAGGCGGGCGTGCGGCGGCTGAGCGCGCTCGGTCACGCGGTCGGGGACGCGCAGATCCACTACGACCCCGCCTACCCCGAGGCGTTCTCCCAGCTGTGGACCACTGCCACGGGGCAGCTCCCGCTGGACGGCACGGAAGACCTGTTGACCGGGTTGGCCCGCACGTTCCGCGAGCGCGCCCTGGCCCGCAGCGCGGTGGAGCTCGCGGACGCCTTCGGTGTGCTGCGCCGGATCGAGGCGGACCTGATCCGCCAGTTCTCACGGTTCGACATGGTCCTGACCCCGGCCCTGGCCATGCCGCCGCGACCCGAGGGCTGGTTCCACGAGGGCTACGACCTCGCGGACCCCGCCGGCGCGGACCAGGACTACATGCGCCAGTGCCAGTACACGCCCTGGACCTCGGTGGTGAACGTGGTCGGGCTGCCCGCCCTCACCGTTCCCACCACGTGGTCCGGGCCCGCCGCGGGCGACTACCCGGGGCCGGTCCCCATGGGTGTGCAGCTCGTGGGGCGGCCGTCCGCGGAGGCCTGGCTGCTCGCACTGGCCGCCCAGCTGGACCCGCCCACGACGCCGCAGGCCCGCCTCGTGGCATGACGCCGCCCTCAGGCGGATGCCGACGGCGAGGCAGTGCATCCGCCCCGTCTGCGCGCCCGCTCCGGGCCGTGGGTGACGGACGCGCCCGGGAGCCGTGCGGCGTCGTCGTCCCCTGCGGTGGCGTGCGGGCGCAACCCTGCGTTCCCGGCCTGACGGGGCGCGGAATCGGGACTAGGTTGGGGGCATGACCAACCGTGCGGGCACCGTTGCCCAACCCAGTGACCTCGTGGACATCAACCAGCTCCTGGCGGCCTACACCGAGCGTGTGCCGGACGCGGGCGACCCGGACCAGCGCGTGGTGTTCGGCACCTCCGGGCACCGCGGCTCCTCGCTCAAGACGTCCTTCAACGAGCACCACATCGCGGCCATCACGCAGGCGATCGTGGAGTACCGCGCCGGGCAGGGCATCACCGGCCCGCTGTTCATGGGCCGGGACACCCACGCGCTGTCCGGGCCCGCGCAGGACACGGCGCTGCAGGTGCTCGCGGCCCACGGCGTGCGCACGCTGCTGGACTCGCGGGACGGCTACACGCCCACCCCGGCGCTGTCCCATGCGATCCTCACCTACAACGCGTCCGAGCCCGCGGAGCAGGCGGACGGGATCGTGATCACCCCGTCCCACAACCCGCCCACGGACGGCGGCTTCAAGTACAACCCCCCGCACGGCGGCCCCGCGGACACGGACGCCACCGAGTGGATTGCGGACCGCGCCAACGAGCTCATCGAGGCCGGGCTGGACGGCGTGCGGCGCGTGGGCCTGGAGGAGGCCAAGGCGGCAGGGACCACCGGCACGTTCGACTTCCTGGACAGCTACGTCTCCGCGCTGCCGGAGATCATCGACCTGGACGCCATCAAGGCCGCCGGGGTGCACATCGGGGCGGACCCCATGGGCTCCGCCTCCGTGGCGTACTGGGAGGAGATCGGCCGGCGCTTCGAGCTGAACCTGGAGGTGGTGAACTCCACGGTGGACCCGCAGTGGGCGTTCATGACCCTGGACTGGGACGAGAAGATCCGCATGGACTGCTCCTCCCCGTCCGCCATGGCCTCGCTCATCGGCAACCGGTCGAAGTACGACGTGGCCACCGGCAACGACGCCGACAGCGACCGCCACGGCATCGTCACCCCGGACGCCGGGCTGATGAACCCCAACCACTACCTCGCGGTGGCCATCGACTACCTCTACCGCACGCGCGAGGGCTGGCGCGCGGACGCGGGCGTGGGCAAGACCCTCGTCTCGTCCTCGATCATCGACCGCGTGGCGGAATCCCTCGGACGCCGCCTGGACGAGGTCCCCGTGGGCTTCAAGTGGTTCGTGCCGGGTCTGCTGGACGGCTCCATCGGCTTCGGCGGGGAGGAGTCCGCGGGCGCATCGTTCCTGCGCCGTGACGGCTCCGTGTGGACCACGGACAAGGACGGCATCATCCTGGCGCTGCTGGCCGCGGAGATCACCGCCACCACGGGCAGGACCCCGTCCCAGCGCTACCGCGAGCTCACCGAGCAGTTCGGGGACCCCGTGTACGAGCGCATCGACGCCCCCGCCAACCGCGAGCAGAAGGCCGCCCTGAAGAAGCTCTCCGCGGACCAGGTCGCCGCAGACACCCTGGCCGGTGAGCCCATCACCGCCAAGCTCACCGAGGCCCCCGGCAACGGGGCCCCCGTGGGGGGTCTCAAGGTGACCACCGAGAACGCGTGGTTCGCCGCCCGCCCCTCCGGCACCGAGGACGTCTACAAGATCTACGCCGAGTCCTTCAAGGGCGAGGAGCACCTGAAGCAGGTCCAGCAGGAGGCCAAGGCGCTCGTGGACTCGGTCATCGGCTGAGCTCACACGTCCCGGATGCACTCCTCGGCGGCGCGGTGCGCAGGGGGCGCCGGGCGGCGCGGGTTCGTTCCTGTTCTTCCGCGAGGCCACCACCTGCGCGGGCACCGGTCACACGCCCCGCCCCGCCGCACCGGGAGCCACCCGTCCGGCAGGCGACCCCGCACCCGGCCGCGCCACACGCTCGCCCGGCCGTGCGCCGTCGCCGGCCGGCGGTCTCACCCCGTGGGTTCCGGCTGGTTCCACGCGCGGGCGTAGAAGCGCGGGGAGAGGGAGGCGAGCAACTCGCTGTAGGCGGCGGGGTCGAGGGCCTGGGCCGCGTCCCGCGGGAGCTGCGGGCTGCGGACCGAGACGCCGAGCCCGGCCCGTCCGTCGCGCGGCGGGAGACCGGCGGCTTCCAGGAGGGTGGGGTACATGTCGAGCTGATTGGCGCCGGGACGCACTGGGGTCTGCTCCGTCTCCTCGGGGATCCAGATCCGGTTGAAGATGGTGCGGTCCGGGTTGTCGTCCAGCTGCTCGTGGAACGCGTCCCCGGCGCTCATGTGCTTGAGGTGGTCGCCCATGACGACCACCGAGGTGTCCTGCAGGTATCCCCGGTCCTTCATGTGCTGCACGAATCCGGCCACCTGGGTCATGGAGCACGCGAAGACCGACGTGACCTCGTTCTGCGTGTCCACGTCGCACGAGTCGTAGACGTGCACGGGCTCGTGGGTGTCCAGTGTGAGCACGGACAGGTTGAACGGCCGCCCCGTGCGCCCGGACTCCGCGTGCAGCCGGTCCACCTCGTCCCTGGCGTGCGCCATGAGGCGCTCGTCGCTCAGCCCCCAGTCGCCGCGGAAGTTCTCCGGGGGCTCGCCCGCGGCACGCCAGTCCTGCAGGCCCTTGTCCTCCGTGTACCCGTGGGTTCGCAGGAACACGTCCTTGCCGGCGAAGGAGGAGTTGGCACCGCCCAGGAAGACGTTCGTGTAGCCGTGCCGCTGCAGGACGTCCCCCAGGCACGTGACCCCGCCCAGGTACTCGCCCATCCCGCCGCCGATGTCGTTCCCGCCGCCACCCGGTCCGGAACCCTTCAGGGGGATCCCGCACTGCGTGGACACGAGCCCCGCCATGGTCCAGCCGCCGCCCTCGTACTGCTGGAAGTCGGGGACGCTGCGCCAGCCCTCGGCCTGCGTGGTGACGTCCTCGAGGGGCGCGAACGCGTTCTTCTCGAAGAGCTGGTCGTCCGCCAACGTCTGCTCACCGGACTCGAGGTAGACGACCACGAGGTTCCGCGTGCCGGAGGAATCCGTGACGGCGGGGTCCGCGTAGTAGTCGCCGATGTCCGAGGAGGACTTCGCGGCCTTGACGTACTGCTTGAGACCCACTGCGGAGGCGAACGTGGCGGAACCGCTGATCACCACGGCGGCCACCGCCAGGGCGGACGCGGAACGGGCCGCGGCGCGGGACCGGCGGGAGAGGCGCCAGGCCGGGGAGCGGCGTCGCCAGACGTGCAGTCCCGCGGCTAACGCCCCGGTGATCAGGACGGGCAGCACGCCGATCGCGGTGATGGCGACCCACACGATGGAACCGCCGCCGCCGTCGGCCTGCACGGAGACCAGGTTCAGCTTCATCTGACCCACGGAGATGGGCCCCCAGTAGTGCCGGATCACGGAGGCCGCCGCGAGCAGCACCAGACCCGCCCAGAGCAGCAGGTAGCCGGTGCTTCTGGCCAGCACCGGAGCAGCACGCCGGATCACGCGCGCGGTTCGCCCGGACATTCGTCTCCTCGTGGTCCACGTCGGTGGGCAGGGTGGCGGGCGCACACAGCGGCGCCGCAGCGCCCGCCGTCGTCTCAGCACCCGCCGGTGTCCCAGCATCCGCCGACGTCCCGGGACCGGGGGGCGGTGCTCCGTTCACCCGTTGTTCCAGGGTAGGACATTTCCCGGTCACCGGGAGGTCGCCCGCGGGGTGCGGTCTGCGCCGCGTGCCTCGCGCCTCGCGCCCACCTGCCCCCAGTCCCCTCCCACCAGAGGCGGCTATCCTGAACTCACACGCGCCACGAACACGTTGCTTCCGGCGCACTCCCCCCAAGGACACTCCCCCCATGATGCGACCGGCCACGCCAACCGCTGCCCCCGTCCAGATCCCCGGCTCCAGCGCCTCACCCGTCCTCGGCCCGGCGAGCGTGCTGCAGTCCGCCGCGTGGCAGGAGTTCCAGGGGTCCCTCGACCGCACGGCGCACCGACTGGGCGGAACGGGGTGGCAGGCCCTCGTGGTCGAGGAGCACACCGCCGTGGGCCCGCTCTGGTACGCGCCGTACGGGCCGGTGGTGGAGACCCCGGCCGTGCTCCCCGAGGCTCTGGCGTCCCTGCAGGAGGCAGCGCGGGATCACGGCATCTCCTGGCTGCGCGTGGAGCCGCAGTGCCCGCCGAGGATCGGGGCCTCGTTCTCCGACACCGTGCGCCGGCAGAACGCCACCGCGGCGTCCCTGGCCGCTGGTCTGCGGTCTCTCGGCGCACAGCCCGCACCGCGGGACATCCAGCCGGCCTTCACCCGCTGGGTGGATCTCACCCGCTCCCCCGAGGAGATCCTCAAGGCCATGACGGGCACCAACCGCAACCTGTGGCGCCGGCACCGGGACAAGGGCATCACGCTCGCCTCGTCCCACCGCGTGGAGGCCGCCGAGGAGGTGGTGGAGCTGCTGCACCGCACCGCCGGGCGCAACGGGTTCACCGCCCAGTCCGGCGACTACCTGCGCACCGCCGCCCGCAGCCTGGGTCCCACCGAGAACTGCACCGCGTACACGAGCACGGTGGACGGCACCGTGGTCAGCGCGCTGCTCACCTACGACTCCCCCACCACCCGCATCTTCGCGCACTCCGGGATGGACGCCGGGGCCCGCAAGCTGCGCCCCAACCAGCCGCTGATCGCGCAGGCGCTGCTCGACGCCGCGGCGCAGGGGCAGTCCGTGGCGGACCTCTTCGGCATCGCCCCGCCGAACGACCCCGACCACCCGTGGACGGGTTTCAGCGCCTTCAAGCGGTCCTTCGGCGGCGCGGACGTGGCGCTGGGCGGAACGTGGGACGTACCGGTGTCCCTGCCGCGCTACGGCGCGTATCGGGTTCTGCGCACCGCGCGGGACACCGCGTCCACTGCACGCGCCCGCGTCCGCAGTGCGGTCCAGGAGCGCAAGCGCACCACACGGGGCGGTGCGGAGCCACAGGGCTGAGGCCCCTCCGCACTCAGCGGGCTCGGGCCACCCGGTGCACCCACACGGCCTCCGCCACCAGGATGCTCAGCTCCACGCCGTCCACCGAGGGATCCCGACGCCGCGGCCCGGGTGACTCCCGCGGTGGGAGCCCTCCCCCGGGAGCCGACGCCGCGGCGTCGTCCTCCGCCCGCACGCGCACCCCACGCTGGGGCAGGGACCCCGGGAGCACCCGGAGCAGAGACCCCGGACCAATGCCGTGCTGGCCGAGCAGCCGCAGGGTGCGCGGGTCCGCGTCCGAGACGCGGGTGACCCGTACGAGCGCGGGTTCGGTGACGTCGGCGAGCGGGAGCGCGCTCGGGGCCGCCACGACCCCGTCCTTCGAGGGGATCACGTCCCCGTGGGGGTCCGACCGCGGGTGGCCGAGCTTCTCGTCCAGGCGGTCGATGAAACGGTCCGTGACGGCGTGCTCGAGCACCTCGGCCTCGTCGTGCACCTCGTCCCACGGGTAGCCGAGCTCCGTGGCCAGGAACATCTCCAGGAGCCGGTGCCGGCGGACCATGTGCACGGCCACCTCCCGGCCCTGCTCCGTGAGCTGCACCGCGCCGTAGGAGGGCCGGACCACCAGGCCCTGCGCCGTGAGCTTCTTCAGGGCCTCCGACACCGTGGACGGGGCCAGCCCCATCTGGGCGGCGAGCGACGTCGTCGTCACCCGCTCCGGCTCCCACTCGCCCAGCCGCCAGATGGTCTTGACGTAGTCCTGGGTGGAGGCGCTCAGCTCGGCGGGGTGCACGAGTTCAGGGTAGCGGGGTGGCGTGACGGAACCGAGGGCTCCGCATCGTCCTGGGTGCCGGTGGATCCCCAGCGGCGGCGCGCTGGTCTCAGACGGACGCTGCCCCGGAGGGCCGGTGCGTCGTCGAAGGAGCCTCGGTGCCCCGCGGCGCCGGGGGCGTGCGGCCGTCCCGCAGGGCGGTGTACTCGTCCCGCGCCACCAGGCCCTTGCGGACCTCGTCCAGCGCCGGCTCCAGGAACGTGGCGCGGTACGTGGTGTCCGTGCCGATGCTGACGATGAAGTTCAGGGCGCTGAACGCGCTCAGCACCAGGCACACCTGCACGAGCGGGAGGGAGACGGGAAGGGCCGCGAGGATGCCGTCCAGCCGCGCGGGCGGGCTGCCGATCCACTGGGTGGCGGTCACCGGGGACACCGAGAGCACCCCGAAAACCACGTAGAACACGAACACCACCACGCCCAGCAGGGTCACCTGGATGATGCTGATGAGCACGCACATGGCCGTGATGTTGGCACGCTCCAGGGGGCGCAGGTCCGTGCCGCCCTCCTGGGCGTCGTAGGTGCGGATGATCTGGGAGATCTCGTCCTTGGCGTTGAGGGTGGCCAGGGCGATGCCCAGCAGACCCATGACCCCCACGATCGCCCAGGTCCTGGCCACGGACAGCTGCGCCACCACCTGCCAGATCTCCGCGTTGAAGAACGAGAACAGCAGGGCGAGCATCAGGATGGGCAGCACGCGGCCCACCATGGACCCCAGGTGGTTCAGCTCCCGTGCGGCCCGGCGGGTGGCCCAGGAGAGGACGGTATCCACTCCCCAGTACATGGCCAGGAAGAGCAGCCCCAGGATGATCAGCACATCCCCCAGGGAGATGCCGTCCTCCGGGGAGGCCAGCCACGGAATGAGCAGCACGGTGGCCAGCAGCACCGCACCCACCACGTTTCCCACGGTGCGGGAGCAGTGGCGCAGGACCAGGCGCAGCACCCACCACGTGACGGGGAAGCAGACCATGATCAGGATGCCGACGCCCGCCAGCAGCAGGTCCTCGTCCAACGGTTGCGCCAGCTGCTCCGGGGGGACGTCCGCCATGTTGAGCACGAAGACGTCGATGCCCACCAGGCACGTCAGCACGCCCATCAGTGCGGGTGCGCTGCGGGCCAGCAGGCCGTGCAGCCGGGCTCGGGGCTCCAGCACGAGCGGCAGACCAAGACCGCGGAGCTCGGAGCGCAGGGTTTCCACCCGGGGCGTGGGGGCGAGTGAGTGACGGGGCATGGGAT
>NZ_PHOA01000077.1 GCF_003687455.1 Kocuria tytonicola | reverse complement strand
GCCCTGCCATGAGCGCCCCGGCCACCCGCTCCCGGACCACCGCCCCCGTACCCCGGCCCTGGACCGCGTCGGTCGTGGCGGCCACGGTGGGAGTCGAGGCGCTCGCGCTGCTCCTCTCGGCGCTGGCCCTGTTCACCACGCTGTTCACCGGCCACGTGCTGCCGGTTGCGGGCATCGTGTTCGGCACCGTGGTCCTCGCCGGGGGCGCCGTGTGGCTCGCGGCCGCAGCCCGGGGGGCCTGGGCCGGTCTGCGCTGGCCCCGCGCCGCGGTCCTGGTGTCGCAGGCCTTCCTGCTGATCGTGGGGCTCTCTTTCCTCCAGATGGCACTGGGCGGGTGGGGTCTCGTGGTGGCCGCCGTGGCCGTGGTGACCATCCTGTGCCTCCTCGCCCCGTCCACGGTTGCGTGGATGCACCGCACGCGGGACGACGCCGCCCGCTGACCCGTCCGGTGCGTCACACCCCCTGCTGCGGGCCGGTCCCGTCGAGGACTGCGGGCGGTGCGGGAGAGGTGGGAGGCAGGGGAGCCTGCACCGGTTCCACGGTGCCCCGGTGAACCCAGAAGCCGCGCCCGGGAGGCCCGCCCAGCCCCTGACCCGCGAGGGACACCCCGAACGCCTCGCCGTCGAACGCCCTCCGGGGTCGGAGCAGCAGGGTGTCCGCCTGCTGCCGCCACGCCATGAGCGGGGGAAACGTGCTGAGCAGGGAGTCCGTGAGACGGGTTCCCACCACCAGACGGACTCCCGGTGCGAGTGCGTCACAGTCATGTCCGGAGCCATTCCCCTTCGATGCGGTGTGCCGAGGTGAACCCGGGGACCAGGCCGTGGCAAGCGCACGGAGAACCTCGGGGGACAGCCGGTCCGCGTCGTCGACCAGGAGGGTGACGGGGCGCCCGGACCGTTCCAGCGAGCGCAGCAGCGCCTGGACGTCGTCCGCGCTGCCGGGAGCAGCGGAGACCACGTGGTGCGCAGCGCGTGCCTCATCCGTGGTCAGCGCCGTGGACAGGTGGGCGCGTGCGGCGGCCAGGAAGGACGTGCGCCCGGAGCGTGCGGGCCCCGCCACGAGCAGCGTGGCTCCCGGCCCCCAGGGGTGCACGGCCGGGTCGCCCTCCCGGGTGACTCCGAGGAGCAGACCCGGCGTGACCTCTGCGGGGGAACTCCAGGCGCTCGGCAGCGGGAAGGCCACGGGCCACCCGTGGAGACCGGAGCGTGGACCTCCAATGAGCTCTCGGGAGCTGCGGGAACCTCGGGAGCTGCGGAGCGCAGCGGTGCGGAGGACGGCGTCTCCCGCCGGGCGGGTCACTGAGAACCCTGCCGCGCCCTGCGCCTTCGACCCACCGTGCTGGTCACTGCGCCACAGGGTGCGTTGCCCCAGGACGCCCTCGTCTGCCGCCTCCTGCCGCAGGGGAGCGTACCCGTCCACGGGTTCGCCTGCGGCGAGCTGCACCACGACCAGCCGGTCCGCCCGGGGCGGGCCTCCGGGATCACCGCACGAGCGGGTCACCGGGCCGCTGACCGCGCCCCGGGAGTCCCAGCCGCTGAACGGCGGGAGGCGGGGCCACTGCAGCAGCGCCTCGGGGGTCTGACCGGCCGGCAGGAGCACTCGATTGGGAGCTGAGTGGGCGCCCCGGCCCGACATGAGGGAGCGGTCCCCGGTCAGCACCGCGGACAGACCCCGGGAGGGGCCGACCGCGAGCAGCGACAGGAGATCGTCCTCCAGGTGGGCCCAGGCGCCGGCGCGCAGCAGCTGGCAGCAGCGGTCCCAGTCCGCCACGACCACCAGGGCGCGCTCGTGCCCGCCCTCCGGATCGTCCGGGGTGCTCTCGAGGTGGCAGCGGAGTCTGTCGAGCAGGTGGGCGAGGTCTGCGGGGTGGTCGGCGTGGGCGGTGCCGCGCAGCGGGTTCGCGCACCCCGCGTCGGTGGGACCCGTGAGATCCGTGGTGCCCGCCCCGGTGGCCGAGACGACGTACAGGGCCACGCCCGGCGCGGCGTGCTCCTCGGGCGAGGCCGCTGCGCACCGTTCCACGAGTGATCTGAGCCCGCTGCGCACGGCCGAGGGGCGGCCGATCAGGGCGAGCGGGCCGTCCTCCCACGGATCCCAGGTGAGCCTGCCGCACCAGTGCTCGGCTGGGTTCTCGGCGGGGCCGAGATCGACCAGTGGGAAGGGGACCCGCTCCGGGCTGGCACACCGGGGCAGGCCGGGCGGCACCGCCCTGTCTCCGGGGTCCGGGCAGTCCCCGGACGCCGGGTCCCGGGGGTCGACGGCGCCCGGGGACTCCCAGAAGCGACGCACGTCCCGCACCGCCGCCCCCGGATCCGGTGCCGGTGCCGGGCGGAAAGCCCCGGGGGCACCGTCGTGGGGACGGGCCGCGGGCAGGAAGCGCAGCTGGAGAGGCGCGGGCGGCGGTGTGCAGAGTCGCGTGAGAACGGCGCACTGCACCTCCACCGGTGCGCCGTGCCCACGGTCCAGGTAGCCCCGGCCGGGCAGGTTCGGGGGGATCCCCGCGGCGAGCCCGCTGCCGATCATGTCGAGGGATTCCTGCTCGGTGCGCACGCGCAGGCAGAGTGCCTGGGACACGTTGGCGCGGACATCCGGTGGCAGGGCGCCCTGGGGCCGCTGGGTGGCCAGCACGAGGTGCACCCCCAGTGAACGGCCCACGGTGGCAACCACCGCGAGCTGGTGCGCGGCCTCGGGGAACGAGTCCGTGAGCATCTTCGCCTCGTCCACCACCACCACGAGTTCGCGGACCACGGGGGTGCCTCCCCGCTGCAGAACCTGGGCCATCGTGTCGAGACCGTGGGCTCGGAGCACCCGTTCGCGGCGCTGGAGCTCCGAGTGCAGGAATACCAGCGCACGCCGCACCTCGTCCGGACCCAGGTCCGTCAGCAGGGTGCTCACGTGGGGCAGGTCCGCAAGGGGTGCGAGAGCCGCGCCGCCCTTGAAGTCCACGAGCAGGAACTCGAGGCGCCCGGGGTCTGCGCCTCGGGCGAGCCCCGCCACGAGTGTGCGCAGCACCTCGGACTTCCCGCAGCCGGTGGTCCCGGCGATCAGCAGGTGCGGGTTTTCGTCGTCCAGCACGATCCGCTCCCTTCCGTCCCGGGAGACGCCGATGACCGTGCCGAGCGGCGAGTGCGCCCGTGGCGGGAGCCCGGTCGACACCTGTTCGCTTCCGGGCCCCACGGTGGTGGGATCCGGTCGCTCGTCGTCGGCCAGGAGCAGCTCGTGCGAGGCGACGGCCCGGGGGAGTGCACCCCTTCGCCGCGACGGTCGCCGGGCAGCGGCGGCCGTCCAGGCCTGCAGGGCAAGGTGGGCGGTGCCGTCGGAGACGGTGTCCGGGACGAAGTCCAGACTGGTGCGCTGCTCCTGGGCCGAGAGCCCCGGGACCGCGTCGCACGAGGGGGTGGAGAGGCGCAGTCCACCGCGGACCTCTGAGACCAGGGTGTCCTGCGGCCCGGGGGCCGCCCCGCCCGCCAGGACGACACGCACCACGCCGGGGGCCGCGGCAGCCAGCGCGGCGTCCTGCGGGGTGAGGACCTCCAGGCCGGTGACGTCCGTGGGACCGGGCCGGGCGGCGTCGCGGGTGGAACCCGGCGGGGACGGGGATGCCGGGGACTGGAGCAGCCGGGCGAGGGCCGGCGGAGGTGCCCACGCGACGTCGGGGGAGACCGTGAGCCGGTCCAGGGCCTGCGGACCCGTGAACAGCTGCACCGCGAGCGCGTTGAGCAGCCCTCGTGAGCACTCGCCGGTCACTGCGAGGGTCAGGACGCGAACGCGGGCCAGGTCCACCAGAACCGGGGCACGACGGTGCGTGACCGCCCGGACCGGGATTCCGCGACCCCTGCCCACGACGGCGGCACGTGTGCCCTGCCCCAGGCGCACCCAGCGCGCGGTCACCGCTGAACCCGTGTCCCCGGACGTCGCAGCAGTGCGGTGCTGCGTCCAGGAGGTCGCGGAACGAGGGCCACCGGCTGGAGCCGCAGCGGCCCAGCGCAGCGCCTCCGATCCCGGGGATCCCGTGTCCGGCCCGCGCTCCGGTGGCAGCGCTCGGCAGCGCGCCACGAGTTCCGCGACCGGCGGGGCCGCGTGGTCGCAGCGGCGCAGGTCGCGCTCCCGGGCGGCGGCCAGCCGGCGTCGCTGCTCGGCCCGCGCGCCGCGGTCCGCAACCCACCCCGCGGCACTCGTCACGGCACCCAGGGCGCTGAACAGCAGGAAGAACCACCAGTGGGTGACCAGGGCAATCGCCACCCCCGCGCACAGTGGGAGGAGACCCGTGACCATGGCCACTGCGGCCCGGGCGCAGTGAGCGGGCTCGAGGGGGAGCTCGTGGTCGGGTGCGGCCTCATGGGTGCTGAAACCCGCCGGGGTTGCAGCGGGATCGGGCCAGCGGGCCTCCGACCGCTCGCCGTGGCGTTCCACCCGCAGCCAGGACACCTCGTCACCGAGGCTCAGCCGCAGCCGGTCGCCGTGGGAGAGAGCCGTTCCCGAGGGCAGCACCCTGACCCCGGAACCGTCCACCACGAGACCGATCCCCGACGTGGTTTCCACCCGGGACAGCACGGGCCCGCCCCCGTCCAGCACCACGCGGTGCCGGCCACGGGGTAGTACGAGTTCGGTCCCCGCGCCTGCGCCCTCCACCACCGTGAGGCGCACGACGTCGTGCGCGTCGGCTTCCCGCGGGCCATCCTCGGTGGGAGACCCCCCGACCGGTGCCACGGCGCCGGGCAACGGGGCCACTGCGGACCGCGCGGCCCCGCCGGAGGACGGCGCACCGCAGGACGACGCCGACCGTCCGGACGCCACGGGCTGCCCGGGGTCCCTGGTGCTCCCGCGGCGGGACACGGGAACGCCGCCCGCAACAACGGGGTGCAGCACCACCGTGGCACCGTCCGTGAGCGGGGGCGCCCCCACCGTGGCACGGCCGAGATCCACACCCGCCACGGTGGCGCGGTGCTCGGTGCCGAGCTGGCGGGCGAGCTCGGCGGCGAGGTCCTCGCCCGAGGTCCCGGGGGAGGCCGTGACGCTCACGGGATGGGTGGTGCCGGCACCGTGCCGCAGGACGTGGAGGGACAGCTGCATGCCAGCAGTGCACCGCACCAGCGCGGTGGAACGGGGGAGCGGGCCCACGGCCGTGGATGCCCCTGGGCGCGCCCGTCCGGCGGGCGCTCCTGTGCAGGGCCCTCGCCGTGCGACGAGCCGAAAACGGTGACCGGGCAGGGGGCCGTCCCCTGGGCGGAACATCGTCGAATTACATGAGACAGTAGTGGCCATGAAACCCCGCAAGGTCGTCATCGTCAGCCGCATCTTCCTCCCCGAGCCCGCGGCGGCATCGTTCCGGCTCGCCGCCCTGGCCCGGGGATTCGCCGCAGAGGGGGCTGACGTCACGGTGCTCACCACGCGCCCGCCCCGCAGCATGGCCGCCGGGTCGGTGGACGAGCCCTACGAGATCGTGCGCGTCCCCGTGCTGCGGGACAGTGAGGACTACGTCCGTGGGGTGGCCCAGTACCTCAGCTTCGACGTCCAGGCCTTCGCCCGGCTGCTCCTCATGGACGCGGACATCGTGGTGAGCGAACCCCCTCCCACCACGGGTCTGGCCGTGTGGCTCTCCAGTGCCCTGCGGCGTCGTCCGTACATCTGGTACAACCCGGACGTGTGGACGTCGGCGACCCTGAACATGGACGTCCCGGGCGTGGTCACCCAGCTGATGCGTGCGGCGGAAACGGTGTCCGCGCGGCGCGCGGGCGGGGTGATCACGGTGTCGGAGGCCATGGGCGAGGAGCTGCACCGGGTGACGGGGACGAGCTGGGACAAGATGTTCGTGGCGGAGAACGGCATCGACACGGACACGTTCACCCCCGACGGGCCCGAGGAACCGGTGGGTGCCCCCTACTTCGTCTATGCCGGCTCCATTTCGGAGTGGCAGGGCATGGACATCTTCATCGAGGGTCTCGCGCGCATTCTGCCGCGCCATCCCGAGGCCACCCTGCAAGTGCTCGGCCGTGGCCCGGACGTGGCACGCGTCCAGGAGGTTGCCGCTCGGCTGGCTCCGCGCAACGTGGTCTTCCACGGGGTCCAGCCCCCGGCACGCACTGCCGCGTTCATGCGCGGAGCGGTGGCCGCTCTGGCGTCGGTGATACCCCACGCCGGGTACGACTTCTCCAAGCCCACCAAGCTCTACGCCGCCGCGGCGTGCGGCACGCCGTCGCTCTACGCCGGGGTGGGGGTCGCCGCGGAGCTCGTGTCCGACAACGAGCTCGGTGTCCCCGTGGACTTCACCCCCGAGGCAGTCGCCCAGGCGATGGAGAACGCCCTGGACGACGCCGCGCACGGTCGACGTGCGGCGCTGAAGGGGCGCCGCAGTGCGTGGGCCCGCGAGCACGCGTCCCTCGCCGCGTCCGGCCGAGCCGCAGCGGCCTGGGTGCTCAGCGGATTCGGGGATGCTGAGCGCTGACCCCGCAGCAGCCGGGCTGCTGTGGGCCCCGTGTTCCGGTGCCCGTCCCCAGCGGCGGGAGTGAGCGGGCCCAGTGAACGGAAGTGCTTGCCGTCGTCTGCACACGCCGCGGGGCCCGGTGCGGTCACCACGCACCCCGTCCGGTGCGAGTCGCACGGGCCGCAACCAGCGCCGTCCGGTATTTTTGTCCACGACGATGTCCGTGCATGGATCGCGGACGACCCTAGGAGGGACACATGAACACTGATCTCGTGGTCGTGGGCTCGGGACTGTTCGGTTTGACCGTGGCAGAGCGAGCCGCACGCGAACTGGGCCTGAAGGTCACCATGATCGACCGGCGGCCCCACCTGGGCGGCAACGCCTACAGCGAGAACGAGGAGCGCACCGGGATCGAGGTGCACCGCTACGGTGCGCACCTGTTCCACACCTCCAACGAGCGTGTGTGGGAGTACGTGAACCGTTTCACCCAGTTCACGAACTACGTGCACCGCGTGTACACCCGGCACCAGGGCGAGGTGTACCCGATGCCCATCAACCTGGGCACCATCAACCAGTTCTTCCGTGCGGCGTACTCGCCGGGCGAGGCGCGTGAGCTCATTCGTGAGCAGGCCGGCGAGCTGGCGGGGACCGACCCGCAGAACCTCAACGACAAGGGCATCCAGCTGATCGGACGTCCGCTCTACGAGGCGTTCATCAAGCACTACACCGGCAAGCAGTGGCAGACGGACCCCAAGGACCTGCCCGCCTCGATCATCTCCCGGCTGCCCGTGCGCTACACGTACGACAACCGCTACTTCAACGACACCCACGAGGGTCTGCCCGTGGACGGGTACACCGCGTGGCTGGAGCGCATGGCGGACCACCCGAACATCGACGTGCGTCTGGACACGGACTTCTTCGACGACTCGCAGGAGTTCTCCAAGGCCAACGTGGTGGGCCAGGTGCCCGTGGTCTACACGGGCCCGGTGGACCGCTACTTCGACTTCGCGGAGGGGGACCTCTCCTGGCGCACCATCGACCTGGAGGAGGAGGTCCTGGACATCGAGGACTTCCAGGGCACCTCGGTGATGAACTACCCGGACGCGGACGTGCCCTACACCCGCATCCACGAGTTCCGCCACTTCCACCCCGAGCGGGACTACACCAAGGACGCCACCGTGATCATGCGGGAGTTCTCACGCTTCGCGGAGAAGGGCGACGAGCCCTACTACCCCGTCAACACCTCACAGGACCGGGAGAAGCTGTTGGCCTACCGGGACCTCGCCAAGGGTGAGTCCTCGGTGCTGTTCGGCGGGCGGCTCGGCACGTACAAGTACCTGGACATGCACATGGCCATCGGGTCGGCCCTGTCCATGGTGGACAACAAGATCGCACCGCATTTCACCTCCGGTGCGCCGCTGACCAGTGGAGGAGTGGACGAGTGAGCCAGGAGAACGTGGACCAGGCGGGACGCCCCCAGCCCGCCACCGCCGAGAGCCAGGAGTACCTGACCAAGATCTCCTCGCAGCCCCGCACCGCCGCGGACCTGCGGGAAGTGGCCCGGGTGGTGTTCCCCGCGGACAAGGACCTGGACGCCCTGCCGCTGTACATCGACGGTCCCATCAACGTGGAGGGACCGTCCTCTGCCGGCTCCGACACCGCCAACCAGCACCCTGACGACATCATCTCCCGGCGTTCCGTGCGGATTCGCCCGGGACGCCGCGTGTCCTTCGGCTCGTACTTCAACGCCTTCCCGGCCTCCTACTGGCGGCGCTGGACGGTGGCCGAGTCCGTGGTGCTGCGCGTGCGCACCTCGGGCGCCGGCTCGCTGATCGTCTACCGCTCCAACGCGCGAGGTGTCTCCCAGCGCGTCGAGGACCGCAGGGTGGAGGGCTCCACCACGTGCGAGTTCGAGCTCACCCTGGCACCCTTCGGGGACGGCGGCTGGTACTGGTTCGACCTGATCTCCGACGAGGAGGGCATGACCCTCGACGCCGCGTCCTGGCTCGTGCCGTCGCAGGACCGCCCGGTGGGCCGGGTGACGCTGGGCGTCACCACCTTCAACCGGCCCGACTACTGCGTGAACACCATCCGAACCATTGCCGAGGCGGACGGCTTGGACGAGGTCTTGGACGAGCTCATCATCGTGGACCAGGGCAACAAGCTGGTCCAGGACGAACCCGACTTCGCGGCGGCGGAGAAGGCCATGCGTGGCAAGCTGCGCGTGATCCGCCAGGGCAACATGGGCGGTTCCGGCGGGTTCGCCCGGAACATGTACGAGGTGGTGGAGGGCCGTCAGACCCCTGAGGGGGTGGAGAAGTCCGACTACGTCCTGATCCTCGACGACGACATCCTCCTGGAGTCCGAGGGCGTCCTGCGCGCCACGGCCTTCGCGGACATGTGCCACACCCCCTCGATCGTGGGCGGGCACATGTTCGACATGTTCAACAAGCCGCTGCTCAACGCGTACGCGGAGGTCGTGAACCCCTACCGGTTCCTGTGGGGCCCCGTCGACGGCCTGGGTGCCGTGGACTTCGCGGAGCGCGGCTTGCGCTCACGCCCCAGGCTGCACCGGCGCTGGGACGCGGACTACAACGGCTGGTGGATGTGCCTGATCCCGCGCACCATCCTGGAGGACATCGGCCTCTCGCTGCCCGTGTTCATCAAGTGGGACGACTCCGAGTACTCCCTGCGCGCCAAGGCCGCCGGGTACCCCACCATCTCGCTGCCGGGCGCGGCCGTGTGGCACGTGTCCTGGGCGGACAAGGACGACGCCGTGGACTGGCAGGCGTACTTCCACGAGCGCAACCGGCTCATTGCCGCGCTGCTGCACTCACCGTTCGCGAAGGGCGGGCGCATGCTGCGGGAGTCCCTCACCACGGACACCAAGCACGTGGTGTCCATGCAGTACTACCCGGCGAAGTCCGTGCTGCTCGCCATCCAGGACGTCCTGGACGGCCCCGAGCGGCTGCACGAGATGCTGCCCACGCGCATGCCCGAGATCCGCGCCATGAAGGACGAGTACTCGGACGCCCGCGTGGTCAAGGATCCTGCGGAACTGCCCCCGGTGCGGCGCGCGAAGCCTCCCAAGACGATGGAGGCGCCGAAGTCGCCCACCAAGGCCCAGCTCATCCCGTGGGCCGTGCGCACCGTGCTCAAGCAGACTCTGCGGCCCGTGCGCAGCATGGCCAAGGAGTACCCCGAGGCGAGCGTGGCCCACATGGACGGCCACTGGTCCTACCTGGCCACGCTCGACTCGGCGATCGTCTCCAACGCGGAGGGCACCGGTGCGTCGTGGTACCGCCGGGACCCCGCCCAGGTGCGTGAGCTGATGGCGGAGAGCGTCAAGCTCCACGCCGAGCTGCTCTCGCGCTGGGATGCCCTCAGCGAGCAGTACCGTGCGGCCCTGCCCGAGATCACCTCGGTGGACGCCTGGGCCCGCACCTTCGCGGAGAACGGCCCCGCGCAGTAGTTCGGCCACCCGCTCGACGCCGCACACCCGCCCGGACGTGCGGCGTCGGCGTGCATGCGGTGCGCACGCTGGAAGAACGCACCGTGCCAGGAAAGGACGCCAGATGGAAACCCAAGCTCCCGCTACGCACTTGCGGCCCCCGGGGCAGGACCGTGGGCTGAGGGACGTGTTCGCGAACAGGTTCCTGCTCAAGCTGATCGTGGACAAGGAGATCCAGATCAGATACCGGGGCACGGTCCTCGGGCTGCTCTGGTCCTACCTGAAACCGGGCGTGCAGTTCCTGGTGTTCTACATCGCCATGGGCGTGTTCCTGGACCTCAACCGCGGCATCGAGAACTTCGCCGTCTACCTGTTCTCGGGGATCGTGGTGATGAACCTCTTCGGCGAGGTCTTCGGCAACGCGTCCCGCTCCGTGGTGGCCAACGGTGGTCTGCTCAAGAAGATCTACCTGCCCAGGCAGCTGTTCCCCGTGTCCAACCTGCTGGTGGCGATGATCCACTTCGTGCCGCAGCTGGTCATCCTGCTGCTCGCGTGCTTCCTGACCGGGTGGCACCCGGGGGTCAAGCAGCTGCTCGCGGTGGTCGTGGCCACCGCGATCATCGCGCTGTTCTCGCTCGCGCTGGGCATGCTGTTCACCACGTTCAACGTGTTCTTCCGGGACGCGGAGAACATCGTGGACCTCATCATCATGGTGTCCACGTGGGCCTCTCCCGTGCTCTACATGTGGACCATGGTGCACGAGAAGCTGTGGGACTGGGTCTACTACGTGTACATGGTGAACCCGCTGACCGTGGCGGTGGAGCTGTTCCACTACGGCTTCTGGTTCCCCACCACGGACACGCCGCAGATCTGGCACGTCCCGCCGCACCTGCTCACGGGGTGGACCCCGTTGGCGATCGTCACCAGCCTGATCCTCTTCTTCCTGGCGGACCGTCTGTTCCGCTCGCAAGAGGGCAACTTCGCGCAGGAGCTGTGAACCATGCCTAGTTCAGCCACCCAGCCCACTCCCGGGCGCACGGACGCGGACCTGGCCATCAGGGTCCGTCACATGACCAAGGAGTTCGTGCTGCGCCACACGCGCTCCATGAAGGAGGCGTTCGTGTGGCTCGTGAAGGGCCGCAAGGGCGATCTCACGGCCAAGTTCACGGCGCTGAACGACGTCTCCTTCGACATCCACGACGGTGAGACGGTGGCCCTGCTGGGCTTCAACGGCTCCGGCAAGTCCACCACCCTGAAGATGATCTCCGGGGTGATGAACCCGGACTCCGGGGAGATCCTCACCCGGGAGAAGGTTGCAGGGCTCATCGAGGTGGGTGCGGGCTTCCACCCGGATCTCACGGGCCGGGACAACGTCTACCTCAACGGCGCCATCCTGGGGATGAGCAAGGAGGAGATCGACGCCAAGTTCGACGACATCGTGGAGTTCTCCGAGATTGCGGAGTTCATTGACACCGAGGTGAAGTTCTACAGCTCCGGCATGTACCTGCGCCTCGCCTTCTCGGTGGCCGTGCACACGGACCCCGAGGTCTTCCTGGTGGACGAGATCCTTTCGGTGGGCGACGAGCCGTTCCAGAAGAAGTGCATCGGGCGCATCAAGGACCTGGTGCGTCGCGGCAAGACCCTGGTGGTGGTCAGCCACGACCTCAACCTGGTCATGGACATCTGCGAGCGCGGGATCGTCATGGACCACGGCACCAAGGTCTTCGACGGCAACGTCTACGGCGCGGTGGCCCACATGCGCAACCAGCCGGAGGAGGACGTCCGGCGCGAGCATGCCGAGGGCCTTGCCCGCGCGCTCCAGGACAAGCGCCGCAAGCGCGAGTGGCAGGCCCAGGAGGCCGCCGAGCGCGGTGAGGAGTTCGTGCCCCAGTACGACCCGGACCTGGACGGCCCCCTGGAAGGCTGATCCGCCGGCACCCGCCCGGAC
>NZ_PHOA01000076.1 GCF_003687455.1 Kocuria tytonicola | reverse complement strand
GAGTGGCCGCCACACCCGTCGCGAGCGCACCACCGTGCCGTCCGCGCGGATCACCTCCGGGGTCATCCGTTCCTCGGGCCGACGAGGGCGCCGCGGGGGTCCGGGTAGGGGCGCTGCCGCGTCGAACCCCGCAGCGAGTTCGTGTGCGGCGGGCCGTTCGGCGGGGTCGTCGCACAGGGCGGCCTCGAGCATCAGCACCAGGTGGCGCGGGGCGGTGGGGCACATCAGGGTCAGAGGCACGCGGTGGGAGTCGGGCCCGGGCAGTCGTCCCGTGAGGGCGCGCCAGCCCATGACACCCAGGGCGTGGACGTCCTCCGCCGGGCCGAGTCCACCGGTTTCCCCGGATTTCTCCACCCTCCCCGGAAGCGTGGACTCCCCGGGGCTCCGGGGGACTCCGGGGCTCCCGGTCGGGTCTGCACCGGGTGCGGCCGTCCCGCGCCCCGGCCCCGCGGCGTCGTCGTGGGCCCCGGGTGCCGGCACGTCCGGTTCGAGAACGGGCCCTTGCGCCCGAGCCCGGTGCGTGAACGCGGCAGGCGACTCCGGGCGCTCCCCGAGACCCCACGCCGGGCCGGGACAGCGCGCCCCGCTGCGGGCCCCGTACCCGTCCACGAGGACGCCGCGCTCAGGGGTGAGCAGCACGTGCTCGGCCGCGAGCCGCCCGTGCACCCATCCCCGCTCGTGCAGCCGGGAGAGCGCCCGTGCCGCCGCGGCCAGCACCGGGGAGACCTCCTCCGGTGCCAGCCGACCCTCCGAGCGCATGCGCTCGGCGAGCGTGACCCCCTCCGCGTACTCGGTGACGAGCGCCGCGGGGCGGTCTGCCTCCCCCAGAGTGGCACGCACCCTCACGAGATGGGGATGCTCCTCACCGGACCACTGCTCCGCGAGCTCGCCGAACCGTGCTTCGAGGACACGGCGCTGCACGGGATCCGCCAGCACGGCGAAGGTCACCGCGAACTCCTCCCGCGTGCTGCGCTCCCGGGCACGCCACGTCCGTGTGCCCTCCCCCTCGCCGAGCCTCTCCTCCAGCTCCAGACCCTCGTGGCGTGACGCGTCGGCCGGGTCCACCGGACCGGCCGTCGTCTCCCCCACGTGCTCCACCGGGTCCGGCGCGGCCGCGGTCGGAGCCGCCGCCCCCGGGGGAGCCTCCGGCTCCCGAGTCTCCCCCGCGGCGCCCCGCGCCGCGAGCACGCGGTCTCGGGCGCTGCGGCGACGTGGCCCCCCGGAGCCGGGGGCGCCCGCGGTCCTGTCACCGGATGTCTGGGGTGGGTGTTCGTGCTGCATGGCACCACTGTGCCCCGTCACCCGGGTGCGCGCTCACGTTATCCACAGGCTGGGCGAGGGGATAGGGTGGACGAATGGCTCTGCACTTCGAACGCATCGGTATGGCCCCGGAGCTGGTGAACTACCGCGAGTGCCTGGATCTGCAGCGGCAGGTCCACCAGGAGGTCGTGGCCGGCACCCGTGGCAACACCGTCCTGATGGTCGAGCACGATCCCGTCTACACCGCCGGACGCCGCACGGAGCAGCACGAGTACCCGTGGGACGGCACCGAGGTGGTGCCCATCGGACGAGGCGGCAAGCTCACCTACCACGGTCCCGGAATGCTCGTGGGGTATCCCATCGTGCGCCTGCCCATTCCCCTGGACGTGGTGCGCTTCGTGCGCGTCCTGGAGGAGGTCATCATCGCCGTGGTGCGGGACTTCGGGGTCCCGGCCACCACCGTGGAGGGCCGTTCCGGCGCGTGGGTGCTCGCGGACGAGCGGGGCCCCGACCGGAAGATCTCCGCCATCGGCGTGCAGGTCTCCAAGCGGGCCACGATGCACGGCTTCGCCCTGAACTGCTCCAACGACCTGCGCCCGTTCGGCAAGATCATCCCGTGCGGGATCACCGACGCGGGGGTCACCTCCCTCAGCGAGGAGACCGGGAATCGGATCGACCCCGCGGACGTTGTGGAGCGTATGGAGCAGGAGCTGTCGACCCGTGAGGCAGACCTGTGCGTCCCCTTCGAGCCGGACACGCCGGCTCCCCCGGTGCTCCTGCACCGCCCCGAGCACCGTTCCACAGCACCCGGGGCCACCGCCACCGCGGCGTCCTGAGCCGCCCCGAGAGCCCCAGTCCTGCCCTGGCCCGCTCCCGCGAACCCCGCGGACCGGACCCCGTCAGCGCCACCAGCGAGGAGAACCCATGACCATCGCACCCGAAGGCCGCAAGCTGCTGCGCGTCGAGGCGCGCAATGCCGAGGTGCCCATCGAGAAGAAACCGTCGTGGTTGAAGAACACGGCCAAGATGGGTCCCCAGTTCACCGAGCTGAAGTCCATGGCCCGCGGCCGTGGCCTGCACACGGTGTGCGAGGAGGCCGGGTGTCCCAACATCTACGAGTGCTGGGAGGACCGTGAGGCCACGTTCCTGATCGGCGGGGACACCTGCACGCGGCGCTGCGACTTCTGCGACATCGCCACCGGCAAGCCCGGCATCGTGGACGTGGCCGAGCCCCGCAAGGTGGCCGAGTCCGTGCGTGACCTGGGGCTGCGCTACGCCACGGTCACCTCCGTGGCCCGTGACGACCTCGCGGACGGCGGCGCATGGCTCAACGCGGAGACCATCCGCGCCATTCACACCATGAACCCCAGCACGGGCGTGGAGATCCTGATCCCGGACTTCAAGGGCCAGCCGGACGCCGTCCAGCAGGTCATCGACGCCCAGCCCGAGGTCTTCGCCCACAACCTCGAGACCGTGCCCCGGATCTTCAAGCAGATCCGCCCGGCCTTCGCGTACGAGCGCTCCCTGGACGTGCTCACGCAGGGCAAGGAGAACGGCATGATCGTGAAGTCCAACCTGATCCTGGGCATGGGCGAGACCGACGACGAGGTCTACGAGGCGCTGTGCGACCTCCACGACGCCGGCTGCGACCTCATCACGCTCACCCAGTACCTGCGCCCGGGCCCCACGTTCCACCCGATCGACCGCTGGGTGAAGCCCGAGACGTTCGTGGAGCTCTCCAACGCCGCCGAGGAGATCGGCTTCCTGGGCGTCATGGCCGGGCCGATGGTCCGTTCCAGTTACCGCGCCGGCAAGCTGTGGGCGCGCGCCATGAAGAAGATGGGCCGCGAGATCCCGGAGCACCTCTCCCACATCGACGACTCCGGTTCCGCCACCCAGGAGGCGTCCTCGCTGCTCGCCCGCCTGGGCTGACGCCCCACCCGCTCCACCGCACGACGACGCCGCCCCGCCCGGGCGGCGTCGTCGTGCCACGTCCCGGGACGGGCGCCGGACGGTGCCGTTCCGGCGGGGCCCGGCGGCAGCGGCTAGAATGACCCCGATCCCCTATCAGCGACTGCGAGGAACCACCGTGTCACCAGCCACGTCCACCAAGGCCAAGGCCGCCGAACGCGACCGCAAGCGCGAGGAGAAGCGCCAGCGCAGGGCGGCCAAGGGACCCGGCGTCTTCTCGCAGATGAAGCAGGTCTTCCAGATGACCCGCGAGCGCGAGCCGAACATCCAGTGGTGGATGATCCTGCTGGGCCTCGCCGTGCTCCTGGTGTTCCTGCTGATCGGTGTGGCCCTGGGCAACTGGATCACGTGGCTGCTGATCGGCGTCCCGTTCGCCGTGCTGGCGGCGGTGATCCTGCTGTCCCGCAGGGCGGAGCGCGCCGCGTTCTCCCGCATCGAGGGCCAGCCCGGAGCCGCCGGGGCCGCGCTGTCCACGCTCAAGCGCGGCTGGATCGTGGAGGAGCAGCCGGCCGCCATGGACCCCAAGTCCAAGGACCTGCTCTTCCGCGCCGTGGGGCGCCCCGGCGTCGTGTTCATCACTGAAGGTCCCGTGAACCGTGTGGACAAGCTCGTGACCAAGGAACGCCGGCGCATCGGCCCCGTGATCCAGAACGTGCCGATCCACGTGATCAAGTCCGGCAACGGCGAGGGCCAGGTGCCCCTCAACAAGCTCGCGAAGCAGATGCGCGGGCTGGAGAACAAGCTCACCAAGCAGGAGGTGCAGGTGGTGCACCGCCGCATGAACACCCTGCAGAACCGGCTTCCCATTCCCAAGGGCGTGGATCCCATGCGCGCCCGCCCGGACCGCAAGGGCATGCGCGGGCGCTGAGGCCCGTCATCGCACCATCCTCTCAGCGCACGCGCACCAGGACGGTGTCCACCGCGCGGTCGTGCAGGCCCCGCTGGTCCTCGTCCGCGACGAGCGGCGGGACCACGAGGCACACCAGGAGGGTCCGAACGGCCGCTCTGCCGAATCCGGCGGGGCGGCCGTTCATCGTCTGCACCTGCAGTCCCACGAGCCAGTGCCCCGGGCTGCGGCCGAAGAACCCCACCATCAGCGTGGTGAGCACGAAGAACACGGCCAGGTTCATGAGCCCGGACCCGTTCCACCGGCTCAGGAACACCGTGGCCAGGAGCAGGGACAGCGCCCAGTCCACCAGCAGGGCCACCAGGCGGGCCGGGAACCGGGCGATGGACGCGGGGCCCTCCGGGGGCCGCCCGAGCCGCTGTCCGGGGTGGGGAGGCCCGTCGTGGGGTGCGCCGTCGAGCCACGAGCCCATGTCCTGGCGAGAAATCATGTCCTCACCCTATCGGGCGCTCCCGACCCCGGGACGCAGCCCGACTAGACTGGCGGTCGTCACTGACCGGTCGGCGACCCGCCACGGCCGTTACACGCCTGAAACACGAGTGTGACGGACGGGCAACGCCAGGTTCCTACGCTGGACACCAGAACCGAACGGCCGCGGCTGCTCCTGAGGAGCGCCGCGGCGTCGACCGGACGCCCACAGAGAAGGAGAACAGGTCCATGTTCCAATCAGCCGAAGAAGTTCTGGCATTCCTCAAGGACGAAGACGTCGTGTTCGTCGACCTCCGCTTCACGGACATGCCCGGGGTGCAGCAGCACTTCAACCTGCCGGCCAAGGCGGTGGACGAGGATTTCTTCACGGACGGCCAGCTCTTCGACGGGTCCTCGATCCGCGGCTTCCAGGGCATTGCCGAGTCCGACATGCAGCTGATCCCGGACCCCCAGTCCGCCTTCGTGGATCCCTTCCGCGTGGAGAAGACCCTGGTGGTGACCTGCTCCATCGTGAACCCCCGCACCGGTGAGCCCTACCACCGCGATCCCCGCGGCGTGGCCGAGCGCGCCGAGGCGTACCTGCAGTCCTCCGGGATCGCGGACACCGCCAACTTCGCCTCCGAGGCCGAGTTCTTCGTGTTCGACGACGCCCGCTTCCAGGTGAGCCCCGAGTCCACGTTCTACAAGCTGGACTCCGAGGAGGCGCCCTGGAACAGCGGCCGCAAGGAGGAGGGCGGCAACCTGGCCAACAAGACCGCGGTCAAGGGCGGCTACTTCCCCGTCTCCCCCGTGGACAAGCAGGTGGACCTGCGCGACGCCATGTGCGTGGCTCTGGACGACGTGGGGCTCGAGGTGGAGCGCTCCCACCACGAGGTGGGCGCCTCCGGCCAGGCGGAGATCAACTACAAGTTCTCCACCCTGACCGCCGCGGCGGACGACCTGCTGAAGTTCAAGTACGTCATCAAGAACACCGCTGACGCCTTCGGCAAGACCGTCACCTTCATGCCCAAGCCGGTGTTCAACGACAACGGCTCCGGCATGCACTGCCACCAGTCCCTGTGGAAGGGCGGCGAGCCGCTGTTCTACGACGAGAAGGGCTATGCGGGTCTCTCCGACCTGGCCCGCTGGTACATCGGCGGGCTGCTGGAGCACTCCTCCGCGGTGCTGGCGTTCACGAACCCCACCGTGAACTCCTACCGCCGTCTGGTCAAGGGCTTCGAGGCCCCGGTGAACATGGTCTACTCCCAGGGCAACCGCTCCGCGGGCATCCGCATCCCCATCACCGGCACCAACCCCAAGGCCAAGCGCCTGGAGTTCCGCGCCCCGGACCCCTCGTGCAACCCGTACCTCGCGTTCGCCGCGCAGCTCATGGCCGGGCTGGACGGCATCCGCAACCGCATCGAGCCCGCGGACCCCGTGGACAAGGATCTCTACGAGCTGCCCCCCGAGGAGGCCAAGGACATCAAGAAGGCCCCGGGCAGCCTCGAGGAGGCCCTGCAGGCCCTGGAGGAGGACCACGAGTTCCTGCTCGCCGGTGACGTGTTCACCGAGGACCTGATCGAGTCCTGGATCGAGTACAAGCGCGAGTTCGAGCTCAAGCCCCTCGCGCAGGTGCCCCACCCGTTGGAGTTCCAGCTGTACTACGGCGTCTAGCTAAAACACGGGTTAGAAGGCCCGTCAGTCCGCAAACGGTCCGCCGGGGCCGGTCATCAGCGTTTCGATGGCCGCCCTGGCGGACTCGTTTTTGTCCGAGAGCAAGTGCCCATACACGTTGAGGGTGGTGGAGGGTTTCTCGTGACGGACGGCGTGCTGGACGGCGAGAATGTCGAGTCCCGCCCCGATGAGCTGCGACGCAAAGTAGTGGCGGAGGTCGTGGAACCTGAACTCGTCAGGCAATCCCGGCACGGCTTTCTTGGCGATGGTGAAGTGGTGACCGGTCCGGTCTGGAGACGCGCCCCGCTGCCACTCATTGAGAACGTAGGCCTCGGGGTCTCGCACGTTCTCCACGGAGCTGTCCAGCACGTTGATCAGGGTGGCCGGCACGGGAATGGGCCACCGGGACGCGTCCGTTTTCAGGGTGTCGTGGGGGTACTGGATCCGGGGGTTGATGGTGCGCGCTTCCCTGTCCACGTCCTGCGGGCGAAGAGCCACGGCCTCAGCGATCCGTAGGCCAGCGAACGCGCCCAGGAGCACAGCGTTCTTGTAGAGCCCCGGCATGGCCTCGTGGAGCGCCCAGACTTGCGCGGTGGTCGCAACGTAGGGCCGCTGTCTTCCCATGCGCGGCGCGGTCCTGCGGGAACATGGGTTGCGCGTGATGAGCCCGTCATGCTGGGCGGCGCCCATGATGCTGGAGAACCGAGAGTGCAACGCGTAGATGGTGGAATCCGCTAGTCCCTCCTGGCGGAGAGCCGCGGTCCACTCATTGACGTCAGACGGCTTGATGGTGCGTAGCTTTTTGCGTCCGAACTGCGCTTCGATCCGTTTGATGTGAGTGCGTGCTTGTTTCACGGTGGATTGCTTATTGCCCGCGTATCCGGCGAACCATTTTTCGCACCACTCCCCCACCGTCATCGCTGCCTGCTGCGGGTCGAGGTAATCCCCACGGACGAGTGATGCGGTGACCTCCTGTAGCCACGCCTCAGCGTCTCGTTTGAGCTTAAAGTGCCGGGCGTGCTCCCTTCTGTCCTCGTCCCGGTAGCGGGCCCTCCAGGCCCCGTTAGTGCGTTGCTTGATGCTGCCCGTGTAGTTCTTAGTCGGCATCGTCGTCCGCCCCGTAGAAGACCTCCTGCTTTCGAATGACCTCCTGCGCGAACGCGGAAAGGTCAGTTTTAGAGATCTCGGCAAGCCGCGTCTGCAAGTAGATAGCGCGGCCTCTGGCTATTCCCTCAATGACACCCGCGTCAGTAATCGAGGTGAGTCGTTTCCGTACGTCCGAAGCCAGAATTTGGGAGTCAACCGCCCGAGCGATCTCCTGCTCCACGCTCTTCAAGCTGTCATCGAATTGCTTGATCAGTGCTAGAGCTTCGCGCACCGAGGAGTCGCCCCGATCGGTGACGATCATTCGATCCAGTGTTGTGGAGAGCACCTCGGCAACGGCCATAGCCTCCGACAGCCGTAGCGAACGCGTGCCCTTCTCCATCCGAGACACGGCGGAAGCATCGAGCTCCACTCCCCCGGCCGTGAGTTCGTCCGCCAGCCGCTTCTGGGAGTAGCCCCGCTGCGCCCGGAGCTCGCGCATGGCCTGCCCGAACTCCTCTTCAATGGTGGGTTTTGCCTTTTTCTGCACACCCGCAACCCTATGCGCTTGACGCAACGCGGGCAAAGTGCCACCATGAAATTGCGCCACCCGCAACGGGTTGCGCTCTCGACATAGGAGGCACAATGATCACCACCCCGGGCGCCCAGGCCGACCAGTTGACCATGGAGCGGGACCGACTTCTGTTCGCCGACGAGGTCGCGAACATGCTCCGGCGCTCCCCCGGTGCGCTGAGGTACATGGTTCATGCAGGAACGGCCCCCCGATCCGCGAAGATCGCGGGGCGCCGCATGTGGCGCGAGTCCGATGTCAACGCATGGCTGGACGCGCAGTTCGCAGAGGCAGACGCATGATCCAACAGCCTCACGGCGCAAGCCGAAGGTCCGAGGGGGCCGCACCAGGGTCCAACATGCCCGCGGGCCGGTATGCGGCCACGAAGCAGCGGGTCCGCGACCACGCCGCGGCGCATGGTTGCCGGATGTCCCGGACCTCGATTGAACGGGCCGCAAAGTACGTCATGGCCGCCGAGGACGGCACGTTCTTCGACGTGGGGCCGTCCCCGCTGACTTATCGGGACGACACGGGGGAACGCGCCACCGGCCGCGGTTCCGTAGCTGTCCACGAGTTCGTGCGGGAGCTGCTCCAATGAGCCCGCGCCGCCGCGGAGACACGCAAGACCCCGCGCCCGATTACCTGGACACGGGACGACCGAGCACCAACGACGAGGAGAACACCATGAACGAATTCACCAACGAGCAGATCACCTGCGGGCTCATCGCCCACCACATGATGCAGGGCATCTCAGCCGCTCCCACATGGAACCTCGGGGCGCTGGACGAGCACTTCGAGAAAGCCTTCTCCGGCAGCGAGGCTTTCGCCGTGGAGGACCTCGCGGACGCCACGACGCTGGTCTTGCACTTCGTGCTGGAGGCCGCTGAGAACGCCGGTGTCCGCGAACGGGTGGTCCGCGAACTGGAGGGCCGCCTGTGACCCCCGGCCGAGCACATGAAAATGGCCGCCCCGTCGAAAATTTGGCGATGGACGACGGGACGGCCGAGAACTTCTCTCTCTTTCGAGCAAGCACCAACTACCAGGAGGCACTTGCAATGACCCATGCTACCGTCACCCCGTCCCGCCCCGCGAACGTCCCGCCCAGGTTCCGGGCTGAGTGCGACACGGACGGCTCGCTGCTCTTCTGGGGCGCGGACCTCGTCGCCGAGGATGACTTCTACGCCGAGTCCGTGAAGTACCCGCGGGCACCGGAGGACACCCGATACAACCTGGAGCTGACCATCACGGAGGGCACTGCCGAGGAGATCCGCGCCGCCCTGGACCGGTTGTGCAGGTGGTGGGCGTCCCAGGAGGCGCACCTGGACGGCGCGGAGGTGGCCCGATGAGCGCGGCGGTGAAGGATGGTCTGCGCCGCACGAGGTACAAGGCGCAGTTGCGCTTCTATCTGGAGTACTACGGGGCCACCGCATTGGGGTCACTCACCGATCCCCGCGACCCTGCCGAGTACGTGCATCTCCTGGACACCGCCCGGTTGGACAAGAGCGTTCTGGACGGGGATGCACCGGTGTACCTCGCGCTGTGCTCCTACCGCTGGCAGAAGCGTCCTGCGCTGGTCTCGATCCACGGGACGGACCCCGGAGACGAGCTGTGCCCCGCGTGCTACGTCCTGGCGCACTGGCCCCAGCACGACGAGGGGGGCGCAGCATGATCCGCAAGTTCCTGGAGCGAATCGCGCCCACGGTTCTCGCGGTGGGGCTCGTCGGCTACGTGCTCGGGGCCACCGCGCTCGTGAACGCCGTCGTCGGCTGACCGCCGTGGACAGCCCGTTCGAGGGCGTCCCCACCGAAACCCTGCGCGCCGCCCTGGCCTACCTGGATCACCCGAATCCACAGGTCAGGGCGGCGTACCTGTTGGGCACGGTCATGGGGCGTCAGCACTACCAAGAATCCCTAAGCCCACTCGTTCAGCGCGCCGTCAGGAAAGCGCTGTCCGAGCAATTGGGCACACCACCGTGGAAGGACAAACCCATCGCCGGGTACGACTTCCCCCTGAGCGATCAGCAACGCGCAGAGATGTTCTCGCCGTTGCCGGACGCCGCATGAGTCCGGGCCCCGGCCCGGTAAGGAGCAGATTTGAACACCGAACTGAACAACACCCTGAACCGGTTGCGGGATTGGCTCGCCCGTTTCGTGGTGGTCACCGACGACCGGGACCTGGACACCCTCACCTTGTGGGCGGCGCACACGTGGGCGCTGGACCTCACGGCCACCACGCCGCGCCTGCTGATCGACTCCACGACACACGGGTCCGGGAAGACAACGCTGATGGAGCACTTGAACGCGATGTGCAGGAAACCCTTGCTCGCCGCGTCCCTGGGCTCACCCGCGCTGCTGACCCGGCTCGTGGCGGAAGAGCCGCGCACGATTCTCGTGGATGAAGTGGACCGTGTGCTCGACCCGAAGCGTGAAGGTGTGGGGGAACTGATGGCCGTCATCAACGCCGGGTACAAACGGGGCTCCACGCGCCCCGTCCTCGTGCCCGCGGGTGGGGACTGGATACCCAAGGAGTTCCCGACCTACGCCCCCGTGGCAATGGCCGGCAACGCCCCGCTGCTACCGGACGACACCCGTTCCCGGTGCATCCGCGTTCTCCTGATGCCCGACTTCGCGGGGCAGGCCGAGGACACCGACTGGGAAGAACTCGACGCGGAAGCAACTGACCTCCGAGAGCACCTCGCGGCCGTCGTGGAGCAGGCGCGGGAGCTGATCGCGGTCAAGCCACCGCTACCAGAGGGGTGCCGCGGGCGCATGGCCGAGAAGTGGCGACCCCTGGCGCGGGTGGCCCACGCCGCCGGACCGGAGTGGGCACAGAAAGTGGACGACGCCGCGCGTCACGACATGGCGGAGGCCGAGCAGGACAGGGAGGACGGCATGACCACAGATCGACCCGCCGTGGTGCTACTGACGCACATCGCCGAGCTGTGGCCGGAGGACAGGAACTTCGAGACGACGCGACGGCTGATTGATGACCTGGTGATGAGCCACCCGGAGGTGTGGGGGGTGGCGTCGTCGTACGGGCGGGAGCTCACGGCCCAGCGCATGGGCAGGTTGCTTTCCCAGGGGTTCAAGATCCACGCCGACAAGGTGAACGGCGTTCGAGGGTACAAACGGGCGGCGCTGGTGACGGCCTGGACCCGGTTCGGACTGACCCCTTCTGTCCAAACCGTCCAGACCGGCCGAACCGTCCGAACCGACCCTGAGACAGCACCCGTGGACGGTCTGGACAGTTCAACTCGAACCGCCCATGAGTTTCACGGCGGGAGCGTTTTGCCTAGTCAGAGCCGTGTTGCGGACGGTCTGGACGGTTCGGCCGGTCTGGACGGTCACACCGGCACGGATGGAACCGGACGGTCCAACTACTGCAAGCGGGGCATGTGCTCCGCTCCGCCCGTGGACGGTTCGAACCGCTGCGCCCAGCACGTTCGGGAGGTGGCGGCATGAGTCACCGGCTACGAGTCGTCCCGTACACGTGGAACCCGGAGACCGACCCCATTGAGGGAGTGGCCCTTGTGCGGGGCCGTTTCCTGAAGGTGTTCATCCCTTACAACGAGGTGCTGGAAGTCTCCGACCGTCTCGTGGACCTCTATGAGACCCACGACCGAGAGAAAGCGGACCTATGACCTTGCCGCAAGACGCGCGCATTCTCAGCGTGAAACCCGGTTCGCAGGACAAGAAACCCGGGGTGTTCATCACCACGAAAGACACCACCGTTTTCATACCGCAGTGGGCGTTACCGGATATCCGGCGACAGCTCGCGCAAGTTCAATATAGATTGGAAGCAAGATGATTCTCAACACGAATGACTGGATTCGCGTCAAGGAAATTCGCACCGGACTCGAACCCCGACACCACCGGGTGGTCGCGTGGACGGACAACGGGGTCCCGCTGATCCTCGGGGTCCGCGGACTCCACGAGCCGCGGTTCCGCCGCTGGGTCCTGGAGGACAAACTGACTCAGCTCACCCTCCATGAGCAGTACGCACGGGACGCCCTCGCGGACGAGCTCGGACGCCGGGGGGAACTGGTATGACCGCCCCCACCCCCACCGCGGAGAACATGCGGAAGGCCCTCACGGACGCTATCGCGGCCACCGAACTACCCGGCCCCGACA
>NZ_PHOA01000075.1 GCF_003687455.1 Kocuria tytonicola | reverse complement strand
GGGTAGGGCTCGGTGGGGGCGGTGACGAACGCGATCCGTCCGAGGTCGATTCCGTTGAACGTCCCGGCGATCTGCACGAGCGTGGTGATGGAGGTCAGCCCCTGGTCCACGTGCAGGTTCTGGGTCATGACCTCCGCGATGTGGTACAGCTGCGGGACGTTCGTGAGGGTCCCGTCCGCCTGGATCTTGCGGGTCAGGGACGCCAGGAACGCCTGCTGGGAGCGGATCCGGGCCTCGTCGCCGCCGTTGCCGAACGCGGCGCGTGAGCGCAGGAACGCCAGCGCCTGCTCGCCCTCCACGGTGGAGATCCCGGCGGGGAGCCTGAGCCCGGACTTGGGATCGTCCACGGCCTCGTTCACGCACACCTCCACACCTCCCACGGCACTGGAGAGCTCCTTGACGGCGTTGAAGTCCGCGAGCATGAAGTGGTCGGTGTGCACCCCGGTGAGCTTGTCGATGGCGGCCACGGTGCACCCCGGGCCGCCGCGCTCCACCGCGCTGTTGAGCATGTCCTTCTCCGCGGGGTACACCTTCCCGGTGTCCGGGTCCGTGCACTGCGGGATCTCCACGATGAGGTCGCGCGGGAAGGACACCACGGTCACGGCGTCGCGCTTCTCGGTCACGTGCACGAGCATCATCACGTCCGTGCGGCCCTCGGAGTCGTCCTTGCTGCCGTACTCGGTGTTGCCCGTGCCGCTGCGCGTGTCCGAGCCCATCACCAGGATGTCCAGCGGACCGTCCTCGGCGGGCGCGGCCCCGTCGGACAGGTTCAGGGGGCTCGAGGTCAGGTTCCCCGTGAGCCGCAGAGCCGCGATGCCGCCGATCCCGATCACGGTCACCAGGGCGAGGACCGCGAGGATGGCCGCGGCCTTCTTCGCGGAAGAGCCGTGCGCGCGGGCGCGGTGGTGGCGCCCGGTCTGGCGCAGGTCGTACGGCTCGCCAGAGGGATCCGTGCGACGCGCGGGGTGCGTGGCCCACGGGGTCTGCTCCCGGGCGCGGCGGTGACCACGCGGTGCTGAGCTGGGATCCACCGGTGACTCCTGTGCTCTGTCGGGGGTCGCGGTGACCGCACCGCACGGGCGGGAGCGGTCAGCGCGCGGTCTGCGGGCGGACGGGGGCTGAGCTCAGAACCCCAGCGGCGGGGCTCAGAACCCCAGCTTCGAGAGCTGCTTGGGGTCCCGCTGCCACTCCTTGGCCACCTTGACGTGCAGGTCCAGGTAGATCCGCGTGCCGAGCAGCGCCTCGATCTGGCCGCGGGCCCGGGTGCCGATCTCGCGCAGGCGCGCTCCCCGTTTCCCGATCACGATGGCCTTCTGCGAGGGCCGTTCCACGTACAGGCTCGCGTGGACGTCCAGCATGGGGTTCTCGGGCGAGCGGCCCTCGCGCTCGGAGACCTCGTCCACCACCACGGCCAGCGAGTGCGGCAGCTCGTCCCGCACGCCCTCCAGGGCGGCCTCGCGCACGAGCTCGGCCATCATCGTGACCTCGGGCTCGTCCGTGAGGTCACCCTCCGGGTACAGGGGCGGGGACACCGGCATCATCGAGACGAGCAGCTGCGCCACCTCCGCCATCTGGTAGCCGTCCGCCGCGCTCACCGGGATCACGTGGGCCCAGCCCGCGGAGTCGTCCTGCGAGCCGTCCCGCGCGGGACGCGCGGTGCCCGACGACGCGGCGTCGCGGCGTCGTCGTCGGGCCTCCCGCTGCTTGCGCTCGGCGGTGACGACCTCGCGGCCGAGTTCGCTCACCGCCAGCAGCTGCTCCATGAGCCGCTCCTGCGGGACGAGGTCCGCTTTGGTCACGATGGCGACCACCGGGGTGCGACCCACGGCGGCGACCACCTGCTGCGCGATGTACCGGTCCCCCGGGCCCACCTTCTGGTCCGCGGGGACACAGAAGCCGATCACGTCGACCTCGCCCAGGGTCTCCGCGACCACGTCGTTGAGCCGCTGGCCCAGCAGTGTGCGGGGCCGGTGCAGGCCGGGGGTGTCCACGAGGACGAGCTGGCCGTCGGGGCGGTGGACGATGCCGCGGATCGTGTGCCGCGTGGTCTGCGGGCGGTTGGAGGTGATGGCCACCTTGCGTCCCACGAGGGCGTTCGTGAGGGTGGACTTGCCCACGTTGGGGCGGCCCACGAACACGGCGAAACCGGCGCGGAAGTCCTCGGGGGTGGTGGTGCTGTCCTGGCTCATGCGTGGTCCTCGGTCCTGCGGTGGGTGCTGCGGTGGCCGCCCCGCCGGGCCGCGGCACGGCAGCTCGCGGCGTGGGAGGGGACGGGAGTGTGCGGCGGGGTCATGACATGGTCTCCACGGGCGCGTCCCGGCCCAGGAACTCCTCCAGGAGCGCGCGCTGCGCCGCGAACATGCGCGCACGCTCGTCCTCCTCGGCGTGGTCGTGCCCGAGCAGGTGCAGCAGGGAGTGCGCGGTGAGCAGGCAGAGCTCGTCCCGCGTGCTGTGGCCCCCGGCCTGCGCCTGGCGCTCGGCCACCGGGGGGCACAGCACCACGTCACCGAGCACCCCCAGGGCGGGTTCCTCCGGCGTGCCCTCGCGCAGCTCGTCCATGGGGAAGGACATCACGTCGGTGGCGCCGGGCAGGTCCAGCCACTGTTCGTGCAGCTGCGCCATCCGGTCCTCGTCCACCACCGCGATGCAGACCTCGCTGTCCGGGTGGACGTGCCAGCGGCGGAAGGCCAGCTCCACGAGCGCGGTGAGCTGCGCACGGTCCACGGCGCGGTACGCCTCGGGCCACTCTCCCTGTTCCTCCTGCGAGTCCCAGGGGAGGTCGAACTCCACGCTCACGCGCCGGACCCCTGAGCTTCGCCGACGCCGCCCGCGCTGCGTTCCGCGCGACGGTCCTCCTTCCGGCGGGCCCGCTCCACGCGGTGCCGGTTGGTGGTGTCGAACTGGTCGTACGCGGCCACGATCTCCCCCACGAGCTCGTGGCGCACGACGTCCGCCGAGGTCAGCTCGCAGAACGCGATGTCGTCGATGCCGCCCAGCACGTGCTGCACCTGCCGCAGCCCGGACTTCGTGGAGCCGGGGAGGTCCACCTGGGTGACGTCACCGGTGACCACGATCCGGGAGCCGAACCCCAGGCGCGTGAGGAACATCTTCATCTGCTCGGGCGTGGTGTTCTGGGCCTCGTCCAGGATCACGAAGGCGTCGTTCAGGGTGCGCCCGCGCATGTACGCCAGCGGGGCCACCTCGATGCTGCCGGCCTCCATGAGCCGGGGGATGGACTCGGGGTCCATCATGTCGTGCAGGGCGTCGTAGAGGGGCCGCAGGTAGGGGTCGATCTTGTCGTTGAGGGACCCCGGCAGGAACCCCAGCCGCTCCCCCGCCTCCACGGCCGGGCGCGTGAGGATGATCCGGTTGACCTCCTTGGCCTGCAGGGCGCGCACGGCCTTGGCCATGGCCAGGTAGGTCTTTCCGGTGCCGGCGGGGCCGATCCCGAAGACGACGGTGTGCTCGTCGATCGCGTCCACGTAGGCCTTCTGGTTCACGGTCTTGGGCCGGATGGTGCGGCCCCGCGTGGAGAGGATGCTCGTGGACAGGGCGCTGGAGGGGCGCAGGCCCTGGGCCTCGCGCATCATCCGGGACACGCGCATGACGGTGCGCTCGGTGATCTCCGTGCCGCGCAGCGCCATGGCCAGCAGCTCCTCGAGCAGCGACGCCGCCAGGCGGGTCTCCACCACGGGTCCGTCGAGCGAGACGTCCAGGTCCCGCACGGTCATGCGCACGGAGGGGAACTGGCCCTCCAGCAGGCGCAGGGTGGAGTCCGCCTGCCCCAGGCACCGCACGGCGGTGTCACGGTCCGGCAGGTGCACGGTCACACGGGTGGATTCACTGGGTGGAGTGGTCAGGGTGTCGGTCCCCTCGAGTCGTTCGGTCATCACGTCCCAGCGTACCGTGAGGTCCGGACAGGGATCCCCCGGTTGCGATCCGGTAACGGTCCCGCCCCCGGCGCGACACGCGCGGCGGACACGCGCCGCAGTGGGTAGGTTGTGAAGCCGGAAAACGCACCGGACACGAACGCACGGCACGGAGCCACGGGAGGGAGAGCGCATGGCGGCTCAGGCACCACGGACACGAGCGCTCGGCGGAACCGCCCGGGCCACCGTGGCCGTGACGCTCACCGCCGCGCTCGCCCTCGGGCTCGGTGCGTGCGGCAATGCCGCGGACCGCCCGGACAACGGTTCGGCGGCCGCACCGGGCATCGGATCCGCACCGGTCTCCACGGACGACTCCGGGGACGGCGTGGCCACCGAGCAGGCACCCGTGTACTGGGTGGGCTCCGGGGACCAGGCCGGATACCTGTTCCGGGAGTTCCGCACCCCCGAGAGCAAGGACGTCGCGGACCCGGTGGCGCGCGCGGCCCTCATGGTGACCTCCGCGAAGCCCTCCGACCCCGACTACCGCTCCCTGTGGTCCGCGGTGAGCACCGTGGGGTCCTCCGTGTCCCCGGACGGAACCGTGACCGTGGACCTGCCCGCCGCGGCGTTCGCCACGCCGCTGTCGGAGCAGGATGCCCGCATGGCCCTGCAGCAGATGGTCTACACCGTCTCCGCCGCGGTGGTCACAGCCGGTCTGCTGGACCCGTCCACGGCCAAGGAGGTGCGCATCCTCGTGGACGGACGCACCGGGTACCGCGCGTTCGGCTCCGTGGACCTCACCGATCCCCTGCCCCGCGACCCGGCCGTGGCGGCACCCGTCTGGCTCATCGATCCCCAGACCGCGGCGGACCCGGCCAGCCCCCTGACGATCTTCGCCCGGGTGCTCCCCACGGTGCACAACGTGCGCTGGGAGATCACCACCGGTGACCGCCGGGTCAAGGGGGACACCGTGAAAGCCGCCACACCCGGCACGGATCCC
Source organism: Kocuria tytonicola (assembly GCF_003687455.1). GTDB lineage: Bacteria > Actinomycetota > Actinomycetes > Actinomycetales > Micrococcaceae > Kocuria > Kocuria tytonicola. Next base: position 7,309 of record NZ_PHOA01000075.1, on the reverse strand, counting down.
GCCGCGGGCGCCGAGGTCCGAACCACCGTGGATCTCGATCCCGGCACCTACACGGTCCGGGTGAGTGGCACGGACGACCACGGGACCACGCTCGTGGACGACCACGAGATCGTCGTTGCCGATGGCAAGTGACCCCGCGCGCGGGGTGAACCGGGCACGAGAAAGCCAGCGGGCGCCGTCGGCCCGAGCCGCCGCCCACCCGAAGGCGTGAAGAGGGTCCGGGCGGACGCCGACCGTCTCGCACGAGGGCCTTTCCTGACGACGTGCCCTGTCACGGGCCGACGGCCCCGGGTGGCGGCCCCGTGGGCGTCAGTCCCAGCTGCCGAGCACGGCGCTCAACGCCGCCAGGGCCGCGGGACCGGCGGTCGAGGAGCGCATCACGGTGCTCCCGAGGCGCAGCGGGCGGGCGCCCGCGTCCCGCAGGGTCCTCAGCTCGTCCTCGCTGATCCCGCCCTCCGGGCCCACGACCACGGCCACGTGCCCGCGCTCCCCCCATGCCGCCACCTCGTCGGAGGTCCAGCGCGTGGGGGCGCTCTCGTGCAGCACGAGCCACCGGGTCTCCGGCTCGGAGGCGACCAGGCGCGCGAGGCCGGCGGTGTCCACCCAGGGTTCCAGGCGGGGCCAGGCCGCGCGGCGCGACTGCTTGGCCGCCGTGGCCAGCAAGGACTCCCACTTGGCCATGGTCTTGGCGGCGCGTTCGGCCCGCAGCCGCACGATGCTGCGGTCGGCCTGCCACGGGACCACGCGGGAGACGCCGAGCTCGGTGGCGGACTCGACGGCCTGCAGGTCCCGGTCCCCCTTGGCCAGCGCCTGCACGAGCGTGAGCCGCGGATCAGGCGGGTGCTCGTGGCGCACGTCCGCGACGAGCACGCCCATGCGGTCCCGCTCCCCCGTCCGGAAGACGCAGGTGGCCCGGGTGCCGTGTCCGTCCACGAGGTCCAGGGGCTCGCCCGCCCGCAGCCGCCGCACGGTCACGGCGTGCTTGGCCTCGGGGCCGACGACGTCGAGGACCTCGCCGGGGCGCGCCCCGGTGAGGTCCTCGTGGTGGAAGACGGGGTTCGTCACAGGTCGTTGAACCGTCCGCGCAGCCGGGAGAAGAACCCGCCGGCGCTGGCGGTGTTCACGGTGGTGCCGTCGTGGGACTCCTCGTCCCGCAGTGCGGCCAGACGCTGCATCAGCTCGCGCTGCTCCCCCGTGAGGTTGCGCGGGGTCTCCACCTCGAAGTGCACCTGCAGGTCCCCACGGCCCTTGCCGCGCAGATGGGTGACGCCCAGGTGGTCGAGGGTGACGGTGGCTCCGGACTGGGTGCCGGGCTCCACCTCCACGCTGCGGGTGCCGTCGAAGGTCTCCAGGGTCACGGTGGTGCCCAGGGCGGCGGCGGTCATGGGGATCCGCAGCCGGGCGTGCAGGTCGTCGCCCTCGCGGACGAAGGTGGGGTCGGGGTCCACCTTGAGCTCTACGAAGAGGTCTCCGTTGGGGCCGCCGGCGGTACCGGCCTCACCCTGGCCACCCAGGCGGATGCGGTTGCCGGACTGGATGCCGGCGGGGGTCTTGACGGTCAGGGGGCGGCGGTCGCGCACCCGCCCCTCGCCGTAGCACTCGTGGCACGGGTGCTCCACCACGGTGCCGAAGCCGTTGCACTGCGAGCAGGGCGTCTGCGTGGTGACCATGCCCAGGATGGACTGGCGCTGGTACTGCATGTGGCCGGAGCCCTTGCACATGCTGCACGTGGTGGGGCTGGTGCCGGGCTGGCAGCACGAGCCCCCGCACGTGGGGCACGTGACGGCGGTGTCCACGGTGATGTCCTTCTCCACGCCGAACACCGCGTCCTTGAGGGAGATCCGCACGTTGATCAGGGCGTCCTGGCCCTGCCGGGTACGGGACTGCGGGCCGCGCTGGCCCCCGGCGCCCGCGCCCTGGAAGAACGTCTCGAAGATGTCCGAGAACCCGAACCCGGTGCCGGGGAAGCCCCCGCCGAATCCCGTGTCCGTGCCGTTCTCGTTGCCCGTGGCGTCGTACACGCGGCGCTTGTCCGGGTCCGAGAGGACGTCGTTCGCGTGGGACACGCGCTTGAACTCCTCGGCGGCCTCCGGGGAGGGGTTCACATCCGGGTGCAGCTTGCGGGCCTTCTTGCGGTAGGCGCGCTTGATCTCTTCGGCGCTGGCGTCACGGCTCACGCCGAGGGTTTCGTAGTGGTCGCTCACGATGTCGTCGCTTCTTCTCTCGTGTCGGTGTCGGTGTCAGTGGTCGGGGGCGGCGGCGCCGGGGCGGCGCTCACTCCCCCAGGTTCTTGGACAGGTAGCGGGCCACCGCGCGCACGGAGGCCATGGTGGTGGGGTAGTCCATGCGGGTGGGGCCCACGATCCCCACCTTGGAGGCGGCGTGCGGGCCGTAGCCCGTGGCCACCACGGAGGCCTCGGCCAGGGGGTCGTCGCCCTGCTCCGAGCCGATGCGCACGGCCACGCCCCGTTCGTCCTGCTGCATCTCGGACAACAGGCGCAGCATGGTCACTTGTTCCTCGAGGGCCTCGAGCACCGGGGAGATGCTCTGGGGGAAGTCCCCGCTGAAGCGTGCCAGGTTGGCCGTTCCGGCCAGCACGAGCCGGTGCTCGTCCGACGCCGCGGCCAGCACGGTGAGCGCGTCGCCCACGGCCCGGGCGGCGTCGCCCAAAGCCTCCGGTACCGCGACCTCGAGATCTGCGAGGGCGCTGGGCACCGTGTCCAGGGGCGCGGCCAGCAGCCGCGCGAGCAGCAGGGACCGCAGCTCCAGCACGCGCGCCTCGTCCAGGGGTGCGGCGAGCGCGACGCTGCGCTGGACCACGCGGCCCGAGGTGGGGATGAGGATCACCAGCAGCGTGTCCGCACCGAGGTCCACGAGCTCCACGTGGCGCACCGTGATGCCCGTGCGCACGGGGTACTGGATCACGGCGGCCTGGTGCGTCAGCTGGGCCAGCAGGCGCACGGTGCGCTCCATGATGTCGTCGAGGTCGTCGGCTCCGTCGAGGAACACCTGGATGGCCCGGCGCTGGGCCGGGGTGAGCGGCTGCAGGGCCGAGATCTGGTCCACGAACACGCGGTAGCCGCGGTCGGTGGGGATCCGGCCGGAACTGGTGTGGGGGGCGACGATCAGGCCGTCCTCCTCGAGGGCGGCCATGTCGTTGCGGACCGTGGCGGAGGACACGGGGAGCCGGTGGCGCTCCACGAGCGCCTTGGAGCCCACGGGTTCGCGCGAGTGGACGTAGTCCTCCACGATGGCCCGCAGGATCTGAGCCCTGCGCGGGTGCTCCACGGCGTTCACCTCCCGTTGCGTCCGGCCGCTGCGTCCGGTCAATTTTGGCACTCATGGGAACACAGTGCTAATCCGGGGAGTCTAGCGGCCCGGGTCTCCCCCGCCCCCTTTGGTACGCTCGCGGCTGATTCGGCCGCCCGGCCGGTCCCGTGCCAGAGCACCGCGGGTGCCGCGCGTCGGAAGACCACAGCACCAGAACGAGGAGACCGCCGTGAACGCACCCGGGTGGGGCTGGGGCCCGCAGGACCTCGGCGACCCCCAGCTGTCCCGCTCCGGGCCCACGTCCCGTGAGGTCCCGGTGGCCCGCGACATGGTCCTGGAGGACGTCGAGACCGGGTGGGTGGGCGCCGTCGTGAGCGTGGAGGTCATCGGGGGCATGCGCGTGGTGGGCCTGGAGGACCGCCACGGCCGCGTGAAGACCTTCCCCCTGGGCCCGGGATTCCTCCTGGACGGGGAGCCCGTGCGGCTTACTCCACCCGTGGCCGCGGCCGGCCCCTCGAAGCCCCGGCTCACCCGGTCCGGCTCCGTGGCGGTCGAGGGCCTGCGGGCCTCCGTGGCCAAGGAGTCCCGGATCTGGGTGGAGGGCTACCACGACGCCGAACTCGTGGCGAAGGTGTGGGGCCACGACCTCGCCGTGGAGGGGATCGTGGTGGAGCCCCTGCACGGCATCGACGACCTCCCCGGTGCCATCGCCTCGTTCCGGCCGGGGCCGAAGCGTCGGCTCGGGGTCCTCGTGGACCACCTGGTGCCGGGGTCCAAGGAGTCCCGGATCGCCGAGAAGGCCCTGCAGGTTCCCGGAGCACGGGACAACGTGCTGGTCCTGGGCCACCCTTACATCGACATCTGGCAGGCCGTGAAGCCCGCCACGCTCGGCATCCCCGCGTGGCCCGTGATCCCCCGCGGTGAGGACTGGAAGACCGGGATGGCGCGGGAGCTCGGACTCCCCCACCGCACGCCCCAGGACGTGGGCCGCGCGTGGCAGGCCATCCTCACGCGCGTGAACAGCTACGCGGACCTGGAGCCTGCCCTCCTGGGGCGGGTGGAGGAGCTGATCGACTTCCTCACCGCCCCGCAGTGAGCCGAGCGACCTGCCTGCGGCGGCCCGCCTGCCCGCGGTGACGCGCACGACGTCGTTCTGTGACGCCCGACCGGGCGGTTTCCCAGCCGCACACCGTAGAATGACGGCGCCAGGCCCCCGCGATCCTGCCTGCACCGGCTACCGCCCCTGAAAGGGACACCCCACTGTGACTGACGTTGCCGCCACGCCCGTTCCCGAGTCCGCTCGCACCGAGGACACCCCGTTCGAGTCCGTGTCCCCCGTGGCCCAGCCCCTGGACGTGGCGCAGGACCGCCAGTGGGCCACCCTGGCGCACCTCGGCGGAGTGGTGGGCGCGCTGCCCAGCTACCTGATCCACCGGGTCTTCACGGACCGCGGCCCCTTCACGGCGCAGGAGTCCCGGGAGGCCCTGAACCACACGCTGCTGCCGAGCCTGATCATCCTGGCGGGCATCGTGCTGTCCCTGGTCCCCGTGGTGGGAGGCGTGTTCTCCGTGGTCGCCGCCGTGACGTGGGTGTACCTGGCTGTCACGTCCGTGCGGGCGGGCATCAAGGTGAACCGCGGCGAGCCCCACCAGTACCGGTTCAGCACGCACTTCTACGACCGCGTCACCACCGGCCGCGCCTGACCCCGCCCCCGCGCCGGGGCCCGTCGGGGCTCACCAGTTGAGCAGGCGCCGCGTCACGGCGTCGGCCATCAGCCGCCCCGCGTCCGTGAGCACCGCCGTGCCGGTGAGGGCCGCGGGTCCGTCCAGCCAGCCGTCCGCGATCAGCCCGGCGACGGCGCGGCGGCCCTCCGGGCGCAGCGTGGCCAGGGGAAGGCCCTCACGGATGCGGATGCCCAGCATCACGTGCTCCACGTAGCGGGTGTCCGCGTCGAGGGTTTCGCGCCCCACGGCGGGTGACTCCCCGGCCCGCACGCGGTGGGTGTAGGGCAGGGGGTGCTTGATGTTCCACCAGCGCACACCGTCGCTGTGGGAGTGGGCCCCGGGCCCGATCCCCCACCAGTCCTGGTCCCGCCAGTAGGCGAGGTTGTGCTCGCTGCGGTTCTGCCGCGCGGTGCGGCCGTGGGCGTCCCGGGACCAGTTGGACACCTCGTACCACTGGAACCCGGCGGAGGCGAGCTTCGCGTCCGCGAGCGTGTACTTCTCGGCCTGGTCGTCCGGGTCCACGAGAGGCACCTCCCCGCGGCGCATCTGGGCGGCGAGCTTGGTGCCGTCCTCGATGATCAGCGAGTACGCGGAGACGTGGTCCGAGTCCATGGCCAGGGCGGCGTCCAACGACGCCTCCCAGTCCGCGACGGATTCCCCGGGCGTGCCGTAGATCAGGTCCACGCTCGTGCCGAGGCCCTGCGCCTTGGCCCAGCCGACGGCGCGCGGGACATTGGCCGGAGTGTGGGTGCGTTCCAGCACGGCCAGCACGTGCGGGACCGCGGACTGCATGCCGAAGGAGACGCGGGTGACACCGGCACCGGCCAGCACCTCGAAGGTCTCGGGGGTCACGGAGTCCGGGTTGGCCTCGACCGTGACCTCGGCACCCGATGCCAGGCCGAAGCTCTCGCGGGCCTGCTCCAGCATGCTCGCGAGCTCCCGGGCGGGCAGCAGCGTGGGCGTGCCGCCCCCGAAGAACACGCTGTGCAGCGCCCGCGGGGGTGCCCCCGCGGCGTCGAGGACGGAACGGGCGAAGCGGACCTCTGCTGCGGCGTCGCGGTGGTAGTCGTCCCGGGAGACCCCGTCCCCGAGCTGGTCCATGGTGTACGTGTTGAAGTCGCAGTACCCGCAGCGCACGGCGCAGAACGGGACGTGGACGTACAGGCTCAGGGTGCGCTCGGCCGCGCGCGCCACCGAGGCCGCGGGGAGGGCGCCGTCGCGCGGGGCGGGGTCCCCCTCCGGCTGGGTGGGCATTACTTCTTCTTGTCCTTCCCGTTGTCCTCGTCCGAGGACAGCGCGGCCACGAAGGCCTCCTGGGGGACCTCCACGCGGCCCACCATCTTCATGCGCTTCTTGCCCTCCTTCTGCTTCTCGAGCAGCTTGCGCTTGCGGGAGATGTCACCGCCGTAGCACTTGGAGAGCACGTCCTTGCGGATCGCGCGGATGTTCTCGCGCGCGATGATGCGCGAGCCGATGGCCGCCTGGATGGGCACCTCGTACTGCTGGCGCGGGATGAGCTTCTGCAGCTTGCCCGTCATGAGCACGCCGTAGGAGTAGGCCTTGTCCTTGTGGGTGATGGCGCTGAACGCGTCCACCTGCTCGCCCTGCAGCAGGATGTCCACCTTCACGAGCTCCGCGGCCTGCTCGCCGTCCGCCTTCCAGTCCAGGGACGCGTAGCCGCGGGTCTTGGACTTGAGCTGGTCGAAGAAGTCGAAGACGATCTCCGCGAGCGGCAGCCGGTAGCGCAGCTCCACGCGATCCTCGGAGAGGTAGTCCATTCCCCTCATCTCGCCGCGCTTGGACTGGGAGAGCTCCATGACGGCGCCGATGAACTCGGACGGCACCAGGATGGTGGCCGAGACCATGGGCTCGCGGATCTCCAGGATGCGTCCCTCCGGGAACTCGGAGGGGTTGGTGACCTCCACCTCGGAGTGGTCCTCGAGCGTCACGTTGTAGGACACCGAGGGTGCGGTGGAGATCAGGTCCAGGTTGAACTCGCGCTCCAGGCGGTCCCGGGTGATCTCCAGGTGCAGCAGACCCAGGAACCCGCAGCGGAAGCCGAAGCCGAGTGCCGCGGAGGTCTCGGGCTCGTAGACCAGGGCGGCGTCGTTGAGCTGCAGCTTCTCCAGGGCGTCCCGCAGCACGGGGTAGTCGGAGCCCTCCACGGGAAACAGGCCTGAGAACACCATGGGCTTCGGATCCTGGTAGCCGCCCAGAGACTCCTGGGCCGGCTTCTGCTGGTTGGTCACGGTGTCGCCCACGCGGGACTGGCGGACGTCCTTCACACCCGTGATGAGGTAGCCCACCTCCCCCAC
>NZ_PHOA01000074.1 GCF_003687455.1 Kocuria tytonicola | reverse complement strand
GTGGTGGACTGCGTGGCGTCGACTCCTGACGGAACCCGCTCCCGCCGTCGTCAGCCCACCTCGGGCCTGCGACCCCACAGGATCACGTTGGTCCCCAGGTACTTCGTCTCGTACCCCACGTCCTGGAAGCCGGCCTGGGCCATGAGACGGGCGACCTCCACCGGCGGGATGAAGCCCAGTGTGGAGTCCTTGAGGTAGCCGTACGCGTCCCGGTCGTGCGCGACGACCCGGCCCAGCAGCGGCAGCACCACGCTCATCCCCGCGGACAGCGCGAGCCTGAGCAGCCCGCGCGGCGGCGCGGTCTCCAGCACCACCACCCGCCCGCCGGGACGCAGCACGCGGAACTGCTCCGCGAGCACCCGGGGAATATCACTGACGTTGCGCAGCAGGTAGCCGTGCGTCACCGCGTCGAAGGACTCGTCCGGGTAGCCCAGGTGGTGCGCGTCCGCGAACTCCCACGTGACGGTCTCCGCGCCCGGTTTCTGCCGCGCGCTGTCGAGCATCGCCTCGGAGAAGTCCACGGCCACGATCTCGGCACGCGGTTCACGACGCCGCGCCGCGAGCGCGATCACGCCCGTGCCGGTGGCGATGTCCAGCAGCCGCTGTCCCGGACCCACCGCGGCCCGTCGTGCGACCTCGCGGCACCACGCCGCGTGCCGCCCGAGCGTCATGAGCGTGTTGATCCGGTCGTAGGACGCGTTGATGCGGTTGAAGATCCCCTGCACCCGGGAGTCGCGCTCTGTCATCCGGTGGGCCTCCGCCTGCTCTCGGGTGCTCATCAGTCCAGGTAGTCCCGCAGCACCTGCGAGCGGGAGGGGTGGCGGAGCTTGGACATGGTCTTGGACTCTATCTGGCGGATCCGCTCACGGGTGACTCCGTAGACCTTCCCGATCTCGTCCAGGGTCTTGGGCTGGCCGTCGGTGAGCCCGAAGCGCATGGCCACCACACCGGCCTCCCGCTCCGACAGGGTGTCCAGCACGGAGTGCAGCTGCTCCTGCAGCAGCGTGAAGGACACGGCGTCCGCGGGCACCACGGCCTCGGAGTCCTCGATGAGGTCTCCGAACTCGGAGTCGCCGTCCTCGCCGAGCGGGGTGTGGAGGGAGATGGGCTCGCGCCCGTACTTCTGGACCTCCACGACCTTCTCGGGGGTCATGTCCAGCTCGTTGGCCAGCTCCTCCGGGGTGGGTTCGCGGCCCAGGTCCTGGAGCATCTGGCGCTGCACGCGGGCCAGCTTGTTGATGACCTCCACCATGTGCACCGGGATGCGGATGGTGCGGGCCTGGTCCGCCATGGCGCGGGTGATGGCCTGGCGGATCCACCACGTGGCGTAGGTGGAGAACTTGAAGCCCTTGGTGTAGTCGAACTTCTCCACCGCACGGATCAGGCCCAGGTTGCCCTCCTGGATCAGGTCCAGGAACAGCATGCCGCGGCCCGTGTAGCGCTTGGCCAGTGAGACCACGAGGCGCAGGTTGGCCTCGAGCAGGTGGTTCTTCGCGCGGCGGCCGTCGTGGATCACCCAGCGGTAGGCCCGGCGGGTGTCCGCGTCCATGGAGTCCTGCTCCTCGGCGAACTTGTGCTCCGCGTAGAGGCCCGCCTCGATGCGCAGCGCGAGGTCCACCTCCTGCTCCGCGTTGAGCAGCGCCACCTTGCCGATCTGCTTGAGGTAGTCCTTGACGGGATCCGCGGTGGCGCCGGCGACGACCACCTGCTGGGCGGGGGCGTCGTCGTCGTCGTTGTTGGTGAGCACGAAGCCGCGGGCGCTCTTGTCCTGGCGGCCCTTCATGAGCTGCGCGGACTCCTCGACGGAGGCCTGCGTGGACTCCTGGGCGTCGTCCTCGTCGGTCTCCTCCGTGACGTCCTCGGTGACGACCTCGTCCTCTGCGAGCGCCTCCTCAACGGGGTCCGCCTTCTTGCGGCCCCGGCCGGTGCCGGCGGTCTTGGGAGCGGCCTTCGCCGCCGTCCGGGAGGTGGTCCTGCGCCCGCCCGTGCTCGACGCGGCCTCGCTCTCGGCAGCCGCTGCGGTCTTGGCCGCCGAAGCCTTGGTGGTGCTGGTGGACCTGGTGGCGCTCGTGGACCTGGTGGCGCTCGTGGACTTGGCGGCCGCCGTCTTCTTGGTCGCAGTGCGCTTGGGGGCAGCGGTCTTGCGTGCCGTCGTCTTCTTCGGGGCCGCCGCAGCGGTCTCGCCGGATCCGTCGGCACCGTCCGAGCCGGCCGCCGACGTCGTGGCCGTGCTCTTGGAGGCCGTCGTCTTGGACGCCGTGGTCTTCGAGGCGGCCGCCTGGGGGGCTGCCGTCTTGGACGCGGCACTCCTGGTGGCGGTCCGGGGGGCGGCGGCCGTGGCCGCAGTGCCCTCCGAGGCGGCGGCTGCGGACGTCTTCGCGGCAGTGGTCTTCTTGGCCGCGGTGCTCTTGCGCGCGACCGTCTTCTTGGCGGCGGTGGTCTTCTTGGGAGCCGCCTTCCGCGCGGCACCACTTGTGCTCGCGCCGTCAGAACCGTTCTGCGCGGCGGTCTCGGCGGAGTTCTGCTCCGCAGCGGTGGCCTGCGATGCGGACGCGGTCTTGCTGGCAGCTGGTGACACGGAGAACCTTTCGTTGAACACGTCGTAGGGTGCGCACCACAGCAGTGGCCAACACACCTATGACCCTGTCAAGTCCGGCGAGGTGACACAGACGTCACGCCGGGACTCTGAGGGTCCTACCCGGCGCAACACCAGCGTTGCGAAAAATGTTCCCGGCCGCCCCCACAATCTTTCCCCGGGGAACTCGGCCCCGCTCCGAGCCCTCAGTCATCGGCACCGCGAACCCAGGCGTGCCGCCCGGGCCACGAGGTGCGGGGGTCGGCGCACCACCACGGGACCTGCAGTGCGAGGAGCCGACGCCGCACGTCGCCCACCGCGCAGCGGCCCCGCTCGGGGACCTCGACGTCCCCGAGGTGCTCCGTGAGCAGCCGCACGGCGGTGCGTGCGCGTCCCCGGTACTGCTCGATCTGGGCGAGGACCGCCACCACGGCGGAGAGCTCCACGTCAGCATCCGTGGCCGTTCCAGGGTCCGCGCGCCTGACCGCTCCACGGTTCGTGCCCGTGGCCCCACCCGGGGCCGCACTCATGCCCCGGTGCCCGGAACCACGCCCCCGACGCTGCGCCGGGTGCGCGTCCGCGTGGCGCGCATGCCACAGCAGCCCGTCCAGCACCTGCAGCACACGGTGGGCGCCGTCCACGGAGTCCCAGTGCGGGGGCCCGTCCCACTCACCCGACAGCGCGCAGAGACAGCGCAGTGCCTCCTCCACCACGGGTGCCTCCGGTTCGGCGCTCCCACCCGCCCCGTCCGTGAGTCGGGACAGCGCCGCACGCATTCCCTCCAGAGCCGTCAGCGCTCGTTCGGGACTCCCGCTCAGCCACGCGTAGAGCAGTGCGTCCCTCAGGAGGTCGTCCTGCAGCGCCACCAGCAGGTCACCCAGCTCGGCATCCGAGAGGCCCAGCACCGCGTCCACCCAGTGCTCCCGGTCTGCGCACACCCGCTCCACCGCGAGGGTCCATGCGTCCCACCCCGCCGGAGGGGACGACAGCGTGCCCACCGCGGGCGCGCCGTGGCCACCGGCACGGACCCGCGAACCTCCCACGGGCCTCTCCCCGTCCCGCGGCGTCGGCGTGCCCCGCCCCCGCAGCAGCCGTGCGCCACGCTCCTCGAGCCGGGCGCGCCACCGAGGCTCGTCCCTCAGGGCCACGGGCTCGACGGCACTGCCACCGGCCACGAGTTCCGCGTTGACGGGGCTGTCCCTGATGGCGTCCACGGGCACGCCCCGTTCCGGTTCCGCGCTGTCCCACCAGTGCGTGGAACCCACCACGAGGATGCGCAGCGCATCGAGTCCCAGGTGCTCCACCAGGGTCTCCCAGAGCTCGGGTGCCCCGGAGGCGCACGGGACGTCCGCGGCGGGCTCGTGGTCCGAGTAGACGACGACCACCACGTCCCCGCAGTGCGGCACCCGCAGGGTGGCCTCCAGCAGGTCGTCCAGGACGGCCCCGAGGTCCATCTCGGGCGTGGGGGTGTCCATGCTCACGCACAGGGCTCGACCATCGGCCGTGGGGAAGAACAGCACGGACGTATTCCGGGGTGCGTGGCCCACGAGGTGGGGAATCAGTGCCAGCAGATCGGCGGCGTCGCGCACGCGGAGGGTCGGGCGGGAGTCAGGTGTCACGGTCATGCGGCCACCGTGCCCCGCCCCAGGAGGCCAGACGACACCCTGCCCCCTTCCCGTGGAGAGGCCCCCGGGGACGAGCATCGGAGCAGCGCCTGTGCAGGTCGTCCGCCGTGGGCCCACAGCTCACCCGGGATGGCCCGGTCGCCTTTCCCGGATCCGATCCGCGCGTGCACGCCACCAGCAGTGGCGGGGGTGCGGGGCTCCTAGACGGAGTCCGCGCCGTGCAGGCGGCGCACCGCGGCGGTGCCCCGCAGGATGGCGAGGGTGCCCACGAGGGCCACGATCCCCTGGGCGGCGATCGCGGGACGGAACGCCTCGCCGTCGTAGAGGGACGGCGAGAGTCCCGCCCCGTGGAGCAGGTCCAGCACCAGCCCGGTCACGTAGATGGCGAGCAGCGAGGCCGCGAACCCGCCCACGTTCGCGAGCCCCGTGGCCGTTCCGCCGACACCCGGCGGGCTGAACGTGCGCACGATGTCGAAGGCGATCATGGACGCGGGGAGGGACAGGGCGATCAGGCACGCCCCCGCGTACACCACGGGCACCGGGGCGTGGCCTGGCCAGAGCAGCAGCACGGCCCACCCGGACCAGCTCACCAGGCAGCACGTGAGCACCAGGCGGGAGCGGTGGTGGGCGAAGCGTGCGCTCAGCTTGCCGACCAGCGGTGCGACGGCCACGTTGAACACCACGTACACGGTCATCACGGCGGAGGCCTGCGCGGGGTCCATCCCCTGCGCGTTCTGCAGGTACGGGTACGCCCACATCAGCGCAAACGTGTTGCCGGAGAACTGCACCGTGAAGTGCACCCAGAACCCCAGCCGGGTGCCGGGTTCCCGCAGCGCCCGGCCCATGGAGGTGCGCACCGAGGACAGGGAGATGCTGTCCGAGAGCACCCGGGCACCCGGGGGATGGTTGCGCAGCAGTGTCCCGGACAGCACCGCCGCCACCGCCGCAATGCACGCCATCACCAGGAAGGACGGCACCCACCCGGCCGAGTGCAGCAGGGCGGCGAACGGGATCACGGAGAACAGCTGCCCCAGGTTGCCCGTCATGCCCACTGCCTGGGAGAGCATGGGAACCCTGAGCGGGGAGAACCACACGGGCAGCAGGCGCATCACGCACACGAAGGTGGCGGCATCCCCCGCGCCCACCAGGATCCGTCCCACCACACCCTCGGCCACGGACTGCGCGGCCGCGAGCTGCAGCTGGCCCGCCACCATCGCCACGGCGCCCACCGTGATGAGGACGCGTGGGCCGAAGCGGTCCACCAGCACCCCCACGGGAACCTGGAGCGCCGCGTAGACGAGCACCTGCATCATGGAGAAGAGCGAGAGCCCGGACGCGGCGGTCTGGAAGCGGTCCGCCGCTTCCACGGAGGCCACCCCGAAGCTCGTGCGCTGCGCCACGGCGGAGAAGTACGCGAGCATCCCCACCGCCAGGATGAGCCACGCCGTGGGTGAGTCCTTGGACCGGGACGAGGGGGTGGTCACCGGATCGGGCATGCGTCAGGGCCTCCTGCGGGGTTCTCGCGCGGTGACCCGCTGGAGCGCCGCGGCCCGGGGTCCTAGTGCTGGTGGTCGTCCGGGTCGCCCTGCGCGGCGAGGAAGGCCTCCGCCGCCGCGCCGAGGTCGTCGGCGTCGGGCAGATCGGTGTCGTCGGGCCCGGCCAGGATGGAGCGGCGGGCGGACGCGTCCACCACGTCATCGTATCGCCGTTCCATGTTCTCGATGACGGACTGCACCTCGGGCGACGCCCCGGCCTGCTCGTCGATCTGGCGGATCACGTCCCGTGAGGCCTCCCGCAGCTCGTCCGTGGGCAGGGTGCGCCCCGTGACCGCGCTGAGGTACTCGAGCGCGGCCACCGCGGCCTGCGGCAGGTAGGACTCGGCGAGGTACTGGGGGACGTGCACCGACAGGCCCACGTGGTCGATCCCGCCCTCCTGCAGCCTCAGCTCCAGCAGGTGGGACACCGAGGCGCTGACCTCGAACGTGGGCCGTCCGCCCCCGGTGCGGGGCAGCAGGTCCGCCCGGGGGCCGTGGGCGGTCACCAGGATGGGGCGCGTGTGCGGCACGGGCATGGGGATGCCGCCCACCAGGGCCACCAAACTCACCCGCAGTCGCTGCGCGAGTCCCACTACCGCGGAGCTGAAGCGCTCCCACTGGGTGTCCGGCTCCGGCCCGGTGAGCAGCAGGAAGTGGCGGTCCAGCCCGTCAGTGACCAGGTTCAGGGTCAGCTCCGGAGCCTCCCACTCCTCGAAGTGGTCCTCCGCGAACGTCACCCTCGGGCGGCGGGAGCGGTAGTCGTACAGCTGGTCCAGGTCGAACCGCGCCACCGTCTCGCTCGGCATCGAGTCCAGGACCACCGCCTCGATCTGGCCCGCCAAGTGCCCGGCCTCCACGTACCCGGACAGGGCAACGATCATGGGCAGACCGCGCAGCCGCTCGTCACCCAGCAGGGCGGGGTTGCCCAGGTACAGGGCCGTGGGATCCAGCACTTCTCCTCCTCGTGGACGTGCGGCGCCGCGCGCGGAAAACGGGGGTGCGCGTGGTTCGTGAGAGGTGCAACGCACGCGGTGTCACCGGGTATTCCCCGGGGGAACCCACCACGGATGGCTAGGATCGGTGTCACACCGGCGCCCGGCGGCCACCGCCGCCGCGGTCACCACCGCCGCCACACTCGCGAAAGGACACGACAGTGACCACACCGCAGGAGATCCTCACGACCCACGAGGTGCGTCTCGACACCAGCACCAGGCCCCTGGGCGACGCCACGACCGACGCGCTCGTCCTCGGCGTCTCCCACGACGGCGCGCTCGCGGTGCCGAACGACGTCAAGGCGGGCGTGCGGCGTCGGCTGAGCGACCTCGCGGAGCGCGCCCACGCGAGCGGCGCCCCCGACAGCGTGACCGTGGTCCCGGCCCCCGACGACGTCCGCGCCTCCCTCGTGGTCTTCACCGGCCTCGGTCGGGGCGAGGGCGAGGAGCGCGTGGAGAACCTGCGCCGCGCCGCCGGTGCCGCCGCGCGTCGCCTCCAGGGAACGGCAGCCTCCGCGGCCGTGGCACTGCCCATGACCTCGTCCGAGGACGCCCAGGCCGTGGCCGAGGGGATCGGCCTCGGGGCGTTCGAGTACACCGCGCAGAAGTCCCGCACCGCGTCGCAGGACACCCGCCCGCTGGGCTCGGCCACGGTCTGCGTTCCCAAGGCCCTGGGCAAGGACGCCGTGGCGGCCGTCGAGCGCGCGGCGCACGTGGCCCGCGCCGTGCGCCTGACCCGCACGCTCGTGGACCTCTCCCCCGACACCGCCACCCCCGAGTTCGTGGCGGACGTGGCCACCGCGGCCGCGAAGGGCACCCGGGTCAAGGTCGAGGTGCTCGCGGAGAAGGAGCTCGCGCGCGGCTCCTTCGGCGGCCTGCTGGGCGTGGGCCAGGGCTCCGTCAACGGCCCGCGCCTCGTGAAGCTGCGCTGGGCACCCGCCAGGGCCCGCAAGCACGTGGCCCTCGTGGGCAAGGGCATCACCTTCGACTCCGGCGGACTCTCCTTGAAGCCCCCGGCCTCGATGATGACCATGAAGTCGGACATGGCCGGCGCCGCCGCCGTGCTCAGCACCGTCTTCGCCGCGGCCGCCCTCGAGCTGCCCGTGGCCGTGACGGGCTGGCTGTGCCTCGCCGAGAACCTGCCCTCCGGTTCCGCGACCCGCCCCGGCGACGTCCTCACCATGCACAGCGGCCACACCGTCGAGGTGCTCAACACGGACGCCGAGGGCCGCCTCGTGCTCGCGGACGGACTGTGGGCCGCCGGGCAGGAGAACCCGGACCTGCTCGTGGACATCGCCACCCTGACCGGCGCGCAGATGGCCGCACTCGGCGTGCGCACCGCGGGCGTCATGGGCGACGACGCCGCCCGCGACCTCGTGCTCGACGCCGCCGCCAGCGCCGGCGAACCCGCGTGGCCCATGCCCCTGCCGGAGCACCTGCGGCCCTCCCTCGACTCGTTCGTGGCGGACCTGAAGAACATGGGCGACAAGTTCGGCGGCATGCTCGTGGCCGGACTGTTCCTGCGCGAGTTCGTGCCCGAGCACAGCGGCCGCCGCGTGCCGTGGGCCCACATCGACATCGCCGGCCCCTCCTTCAACGAGTCCCAGCCGTGGGGCTACACCCCCAAGGAGGGCACGGGCTTCGGGGTGCGGACCATGCTCGCCCTGACCGCCGCGCAGGCCCGCGAGGCCAAGTAGCCTCCGCACCGTGAGGTGCACCACGTGGCGCGGGTCCACCGGGTTGCAATGCCTGGTGGGCCCCCGCGCGTGGCGTTAGGCTTGATCCCAACCGTGACCGTCCACCCCAGACCCCGGATCGGGCCCCGGGCGGACGTCCGACACCAACACTCGAACCCCGAGGGAGCCAACGTGGCCGACAACCAATACGACATTCTCGTCCTGGGCGGTGGATCCGCTGGATACTCCGCCGCTCTGCGCGCGGTGCAGCTGGGCTTCAGCGTCGCGCTGATCGAGAAGGAGAAGCTGGGCGGCACGTGCCTGCACTGGGGCTGCATCCCCACCAAGGCGTACCTGCACTCGGCGGAGCTCGCCGAGGGCGCCCGCGAGTCGGAGAAGTACGGCATCAAGGCCACCCTGGACTCCATCGACATGAGCGCCGTGCGCGACTACAAGAACAAGATCGTGCAGGGCAAGTACAAGGGCCTGACCGGTCTCATGAAGATGCGCAAGGTGGACGTGGTCGCCGGCAACGGCAAGCTCACCGGGCCCAACACCATCGACGTGGACGGCACCACCTACACCGGCAAGCACATCGTCCTGGCCACCGGCTCCGTCTCCAAGACCATGGGTCTGGAGATCGGCGGCCGCGTGATGACCTCCACCGAGGCGCTGGAGATCGACTTCGTCCCCAAGTCCGCGATCGTGCTGGGCGGCGGCGTGATCGGCTGCGAGTTCGCGTCCATGTGGCGCTCCTTCGGCGTGGACGTCACCGTCATCGAAGGCCTGCCCCACCTCGTGGCCAACGAGGACCCCGCGATCGTCAAAACCCTCGAGCGCGAATTCAAGAAGCGCGGCATCAAGTCCAACCTGGGCACGTTCTTCGAGAAGGTCGAGCAGGACGACAACGGCGCCAAGGTCACCCTCGCGGACGGCAAGGAGTTCGAGGCGGAGATCGTGCTGGTGGCCGTGGGCCGCGGCCCGAACACCGCCGACATGGGCTTCGAGGAGCAGGGCATCCCCATGGACCGCGGCTTCGTGACCCCCAACGAGCGCCTCCACACCGGAGTGGGCAGTATCTACGCGATCGGTGACATCGTTCCCGGTGTGCAGTTGGCCCACCGCGGCTACCAGCAGGGCCGTTTCGTGGCCGAGGAGATCGCCGGGCTGAACCCCGTGGTGGTCCCCGACATCAACGTCCCCAAGGTCACGTTCACCGAGCCGGAGATCGCCTCCGTGGGCTACTCGCAGCCCAAGGCCGAGGAGAAGTTCGGCAAGGACAACGTGGAGACCTTCGAGTACAACCTCGCGGGCAACGGCAAGAGCTCGATCCTGGGCACGGGCGGGCTCATCAAGCTGGTGCGGGAGAAGGACGGCCCCATCGTGGGCTTCCACGCGATCGGCACGCGCATCAGCGAGCAGATCGGCGAGGGCCAGCTCATGGTCAACTGGGAGGCCTACCCCGAGGATGTCGCGGCTTTCGTGCACGCCCACCCCACCCAGAACGAGGCCATCGGCGAGGCCGCGATGGCCCTGGCCGGTTCGCCCCTGCACGGCTGATCCACGGCGCCGGGTGCGCGTCCCGAGGGGCGCGCACCCGGCGCATTCTCCCGGCCCCCGTGGCCCGGGCACGCAGAACACTTTTCACGATCTCTGAGAGAGGGACGGACACGACAATGTCTGAAACCGTTAACCTGCCCGCACTGGGCGAGTCTGTCACCGAAGGAACCGTCACCCGCTGGCTGAAGCAGGTGGGAGACGAGGTGGCTGTGGACGAGCCGTTGCTGGAGGTCTCCACGGACAAGGTCGACACCGAGGTTCCGTCCCCCGTGGCCGGCGTGGTCGAGAAGATCCTGGTGGACGAGGACGAAGACGTCGAGGTCGGCGCCCCTCTCGTGGTGATCGGCGACGGCTCCGGTGACTCCGGTTCCGACGACGCCCAGGACGACGCCGCGGACCAGCAGGACTCCACCGCCGGGCAGGGGTCGTCCGAGCAGGACTCCGAGCCGGAGCAGAAGACCGAGCAGGCCCCGAAGGCCGACACCAAACAGTCCTCGGGCAACTCCGTGGAGGTCACCCTCCCCGCGCTGGGCGAGTCCGTGACCGAGGGCACCGTGACCCGCTGGCTCAAGCAGGTCGGCGAGAGCATCGAGGTGGACGAGCCCCTGCTGGAGGTCTCCACCGACAAGGTCGACACCGAGGTCCCCTCCCCCGTGGCGGGCACCATCCTCGAGATCAAGGTCCAGGAGGACGAGGACGCCGAGGTCGGGCAGGTCCTGGCGATCGTCGGCGACGAGTCCTCCGCAGGCTCCGGTGACTCCGGTTCCGACAACGGCTCCTCCGACCAGTCCGGCGAGTCCAAGGCCGAGAAGGTCGAGGACGCCGCAACGACCGCCGATTCCGGGGAGAACACCGAGCAGGCCGCCGAGGCGAAGACCGAGCAGGCCCCGGAGGCCGACACCAAGCAGTCCTCCCACGAGGGCTCCCAGCCCTCCGGTGGCACCAAGGACGTGGCCGGGTACGTGACGCCCCTGGTGCGCAAGCTGGCCCGCGAGAAGAACGTGGACCTCTCCACCCTCACCGGCACCGGAGTGGGCGGTCGCATCCGCAAGCAGGACGTCCTGGCCGCCGCCGAGAAGGCCGAGAAGTCCACTGCTCCCGCAATCCAGGACACCGGGGCGGACATGGCTCCCGCGGTCTCCACCCAGGGCGCGGGCAAGGCTCCGGCCGCTCCGGCTCCGGACGCCAAGCGCGGCACCACCGAGAAGGCTCCCCGCATCCGCATGACCATTGCCAAGCGCATGCGCGAGTCCCTCGAGGTCTCCGCCCAGCTCACCCAGGTGACCGAGGTGGACATGACCCGAGTGGCCAAGCTGCGGCAGAAGGCCAAGGACCAGTTCCAGCAGCGCGAGGGCGCCAAGCTCACGTTCATGCCCTTCTTCGCGAAGGCCGTGGCCGAGGCGCTGCAGGCCCACCCCGTGCTCAACGCCACGTTCAAGGAGGACTCGAAGGAGATCGTCTACAACTCCTCCGAGGACATCGCGATCGCCGTGGACACCCCCCGTGGTCTCCTGGTGCCCGTGGTGAAGAACGCCGGCGACCTGAACCTGGGCGGGCTCGCCAAGCAGATCGCGGAGCTGGGTGGCGCGGCCAAGGACGGCAGCATCTCCCCGGATGCGCTGACCGGTGGCACGTTCACCATCACGAACATCGGCTCGTTCGGCGCGCTGTTCGACACCCCGATCATCAACCAGCCGCAGGTGGGCATCCTAGGCACCGGTTCCATCGTGAAGCGGCCCATGGTCATCACGGACGCGGACGGCAACGACACCATTGCCATCCGCCACATGTGCTACTTGTCCCTGACCTACGACCACCGCCTGGTGGACGGCGCGGACGCGGGTCGTTTCCTCAGCACGCTGAAGAAGCGCCTGGAGGCGGGCCAGTTCGAGTCCGAGGTGGGTCTCTGAGACCACCCCGCGTCCACGGCCCCGGGACCGGCGAGCAGTCCTCGTGAGCACCGGGGGCCGTGAGCGGTAGGGCAGGCCAGCACAGGGGGCCCGGAGTGTGGAGTGCATCACGCACACCATGCCCCGGGCCCTCGTGCTGCCGGCTCCGGGCCGGGGGCTCGACTACCCTCGAAGCATGACTTTCCTCCTGAATCTCCTCATCTTCCTGCACATCGTGGGCGTGGCCGTGATCGTGGGCACCTGGTTCTACACCATGAAGCGCCCCACCGTGACCGTGGCGCAGTTCTGGGCCGCCGTCCTGATGCTGGTCACAGGACTGGGCATGGTGGGCTACCACGAGATGAACGGCGGCGACATCAACTACGCGAAGATCGGTCTCAAGCTGGTCATCCTGCTGGTGGTGCTCGTGGCCGCGTTCATCGGCATGCGCAAGACCCGGCGTGGCGAGCCGGTCTCCACGGGCCTGGCCCACGCCGTGGGCGGCATGGCGCTCATCAACGCGGCGGTGGCCGTCTTCTGGTGAGCCCCCACCGGGCCACCCACCCGGCACGTTCCTGACGGACCCCGGTGTCCGCCCCGCCGCAGCGCGGGGCGGAAACCGGGGTCCTCTGCCGTCCCGGGCCTGCCGGTCGGAACGGCACCCCCACTCGGCACGCCGACGGGTGGACTCCCCTGGTCACCGACCGTCCGCCACGGGGGTGACATCGGTGA
>NZ_PHOA01000073.1 GCF_003687455.1 Kocuria tytonicola | reverse complement strand
CCGTCACGGCCCACCACTGTGCATCCGCCCCGGAGGAACCCCGGGGCAGGATCGTCGACAACGTCCCTTCGGAAGGAAACGAGCGGTAATGCTCTCTCATGAGATCACCCAGCGCTGGCTGAGCTACTTCGAAAGCAAGGGCCACCACGTGGTGCCCTCGGCGTCTCTGGTGTCCCAGCAGCCCGGGGCCATGTTCACCATTGCGGGCATGGTGCCGTTCATCCCCTACTTCCTGGGCCAGGAGACCCCGCCGTACCGCCGCGCCACGTCCGTCCAGAAGTGCATCCGCACCCTGGACATCGACGAGGTGGGCAAGACCGCGCGCCACGGCACGTTCTTCCAGATGGCAGGCAACTTCTCCTTCGGCGACTACTTCAAGTCCCAGGCCATTCCCATGGCGTGGGAGCTGCTCACGAGCTCCGCCGAGCAGGGCGGCTTCGGGCTGGACCCGCAGCGGCTGTGGGTCACCGTCTACGAGGGGGACCAGGAGTCCTACGACCTGTGGCACGACACCGTGGGTCTGCCCGCGGAGCGCATCCAGCGCATGGGGCGGGACGAGAACTACTGGGACACCGGTCAGCCGGGCCCCGCCGGGCCGGACTCGGAGATCTTCTACGACCGCGGTCCGCGCTACGGCCGTGACGGCGGCCCCGCGGTGGACGACGACCGCTACATCGAGATCTGGAACCTCGTGTTCATGCAGTACCAGCGCGGCGAGGGCAACGGCAAGGACTACGAGATCCTCGGGGACCTGCCCCAGCAGAACATCGACACCGGTCTGGGCGTGGAGCGCCTGGCCATGCTGCTGCAGGGCGTGGAGAACTTCTACGAGACGGACCAGGTCCGTCCCGTGCTGGATGCCGCGGCGAAGCTCTCGGGGCGCAGCTACCACGGCGCCGAGAAGGCCGGCGAGGAGGGCTACGAGGACGACGTCCGGATGCGCGTGGTGGCCGACCACGTCCGCTCGTCGCTGATGCTGATCGCGGACGGCGTGACTCCCGGCAACGAGGGCCGCGGCTACATCCTGCGCCGCCTGCTGCGCCGCGCGGTGCGCGCGATGCGTCTGCTGGGCGTGACCGAGCCGTGCCTGCCCGTGCTGCTGCCCGAGTCCCGCGACGCCATGAAGGGCGTCTACCCCGTGGTGGAGAAGGACTTCGAGCGCATCTCCCGCATCGCCTACGCCGAGGAGCGCGCGTTCCTCAAGACCATCGAGTCCGGCACCACGCGCCTCGAGCACGCGGTGGACGTGGCCAAGGGCGAGAAGCGCGCGCTGAGCGGCGCGGACGCGTTCGCCCTGCACGACACCTTCGGCTTCCCGATCGACCTCACGCTCGAGATGGCAGGCGAGGCCGGGGTGGCGGTGGACGAGAAGGCGTTCCGCGAGCTCATGGCGGAGCAGCGTCAGCGCGCCCAGGAGGACGCCCGGTCCAAGAAGGGTGCCATGGCGGACCTCTCCGAGCTGCGCCGCATGCTGGACGACCACGGCAGCGAGTTCACCGGCTACACCGAGCTCGTCACGCCCACCACGGTCCGCGCGATCCTCTCGGGCGGTGCGTCCGTGCCCGCCGCGAGCGAGGGCGAGCACGTGGAGGTCGTCCTGGAGCGCACCCCGTTCTACGCCGAGGCCGGCGGCCAGGCCGCGGACGTGGGGGTCATCGACTCCGACGCCGGGCTGCGCCTCACGGTCGAGGACGTCCAGCAGCCCGTCAGGGGCCTGTCCGTGCACAAGGTCACGGTGGCCACCGGCCAGGTGGTCGTGGGGGACGAGGTCACGGCCCGCGTGGACTCCCGCCGTCGTCACGACGGTGAGGCCGCCCACTCCGGCACGCACGTGATCCACGCGGCCCTGCACGACGTCCTGGGCCCGGATGCGGTGCAGCGCGGCTCCTTCAACAAGGAGGGCTACCTGCGCTTCGACTTCTCCCACGGGGAGGCGCTGAACGCCGCCCAGATCCAGGAGATCGAGCAGATCGCCAACACGGCGATCCGCGACGACTTCGAGGTGGTCACCCGCGAGATGCCGCTCGCCGAGGCCAAGAAGCTCGGGGCCATGTCCCTGTTCGGCGAGAAGTACGGGGACGAGGTCCGCGTGGTCGAGATGAACGGCCCGTGGTCCCGCGAGCTGTGCGGCGGCACCCACGTGGGCTCCACCGCCCAGCTGGGTTCGCTGTCCCTGGTCTCCGAGCAGTCCGTGGGTTCCGGCAACCGCCGCTTGGAAGCCCTCGTGGGCCTGAACTCGTTCAACCACCTCGCCGCGGAGCGCACCCTGGTGAACCAGCTCACCGGAATGCTCAAGGTGCAGTCCAGCGCAGAGCTGCCGGAGCGCCTGGCGGCCACCCTCGAAAAGCTCAAGGAGACCGAGCGGCAGCTCGCCGGACTGCGGCAGCAGCAGCTGCAGGCCCAGGCCGGGCAGCTCGCGCGGGACGCCGAGCGGGTGGGCGCCGTCACCGCCGTGCTGCACGACGCCGGGGAGATCGACTCCGCCGACGCCCTGCGCACGCTCGCCCTGGACCTGCGATCCCGGCTGGGCTCCGAGGCCGCGGTCGCGGCGGTGACGGGCGTGGCCAACGGCCGTCCGCTCGTCGTCGTGGCCGTCAACGACGCCGCACGGCAGGCCGGCCTCGCCGCGGGCCAGCTCGTGCGCACCGCGGCCACCACGCTCGGCGGCGGGGGCGGCGGCAAGCCGGACGTGGCGCAGGGCGGCGGTTCCGACCCCGCGAGGATTCCGGACGCGCTGGAGGCACTCCGCCGCCAGATCGCCTCGGCGGCCTGATGCCGGAGGCGTTCGAGCGCGGCGTGCGCATGGGCGTGGACGTCGGGCAGGTCAGGGTGGGCATCGCCCTGACCGACCCCGACTGCGTCCTGGCCACGCCGCACCAGACGCTCACGCGGGACACCAACCCCCGCAAGGCCTTCGACGTGAAGATCATCACCAGGCTGTGCGAGGAGAGGGACGTGCGCACCGTCTACGTGGGCCTGCCGCGCAGCCTGGACGGCGGTGAGAACCGTTCCACCGAGATGGCCCGCGATTACGCCGCATCACTGCTTCGTCGGCTAGGCTCACGGGGGTGCACCACGTCGGTGCGCCTGGTGGACGAGCGGCTGTCCACGGTGACTGCCCACCAGTCGCTGCTGGACTCCGGGGTCTCCCGGCGCCACCACATGGACCGTGTCGACCAGGCCGCCGCCGTGACGTTCCTGCAGACCGCAGTGGACCACGGTGTGCGATCCGGCACGGAGCCGGGTGAACAGGTCCACGGCTGAGCGCACTTCCGCGGCATGCCGGAGCCGCGAACCAGACCGGCGTGCCACCCGAAAGACCACCAGAACGGCGGACGGAGAGAACTCGTGAGCGATGAGCCGCGGCGCAACGGCACCGGTGACGGGACACCCGAGCACCGGGCCCACGGTGATGGGCCGACCTCTCCGAAGGACTCGGACGCGGGAGCACACTCCGCCCTGGCGGGATCGTTCGAGCACCACGACGTCACCCCGGAGCAGCGCAAGCGCCGAAAGGCCCGCTCCCGGGCCTCGATGACCACCGCCATCGCCCTGTTCGTGGCCGCCCTGGTCGTCGTCGTGGCGGTGCTCGGCTCCACGTTCGGGCTGTTCGAACGCAAGGACTACCACGGCTCCGGGGACCAGCCCGTCAACTTCTCCGTGGCGGACGGCAGCACCACGGGGCAGATCGCCCAGGAGCTGCAGTCGCAGGACATCGTGGCCAACGCCTCCTACTTCGTGAGCCAGTTCCAGAAGCGCTACCCCGAGGACTTCATCCAGCCCGGCGACTACCAGCTGAAGACGAAGATGAGCTCCGAGGACGTCATCAGCACCTTCATGGACAAGGGCGAGGCCACGCACTACGCGGCCATCGCCAAGACCCAGCGCCTGGACGACACCTTCACCACGCTCAGTCAGGCCACGGGCCTCAAGAAGAACGAGTTCGAGACCCTGGCCTCCGACAAGACGAAGTTCGGCGTGCCCGAGAAGTTCCCGGACCTCGAGGGCTGGCTGCACCCGGGGGAGTACCGTTTCCCGCTGGACGCGACCGCCGAGCAGGTGCTCCAGGAGATGGTGGACCGCACCAAGGACACGCTGAAGAAGAACGACGTCCCCGAGGACAAGTGGTTCGAGGTGCTCACCGTGGGCTCCATCGTGGAGTTCGAGGGCACGCCCGCGAACTACCCGTCCGTGGCCGGCGCGATCGAGAACCGCATGAACAACCCCGACGGCGAGACCAGCGGCTTCATCCAGTCCGACGCGTCCGTGACGTACGGCCTGGGCAAGAAGACGGTGCACCTCACGGACGAGGAGAAGAAGGACAAGTCCAACCCGTACAACACGTACGCGAACCCCGGATTGCCCGTGGGTCCCATCGGCTCGCCCAGCGACGACGCGATCGCCGCGGCCGCCAAACCCGAGAAGAACGACTACTACTACTGGGTCACGGTCAACCTGGACACGGGTGAGACCAAGTTCGCCAAGACGTACGAGGAGCACCAGAAGTACGTGGAGCAGTACCAGCAGTGGTGCGCAGACAACGAGGGCAAGTGCTCCTGACGTGGCACCGCTGAACCACCAGGTGCTGCGCGCGGCGGTGCTGGGACACCCCGTGGGGCACTCCCTGTCCCCGGTGCTCCACTCCGCCGCGTACGAGACCCTGGGCCTGTCCGCCGAGTACGGCCGCCACGACGTGCCCGAGCAGGACTGGAAGGCGTTCTGGACGGCCGCCCGGGGTGCGGGGGACTGGTCGGGGTTCTCCGTGACCATGCCCCTCAAGCCGCTCGCGGCTCGCGACGCGGACGAGCGCACCCCGCTCGTGGCGGCTCTCGGCGTGGCCAACACCCTCGTGCTCCACCCCGGCGGCTCCGTGACGGCGGACAACACCGACGTCATGGGCATCATGGCCGCGCTCACCGCCGCGGGCGAGATCCCGGCGGACCCGCGCGCCGTCGTGCTGGGAGGTGGCGCCACCGCGAGTGCGGCCCTCGCCGCTCTGCACGGCCTGGGTGCCCCCCGGGTGGACGCCGTGGTGCGCTCCGGCCACCGGGTGGCAGCGCTGCGGGACGTCGCACGCGCGGTGGGAACGGAGGTGCGCGTGCGCTCCTGGGACGAGGCACCCGAGGCGCTGGACGGCGCGAACGTGGTGGTCTCCACGCTGCCGCCGCGGGGTGCCGACGAGCTCGCGGCCCGGTGGCGGGCCCGCGGGCCCGCGGTGACCGGCGTGCTGCTGGACGTCGCCTACGACCCGTGGCCCTCCGAGCTGGCCGCCGCGTGGCGCCACGCGGGCGGTGCCACGGCGCCCGGGCTGGATATGCTGATCTTCCAGGCCGTGGACCAGGTGCGCTGGTTCGCGCTCGGTGGCGCAGGGAGACCCCTGGACCACGAGGACGCCGTCACCGCGGCCATGTGCCGTGCGGTGGGCCGCCCCGAACGGGCGGTCCCGGCGCGGGTGCGCGAGGCGCAGGCCACGCGGCTCGCCCGCTGACGGGGTGCCCCGGACCGCAGACCGTGCGGTGCGGCGTCGCAGGCGGCACGCCAGAGGCCCTGGACCCGGTTCCGGGGCACCGGGAGCGTGCCCGGGCGGGACGGGCAAGACGACCACCGGGGATCCACCGGATCCCCGTCGAGAACGGGAGATGTGCATGCTGCGTTGGCTCACGGCCGGAGAGTCCCACGGCGAGGCCCTGGTGGGCATCGTCGAGGGCGTGCCCGCGGGGGTGGAACTGACCACCGGGATGATCCAGGACGCGCTGGCCCGGCGCCGGCTCGGCTACGGCCGCGGCGCACGGATGAAGTTCGAGCAGGACCGCGTGCGGCTGCTGGGCGGCGTGCGCCACGGGCGCACGCAGGGCGGCCCGGTGGCCATCGAGATCGCCAACACGGAGTGGCCCAAGTGGCAGGACGTGATGAGCGCGGACCCCGTGGACCCGCAGGTGCTCGAGGGCCGTGCGCGCAACGCGCCGCTGACGCGGCCCCGCCCCGGCCACGCGGACCTCACGGGCATGCAGAAGTACGGCTTCGACGAGGCCCGTCCCGTCCTGGAGCGCGCCTCGGCGCGCGAGACGGCCACGCGTGTGGCCCTCGGCGTGGTGGCCTCCCAGGTCCTCGCGGCCCTCGGGGTGCGCCTGGTGTCCCACACCACGGCGATTGCCGAGGTGGTGGTCCCGGACGGCGCCGCGCTGCCCGGACCCGAGGACGTGCCCGCCCTGGACGCGGACCCGCTGCGGTGCTTCGACCCCGAGACCTCCGCCGCCATGGTGGCCGCCGTGGACGAGGCCCACAAGGCGGGGGAGACGCTCGGCGGCGTCGTCGAGGTGCTCGCCGAGGGGATGCCCCCGGGACTCGGCTCCTACGTCCACTGGGACCGCCGGCTGGACTCCCGGCTGGCCGGGGCGCTCATGGGCATCCAGGCCATCAAGGGCGTGGAGGTCGGGGACGGCTTCCGCACTGCCGCCCGCCCGGGGTCCCAGGCCCACGACGAGACGCTGCGCGCGGACGGCGCGGTGCACCGCGTGTCCAACCGCGCCGGGGGCATCGAGGGCGGCATGTCCACGGGCGACGTGCTGCGCGTGCGTGCCGCGATGAAGCCCATCGCCACCGTGCCCCGCTCGCTGCGCACCGTGGACGTGGCCACGGGGGAGCCCGCCCGGGCCCACCACCAGCGCTCCGACGTGTGCGCCGTGCCCGCCGCCGGCGTGGTGGCGGAGGCCATGGTGGCGCTCGTGCTCGCGGAGGCCGCCCTCGAGAAGTTCGGCGGCGACTCCGTGGCGGAGCTCGTGCGCAACAGGGACTCCTACCTCGCGGCGATCCCCGAGGCGCTGCGCACCTCCCCGGAGCTCGCCGACCCCGCCGCGCTGGCGGCCCTGGACGAGGTGCGCGGGGACCGCTCGTGAGCACGCACCCCCTGCCCGTGGTGCTCATCGGGCCCATGGCGGCCGGCAAGTCCCGCGTGGCGCAGCGGATGGCCACGCGCTACGGGCTGCCCCACGTGGACACGGACAGCGTGATCGAGTCCCGCCACGGGGCCATTCCCGAGATCTTCCGCACCCGGGGGGAGGACGGGTTCCGCCGCATCGAGGCCGAGGTGGTGGCCGAGCTGCTGGCGGATCCGCGCCACGCCCGCTCCGTGATCTCCCTGGGAGGTGGCGCACCCATGTCCCCGCTGGTGCAGCCGCTCCTCGAGGGACGCACCGTGGCCTACGTGGACGTGGACCTGGACACCGTGCGCCCGCGGATCCGGGGCAACACGACCCGCCCCCTGCTGCAGCCGGACCCCGAGGCCCGGTGGGCGCAGATCATGGCCGAGCGCCGGGAGACCTTCGAGCGCCTGGCCACCATCACCCTCGACGGCCGCGCCCCGCGCACGGTGGCCCAGATGGCACGAGAGCTCTACGACGCGCTGGGCGCCCCCGCGGCCCCGGCGCACGGAAAGGACCGCACAGCATGACCGAGACCGTGATCCCCGTCCGCGGGGCCACCCCGGAGAACCAGTACGACGTCCTGGTGGGCCACGGCCTGCTGGGCCGCCTTCCCGAGCTGCTGGGGGAGCGGGTGAAGAAGGTGCTGATCATCCACCCGCGGGCCCTGCGCGCCACGGGCGACCTGGTGCAGGAGGACCTGCGCGCCGCCGGGATCCAGAGCTTCGTGGCCGAGATCCCGGACGCCGAGGAGGGCAAGCGCGTGGAGGTGGCGGCCTTCTGCTGGCAGATCATGGGCCAGTCCGACTTCACCCGCACGGACGCCGTGGTCTCCGTGGGCGGCGGGGCCGTCTCGGACCTCGCGGGCTTCGTGGCGGCCACGTGGCTGCGCGGGGTGCGCGTGGTGCACCTGCCCACCACCCTGCTGGGTATGGTGGACGCCGCCGTGGGCGGGAAGACCGGCATCAACACCGCCGAGGGCAAGAACCTGGTGGGGGCGTTCCACCCGCCGGCCGCCGTGGTGTGCGACCTCGACTCGCTGGCCACGCTGCCGGAGAACGAGCTGCTCACCGGCATGGCCGAGGTGGTCAAGTGCGGGTTCATCGCGGACCCCGAGATCCTCACCCTCATCCGGGAGAATGCCGAGGCGGTCCGGGACAGCACGTCGGCGGTGGTGCGCGAGCTCGTGGAGCGCAGCGTGCGGGTCAAGGCGGAGGTGGTCTCGGCGGACCTGAAGGAGTCCGGGCGCCGCGAGTTCCTGAACTACGGCCACACCCTGGGCCATGCGATCGAGCACAACGAGCGCTACCAGTGGCGCCACGGCGCGGCGGTCTCCGTGGGCATGGTCTTCGCCGCGGAACTGGGGCGCGCGGCGGGAACCCTGTCCGACGACGTCGTGTCCCTGCACCGCGAGATCCTCACCTCCCTGGGGCTGCCGGTCTCCTACCGGGCGGACCAGTGGCCGCGCCTGCTCGAGGTGATGAAGCGCGACAAGAAGACCCGGGGCAGCCTGCTGCGCTTCGTGGTGCTGGACCGGATCGGGGCCCCCCGGATCATGGAGGTCCCGGACCCTGCCATCCTCTTCGCGTGCTACCAGGAGATCGCCGACTGACACGCCCGCGGCCGCGGCCCCCGCGCCCCGCAGGACCGGGGGTGCACGGCACGCGGTAGACTGGTCCGGCTCCACGAGCCCCACCCAGTGCGGCGACGTTCCCGACGAGAAAGTGACACCGTGGCAACCAGCAACGACATCAAGAACGGCACCATCCTCAAGCTGGATGGCAACCTCTGGCAGACCATCGAGTTCCAGCACGTCAAGCCCGGCAAGGGTGGCGCGTTCGTGCGCACCAAGCTGCGCAACGTGACGAGCGGCAAGGTGGTGGACAAGACGTTCAACGCCGGTGCCAAGATCGAGACCGCCACGGTGGACCGCAGCGAGTACCAGTACCTGTACCAGGACGGCGAGGACTACGTCTTCATGGACAACTCCACGTACGACCAGATCACCGTGCCGGGTGTCGTGGTGGGGGACGCCGCGAACTTCATGCTCGAGAACCAGAACGTGACCGTGGCCATCCACGAGGGTGCGCCGCTGTACATCGAGATGCCGCCCTCGGTCGTGCTGGAGATCACCTACACCGAGCCCGGCCTGCAGGGCGACCGCTCCACGGGCGGCACCAAGCCGGCGACCGTGGAGACCGGCTACCAGATCCAGGTCCCCCTGTTCCTCGAGCAGGGCACCAAGGTCAAGGTGGACACCCGCACCGGTGACTACCTGGGACGCGTCAACGAGTGAGCGGCGCCCGGAGCAAGGCGCGGATCCGCGCCGTCGAGATCCTGTTCGAGGCCGAGCAGCGCAACGAGTCCGTCCGCGACGCCCTGGTGCGTCGGCGCGAGAACTCGTCCTCCCCGGTGGCGCCCTACACGGTGGACATCATCGAGGGCGTGGACGGGCGCCGCGAGGACATCGACGAGTTCCTCGAGACGTACTCGCAGGGCTGGGCGCTGAACCGGATGCCCGCTGTGGACCGCAACGCGCTGCGCGTGGGGGCGTGGGAGCTGCTGTACAACGACGAGATCCCGGACGGCGTGGCCGTCGCGGAGGCCGTCGCGGTCACGCGGCAGCTGTCCACGGACGACTCGCCCCGGTTCGTGAACGGCCTGCTCGGGCGGCTGCAGAAGGTCAAGCCGACCCTGCTGGACGACTGAGCCGCAGCCCCCGGTTCGTGGGCACCCACGGGCCGGGGTTTCGCGTGTGGTAGCTTCGGGAACTGATCGCACCCTTTAAGTCCGTCCCGTGAGGCGGGGAAGGAGGCGGCACGTGAGCGTGCCCGCACACGCCGAGACGACCCCCGGGGGAACCACCTCCCGCGTGATCCTCTCGACACCCGACATCGACCGGGCCCTGTCCCGGATCGCCCACGAGATCCTCGAGTCCAACAAGGGCTCCGAGAACCTCATTCTGCTGGGCATCGCCCGCAGGGGATACCCGCTCGCCCAGCGCCTCGCCGCGCGGCTCGAGCACATCGACCCCGCGTTCCACGCCGCAGCCTCCACCGGTCAGCTGGACATCACCATGTACCGGGACGACCTGCGCAGCAATCCGGCCCGCACCCCGCAGCCCACGATCATCCCGGAGTCCGGGATCGACGGGCGCACGGTGGTGCTCGTGGACGACGTCCTGTGCTCCGGGCGCACCATCCGCGCGGCCCTGGACGCCCTCGTGGACGTGGGCCGTCCGAGCGCGGTGCGCCTCGCGGTGCTCGTGGACCGCGGCCACCGCGAGCTGCCCATCCGCGCGGACCACGTGGGCAAGAACCTGCCCACCTCCTCCCAGGAGAAGGTCCGGGTGCTGCTGCGCGAGACGGACCCCGAGCCCCGGGCGCAGGGCCACGAGGACTGCGTGGTCATCGACGCACCCGTGGCCTCGGACCCCGACGTCGCCCGCGCCCCCGGGCAGACCGGGGGAGATGCGCGCGCATGAAGCACCTGCTGACCACCCGCGACCTCCGCTACGCGGACGCCGTGCAGATCCTGGACACCGCGGACCAGATGGCCGCCGTCTCCTCCCGCGCCGTGAAGAAGCTGCCCGCACTGCGCGGACGCACCGTGGTGAACCTGTTCTTCGAGGACTCCACGCGCACCCGGATCTCGTTCGAGACCGCGGCCAAACGGCTCAGCGCGGACGTGATCAACTTCTCCGCGAAGGGCTCCTCGGTGTCCAAGGGGGAGTCGCTGAAGGACACGGCCCAGACGCTCATGGCCATGAGCGCGGACGCCGTGGTGATCCGCCACGCCTCCTCGGGTGCCCCGCAGCAGCTGGCCGGCTCCGGCTGGATCGACGCCGCCGTGGTCAACGCCGGGGACGGCAAGCACGAGCACCCCACCCAGGCCCTGCTGGACGCCATGACGCTGCGCCGCGTGCGCTCGCGCGCCACCGGCACCGCGACCACGGGCATGGACCTGGAGGGCATGCACGTGGTGGTCGTGGGGGACGTGCTGCACTCCCGCGTGGCCCGCTCCAACGTGTGGCTGCTGAGCACCCTGGGTGCCCGCGTCACGCTGGTGGCGCCGCCCACGCTCGTGCCGGTGGCCACGGACGACTGGCCGTGCGAGATCGGCTACGACCTGGACGAGGCACTGGCCCAGGCTCCGGACGCCGTGATGATGCTGCGGCTGCAGCGCGAGCGCATGAACGCGGCGTTCTTCCCGAGCGAGGCCGAGTACACGCGCGGGTGGGGGCTCACGGCGCAGCGCGTGCAGCGGCTCGAGGCCATGGGTGCGCCCACCGTGTTCATGCACCCCGGTCCCATGAACCGCGGTCTGGAGATCTCCTCCGAGGCCGCGGACTCCCCGCGCTCCACGGTGCTGGAACAGGTCTCCAACGGCGTGTCCGTGCGGATGGCCGTGCTTTTCCGCCTGCTCTCCGGTGACGAGAGCACCCCCGCCACGAACGCCGCGAACGAGAACTGAGGACCTGAGATGAGCTGCTACCTGATCACCGGTGCCCGCCCCGAGGGTGGCGACCCCGCGGACCTGATCGTCAGGGACGGGACCATCACCGCCGTGGGCGCCCCGGGTTCCCTGGACGTCCCCGAGGACGCCGAGACCGTCGACGCCGCCGGGCTGGTCGCCCTGCCCGGGCTGGTGGACATGCACACCCACATGCGCGAACCGGGCCGCGAGGACGCCGAGACCGTGGAGACCGGCACCCGGGCCGCGGCGAAGGGCGGGTACACCGCCGTCTTCGCCATGGCCAACTCCGATCCCGTGGCGGACACCGCGGGCGTGGTGGAGCAGGTCTGGCGGCTGGGCCGCGACGCAGGCTGGGCGGACGTGCACCCCGTGGGCGCGGTGACCGTGGGGCTGGCGGGTGAGCAGCTCTCCGAGATCCGCGCGATGGCGGACTCGCGCGCCGGCGTGCGGATGTTCTCCGACGACGGCAAGTGCGTGCACGACCCCGTGCTGATGCGGCGCGCCCTCGAGTACGTCAAGGCGTTCGATGGCATCATCGCCCAGCACGCCCAGGAGCCGCGCCTGACGGAGGGCGCCCAGATGAACGAGGGCACCGTGTCCGCGGACCTGGGTCTCACGGGCTGGCCAGCGGTGGCCGAGGAGGCGATCATCGCCCGGGACGTCCTGCTGGCCCAGCACGTGGGGTCCCGGCTGCACATCTGCCACCTCTCCACGGCGGGCTCGGTGGAGATCGTGCAGTGGGCCAAGTCCCGGGGCGTGGACGTGACCGCGGAGGTGACTCCTCACCACCTGCTGCTCACGGACGAGCTCGTGCGCACCTTCGACCCGGTGTACAAGGTCAACCCGCCGCTGCGCACGGACGAGGACGTCCAGGCGCTGCGCCGCGCGGTGGCCGAGGGCACGATCGACGTGGTCGGGACCGACCACGCCCCGCACACCACCGAGGACAAGGAGTGCGAGTGGACGTGCGCGGCCCACGGCATGACCGGGCTGGAGACCGCCCTGTCCGTGGTGCAGCACGCCCTCGTGGACACCGGGCTCGCGGACTGGGAACGGGTGGCGCAGATCATGTCCCGGCGCCCGGCCGAGATCCTGGGCCTCACGGACCAGGGGCAGCGGCTCGTGGCCGGGGCACCCGCGAACATCGTGCTGTGGGACCCGCAGGGCGCCACCCCCGTGGATCCGGCCCGCCACGCGTCCAAGGGCCGCAACAGCCCCTACCGCGGAATGAGCCTGCCCGGCGGCGTCCGGGCCACCTTCTACCGCGGGCACCCCGTGGTGCGTGACGG
>NZ_PHOA01000072.1 GCF_003687455.1 Kocuria tytonicola | reverse complement strand
CCCCGGCACCGCGCCCGCGATCGAGGAGTTGCCCCCATGGCCCGCACCACGTCACTGTCCGGTTTCCCCGAATGGCTCCCGGAGGAACGGATCGTGGAGCAGCACGTCATGGACTGCCTGCGCCGCACGTTCGAGCTGCACGGCTTCTCCTCCATCGAGACGCGCGCCGTGGAGACCGTGGAGCAACTGTTGCGCAAGGGGGAGATCGACAAGGAGGTCTACGGCGTCTCACGCCTGCAGCAGGACGAGAACGAGACGAGCCCCGAGGGTGCGCTCGCGCTGCACTTCGACCTCACCGTGCCCTTCGCCCGCTACGTGGTGGAGAACGGCGGGCACCTCACGTTCCCGTTCCGCCGCTACCAGATCCAGAAGGTGTGGCGCGGCGAGCGTCCCCAGGAGGGTCGCGCGCGCGAGTTCACCCAGGCGGACATCGACGTGGTGGGGGACGGCACGCTGCCCTTCCGCTACGATGTGGAGCTCGCGCTCGTCATCGTGGACGCGCTGTCCCAGCTGCCCATCCCGCCGTTCGTGCTGCGCGTCAACAACCGCAAGCTCGCGGAGGGCTTCTACCGCGCCGTGGGCCTCGAGGACGCCCCGGCGGTGCTGCGCGAGATCGACAAGCTGGAGAAGATCGGCGCGGACGCGGTGTCCCGCAACCTGCAGGAGCACGTGGGTGCCACCCCCGAGCAGGCGCGGGCGGCCCTGACGCTGGCCGCCATCCGCGCCGAGGACACGTCCTTCGTGGAGCGGGTGCGCGAGCTCGGCCACAGCAACGAGCTGCTGGAGGAGGGCCTCGCGGAGCTCGCGGAGGTCGTGGGGGAGGCCGCTCGCCGGGCTCCCGGAAGGGTCGTGGCGGACCTCTCCATCGCCCGCGGCCTGGACTACTACACGGGCACGGTCTACGAGACGGTGCTGGTGGGCCACGAGCAGCTCGGCTCGGTGTGCTCCGGCGGGCGCTACGAGTCCCTGGCGAGCAACGGGAAGAAGACCTACCCGGGCGTGGGGCTCTCCATCGGCGTCACCCGGCTGGTCACCCGCATCCTGTCCCAGTCCATGGCCACCGCCTCCCGTGCCGTGCCCTCCGCGGTGCTCGTGGCCCTGAACGACGACGCCTCGTGGCCCGCCGCGCAGGATGTCGCCACCGCGCTGCGTGCCCGGGGCATTGCCACCGAGGTGGCCGCGAGCGCCCAGAAGTTCGGCAAGCAGAT
Organism: Kocuria tytonicola; assembly: GCF_003687455.1. Classification (GTDB taxonomy): domain Bacteria; phylum Actinomycetota; class Actinomycetes; order Actinomycetales; family Micrococcaceae; genus Kocuria; species Kocuria tytonicola. Next base: position 11,671 of record NZ_PHOA01000072.1, on the reverse strand, counting down.
CCGCTACGCCGAGCGCCGCGGCATCCCCTTCGTGTGGTTCTCCCCCGTGGGCGAGGACGGCACCGTGGGCCACGAGGTCAAGGACATCCGCTCGGGCGAGCAGGTTCCCGCGGATCCCGCCTCGTGGCAGCCGCCCGCCGAGGACCTGCACCCCACGGTGGTCCGTTCCGAGGGGCTCGGGGACTGATCTCCGTGGCCTGCGGGCCACGGGTGCGCTTGTAGACTCGCGGGAGACGTGGCGCCGGGTGAGCGCCGTCGCCCGACCGGCACCGTCGCGAGCGGCGGGCCGGGGGCAGGGCGCGCCCGCGCGTGGCACCCTGCGCGAGCCCGGTGCCGACAGACACGACCGGGGTGCTGCTCCCCGGGAAGCAGACGAACGAAAAGGTGAGTGCACTTGTTGCGAACGCATGACCTCGGCGCGCTGAGCGCCGAGAACATTGGACAGACCGTCACGCTGGCGGGCTGGGTGGGACGCCGCCGCGACCACGGCGGTGTGGCGTTCGTGGACCTGCGGGACGCGTCCGGCGTGGCGCAGATCGTGGTGCGGGACGAGGAGCAGTTCCACCAGCTGCGCAACGAGTACGTCCTGCAGGTCACCGGCACCGTGGAGCGGCGCCCGGAGGGCAACGAGAACCCGAACCTGCCCTCGGGCGAGGTGGAGGTCATGGTGGACGAGCTCACCGTGCTCAACACCGCGGCCCCCCTTCCGTTCCAGATCGACGAGCACGTGGAGGTGGGCGAGGAAGCCCGCCTGAAGTACCGCTACCTGGACCTGCGCCGCCCCGAACCCGCCCGCATCATGCGGCTGCGCTCGGAGGTCAACCGTGTGGCCCGCACCCTGCTGCACGAGCAGGGCTTCACCGAGGTGGAGACCCCCACCCTCACCCGTTCCACGCCCGAGGGTGCCCGCGACTTCCTGGTGCCCGCGCGCCTGGCCCCCGGGTCCTGGTACGCGCTGCCGCAGTCCCCGCAGCTGTTCAAGCAGCTGCTGCAGGTGGGCGGGATCGAGAAGTACTTCCAGATCGCCCGCTGCTACCGGGACGAGGACTTCCGCGCCGACCGCCAGCCCGAGTTCACCCAGCTGGATGTCGAGGCCTCCTTCGTGGAGGAGGACGACGTCATCGCCCTGGGCGAGCAGATCGTGAAGGCGCTGTGGGCGCTGATCGGCGTGGACATCACCACCCCCATCCCGCGCATGACCTACGCGCAGGCCATGGCGGACTACGGCTCCGACAAGCCGGACCTGCGCTTCGACCTCAAGCTCACCGAGCTGACCGAGTACTTCAAGGACACCCCGTTCCGCGTGTTCCAGGCCCCGTACGTGGGTGCCGTGGTCATGCCCGGCGGTGCCTCGCAGCCCCGCCGCCAGCTGGACGCGTGGCAGGAGTGGGCCAAGCAGCGCGGTGCCAAGGGTCTCGCCTACGTCCTGTTCAAGGAGGACGGGGAGATCGCCGGGCCCGTGGCCAAGAACATCTCCGAGCAGGAGAAGGCCGGCCTGGCCGAGGCCGTGGGCGCCCAGCCCGGGGACTGCGTGTTCTTCGCCGCCGGTGGCGTGAAGACCTCCCGCGCGCTGCTCGGCGCGGCCCGTGTGGAGATCGGCCACCGCGTGGGGCTGATCGACGAGAACGACTGGGCGTTCGTGTGGGTCGTGGACGCGCCCCTCTTCGAGCCCGCCGCGGACGCCGTGGAGTCCGGTGACGTGGCCGTGGGCTCCGGCGCCTGGACCGCGGTGCACCACGCGTTCACCTCGCCCAAGCCCGAGTTCATGGACACGTTCGACACGGACCCCGGCTCGGCGCTCGCGTACGCCTACGACATCGTGTGCAACGGCAACGAGATCGGCGGCGGGTCCATCCGCATCCACCGCCGGGACGTGCAGGACCGCGTGTTCCGCGTGATGGGACTGAGCGAGGAGGACGCCCGCGAGAAGTTCGGCTTCCTGCTGGACGCCTTCCAGTTCGGCGCGCCCCCGCACGGCGGCATCGCGTTCGGCTGGGACCGCGTGGTCGCGCTGCTCGCGGGCACCGAGTCCATCCGCGACGTCATCGCGTTCCCCAAGACCGGAAACGGCTACGACCCCCTGACCGCCGCACCGGCGCCCATCACGGCGCAGCAGCGCAAGGAGGCGGGCGTTGACGCCAGGCCCGAGAAGAAGACCGGGGACAAGGCCGCAGCCACGGGCGAGGACGGGACGTCACGCTGACCCCCGCTCAGCAACGTGGTCGCACCGGCCAGGGCCTCGTGGCCCTGGCCGGTGTCGTTGTCACCGCATTCACACTGCGGCTGGCCGTCTCGGGTGTCTCACCCGTTCTGGGGCGCATCACCGACGAGCTCCACCTCACCCCCGGGGAGGCCGGTGTCCTCGCGATGATGCCCTCCCTGGGCTTCGCCCTCACGGGCATCCTCACCACGCTGGCGATGCGCCGGGTGGGACTGGAGGCCCTGCTGATCGTCTCGTGCGCCCTGGCGGCCGTGGGCACCCTTGCGCGGGCACTGAGCCCGGACGACCTCACGTTCGTGGTGCTCACGTTCGTGACGATGTGCGGACTGGGCATGGGCAACGTGGTGCTGCCGCCCGTGATCAAGAAGTACTTTCCGCACCGGATCGCCGCGCTCTCCGCGGTGTACTCCATGCTGCTGGGCTTCTCCACGGCCACCGCCCCGCTGTTCGCGATCCCGCTCGCGGACGCCGCGGGCTGGCGCGTGTCCGTGGGGTCGTGGGGCGTGTTCTCCGTGGTGGCGCTGCTGCCGTGGCTCGTGCTGTGGATCGCCGCGCGGAGGGGAACACGGTCCCCGGCGGAGCAGACCCCGGACCTCACGGTGCTCCCGGACGCCGTGGTGGTCCCCGCCGCCACCGCACGGGTCAAGCCGTGGCACTCGAAGATCGGCTGGGGCGTGGTGCTGATGTTCACCGGAACGTCCGCCAACACGTTCTCCATGTTCCTGTGGCTGCCGCGCTTCCTGCAGGACACCGGCTTCTCGGAGCACACCGCCGGGCTGATGCTGTCCTACTACGCCATCATGGCGGTGCCCGTGAGCTTCGCGGTCCCGTTCCTGGTCCGGCGCTTCGGCAGCACCGTGGTGCTGGGACTGAGCACCGTGGTGCTCTACGCCCTGGGCTACCTGGCGATCCTGCTGTGGCCCCACGCGCAGCTGGGGGACTTCCCCCTGGTGTGGGCGTGGATCACGGTGTTCGCGCTCGCCCAGGCCTCGTTCCCGCTGTCGATCACGCTGATCAACGCCCGCACCCGCACCACGGCGGGCGCGGGGTCGCTCTCCGGCTTCGGCCAGGGTCTCGGCTACCTCGCGGGGTCGCTGGGGCCGCTCGCGTTCGGCCTGCTGTTCGGCGCCACCGGCTCGTGGTGGCCCTCCTTCGGCTACCTGTGGGCCATGCTCGCGGTCCTGAGCGCGGGCATCGTGCTGACCGGCAGGCACCGTTTCATGGAGGACGACGCCGCCCGCTGACCCGCCGCGGTCCGGGAACGGCCCGTGCGGCGTCGTCGGACAGGGCCCGCCCGCGACGCACGGTGTGGTGGACTGGGAGGCATGAGAATCGTGCTGCAAGTCGTGTCCCGGGCGTCCGTGTCGGTGGAGGGAGAAACCGTCGGTGAGATTGCCGGGCCGGGCCTGCTCGCCCTCGTGGGAGTCACCCACGGTGACACCGCGGAGACGGCCGTGAAGCTCGCGGGCAAGGTCGCGGGCCTGCGCATCCTCCCCGGTGAGACCTCGTGCGCGGACGCACCTGCTCCCGTGCTCGTGGTCAGCCAGTTCACGCTGTACGGGGACGTGCGCAAGGGGCGCCGGCCCTCGTGGTCCCGCGCGGCACCGGGGGAGACGAGCGAACCGGTCGTCGAGGCGTTCGTGGCCGCCCTGCGGGAACATGGCCTGGCCGTGGAGACCGGACGGTTCGGTGCGCACATGGAGGTCTCCCTGGTCAACGACGGCCCGGTCACCCTGGTCGTGGACAGCGACGAGCTGGAGCGGCCACGGCGCGGTTGAGCCGGCGGGTCAGGGCGCGTCGCGGCCGGTTCTGCCTGTCCGGGGCGGGCGCTACCCTCGGGGCGTGAGCAACTCCCTGTTCGACCTCCCCGACCCGCTGCACGGCGAGGACGGCGCCCGCCCCGAGACCGCGGCGGGCTCGTCCCACCGGGCGCGCTCCCGGGCTCCGCTCGCGGTGCGCATGCGCCCCCGTTCCCTGGACGAGGTGGTGGGCCAGAAGCACCTGCTGCGCACCGGGTCCCCGTTGCGCGCGCTGGTGGGCGGACGCACGGGGCCGGCGGCACCGTCGTCGGTCATCCTGTGGGGACCGCCGGGCACGGGGAAGACGACCATTGCGCAGGTGATTGCGCGCGGGCAGGACACCTCCTTCGTGGAGCTCTCCGCGGTGACCGCCGGCGTGAAGGACGTGCGGCGCGTCATGGACGAGGCACTGACCGCCCGCGACCTGCACGGGCGCACCACCGTGCTGTTCCTGGACGAGATCCACCGCTTCACCAAGGCGCAGCAGGACGCCCTGCTGCCGGGCGTGGAGAACGGCTGGGTGACCCTCGTGGCGGCCACCACCGAGAACCCCTCGTTCTCCGTGGTCTCCCCGCTGCTGTCCCGCTCGCTCATGCTCACGCTGCAGCCGCTCACGCGCGAGGACATCGGCGGGCTGCTGGACCGCGCCGTCGTCGATCCCCGCGGCCTGGACGGCGCCGTGGCCCTGAGCCCGGAGGCGAGGGACCACCTGCTGGACGTCGCCGCCGGGGACGCCCGCAAGGCCCTCACCTCCCTGGAGGCGGCGGCGGGCGTCACGCTCTCCCACGGGGACCACTCCTCTGCCTCCGGTGTCGCGCGCGACCACGAGGACGGGGCCGACGGGGAGGCACGGACCGCGGATCCCGCCACCGTGACCCTGGAGCACGCCGAGGAGGCCGTGAACCGGGCCGCGGTGCGCTACGACAAGCAGGGGGACCAGCACTACGACGTGGTGAGCGCCTTCATCAAGTCCATCCGCGGCTCGGACGTGGACGCCGCGATGCACTACCTCGCCCGCATGATCGAGGCGGGGGAGGACCCGCGGTTCATCGCCCGCAGGCTCGTCATCTCCGCGTCCGAGGACATCGGCATGGCGGATCCCACGGCGCTGCAGACCGCGGTCGCTGCGGCCCAGGCCGTGCAGCTGATCGGGATGCCCGAGGGGCGCATCCCGCTCGCGCAGGCTGTGGCCCACCTGGCCACCGCGCCCAAGTCCAACGCGTCCTACCTGGCCGTCGATGCCGCGATCACGGACGTCCGCGCCGGCCGTGCCGGTGCCGTGCCCCCGCACCTGCGGGACGCCCACTACCCCGGTGCGGGACAGCTGGGCCACGGCAGGGGCTACGTCTACGCCCACGACGCCCCGAACGCCGTGGCCGCCCAGCAGTACCCGCCGGACGAGCTCGTGGGCCGCGACTACTACACCCCCACGCCGTACGGGCACGAGAAGCAGGTCTCCCGCAGGCTGGAGATCCTGCGGGACATGGTCCGGGGCCCGGGCCGGGGGAGCGCCCGCTGAGAGTGAGGTGCGCCACCCGGTAGGGTGCCCGGGAGCACGTCATGGCCCACCCCCAGGTTGGTTCTCCCGTTCCCGCCCGAGGACTATCGTGTGATCCACCCGAAAAAATCATCGGCTACCCATCGGTAGACAGGAGCGGCAACCGTGCCTCTGACTTCTCTGAACGCCCAGCAGCGCAGCAACGACCTCCAGGCCATGGCGGACCACCCCGTGGACGTCCTGGTGATCGGAGGTGGCATCACGGGCGCCGGGATCGCGCTGGATGCCGCCACCCGCGGTCTCTCGACCGCCATCATCGACGCCCAGGACTGGGCCCAGGGCACCTCCTCGCGCTCGTCCAAGCTGGTCCACGGCGGTCTGCGCTACCTCATGCAGCTGAACTTCGCGCTCGTCGCCGAGGCGCTCAAGGAGCGCGACCTCCTCATGCACCGGCTGGCCCCGCACCTGGTGAAGCCCATCCAGTTCATGTACCCCCTGACCCACAAGGGCTGGGAGCGTCCCTTCGTGGCCACCGGGATCGGCATGTACGACACCCTGGCGCACGTGGGCGCCAAGGCGGAGACCCTGCCCATCCAGCGCCACCTCAGCGCGGAGGGCGTCCGCAAGACCTTCCCCGCCATGCGCGACGACGCCGCCGTGGGCGCCATCGCCTACTGGGACGGGCGCGTGGACGACGCCCGGCTCACCCTGGACCTCGTGCGCACCGCGCAGCGCTACGGCGCGCTCGCCGCCAACCGGGCCGCGGCGCGCAACCTGATCCGCGACGAGACCGGCCGCGTGGTCGGCGCGCACGTGGAGGACCTCACCACGGGGCAGACCCGCGAGGTGCGCGCCAAGATGGTGATCGCCGCCGCAGGCGTGTGGACCGAGCCCGTCCAGGACCTCGCGGAGTCCGAGACCGGCCTGAAGGTGCTCGCCTCCAAGGGCATCCACGTGGTGGTCCCCAAGGAGCGTCTGGACGGCTCCACCGGCATCATCCTGCAGACCGAGAAGTCCGTGCTGTTCATCATCCCCTGGGACAACTACTGGGTCATCGGCACCACCGACACCCCGTACGAGCGGGACCTCGCCACCCCCACGGCCACGCGCGAGGACGCCCAGTACGTGCTGGACCACGCGAACAAGATCCTGCGCGACCCGCTGACCATGGACGACGTCATCGGGACGTGGGCCGGTCTGCGCCCGCTCGTGCAGCCGGGCACCAAGGGCGAGACCACCCCGTCCACCAAGATCTCCCGCGAGCACTCCGTGGTGGAGGCAGCACCCGGACTGTTCACGATCGCAGGCGGCAAGCTCACCACCTACCGCGTGATGGGCAAGGACGCCGTGGACGCCGCCCTGGGCAAGAAGGCCGCGAAGCAGAACCCCTCGATCACCGAGCACGTGGCCCTGCTGGGCGCCCAGGGCTGGTCCGGTCTGATGAACCAGTCCGAGCACCTGGCCGCGCGCACGGGTCTGGAGCGTGTGGTCGTCGAGCGCCTGCTCAACCGCTACGGGGACGAAACCCTCGAGATGCTCGACACCGTGGCCGACCAGCCCGAGCTGGGAGAGCCCGTGCCGGGTGCCGAGCAGTACCTGAAGATCGAGATCCAGCGCGCCGCCACCCACGAGGGCGCCCTGGACCTCGAGGACGTGATGTGCCGACGCACCCACCTGAACTACGAGCAGCGTGACGGCGGGACCGCCGCGGCCCCGGAGATCGCCCGCATCATGGGTGACGTTCTCGGCTGGGACGAGGCCGAGCGCGCCCGCCAGGTGGAGCTGTACGAGACCATGCGCCGCGCCGAGCAGGCGGCCCTGGCGGAGAACGACGAGGACACCGCCCAGAAGCTGCGCGAGGGCGCGGGCAACCCGTACCCGAGGCAGGGCTGACGCACGAGATCCCGGGTCCGGAACCCCTCCGGACCCCCAACACCCAATGGAGGGTGCAGTGAATGAAGTGACCGAGGTGGCCCTGCCCACCGTGTTCATGTCCGAGGCGTTCGGCACGGCGGTGCTGGTGCTGCTGGGCTGCGGCGTGGTGGCCAACGTGGTGCTCCCGCGCACCAAGGGCAACGGCGCGGACTGGGTTCTCATCAGCTTCGGCTGGGGCTTCGCCGTCTTCGCCGGCGTGTACGTGGCGCACGCCTCGGGCGCGCACCTGAACCCGGCCGTGACGGTGGGCATGCTCGCCGCGGACAAGGGCGAGTACGCACCTGGCGTGGCCATCACCGCGGCGAGCACCGTGGTCTACCTCGTGGCACAGTTCGTGGGCGGCATGGTGGGTGCGCTCGTGTGCTGGCTGGCCTACAAGAAGCACTTCGACGAGGCCGGCCGCGAGGGCGTGCCCACCATCGACGTGTTCTCCACCGGACCCGAGATCCGCAGCTACGGCTGGAACTTCGTCACCGAGGTGATCGCCACCTTCGTGCTCGTCTACGTGATCCTGGTGTTCGGCCAGACCCCGAGCGAGCTGGGGCCCCTGGCCGTGGCCGTGCTCGTGGTGGCCATCGGCATGAGCCTGGGCGGGCCCACGGGCTACGCCATCAACCCCGCTCGTGACCTCAGCCCCCGCATCGTCCACGCGCTGCTGCCCATCCGCGGCAAGCTCACCAGCAACTGGTCCTACGCCTGGGTCCCGGTCCTCGGCCCCCTCGTGGGCGGCGCGCTGGCCGGTGTGGCCGCCGCCGTGATCGGCTGACCCGGGCCTCGCCACCTCAACAGCACTCTCGACGAAGGAGTCACCCATGTCCGAACCCCAGTACGTGATGGCCATCGACCAGGGCACCACGAGCACGCGCGCCATCGTCTTCGACCACGCCGGCACCATCGTGAGCGTGGGCCAGTACGAGCACGAGCAGATCTTCCCGCGCGCGGGATGGGTCGAGCACGACGCCCAGGAGATCTGGCGCAACACCCGCCGCTGCGTGGCGGATGCGCTCGCCGAGCGCGAGCTCACCCGCGAGGACCTCGCGGCGGTGGGCATCACCAACCAGCGCGAGACCACCGTGGTGTGGGACAAGAACACGGGCGAGCCGGTCTACAACGCCATCGTGTGGCAGGACACCCGCACCCAGGACATCGTGGACGAGTTCGCGAAGGACGGCGGCGAGGAGCGCTTCCGCGAGCTCACCGGACTGCCCCTGGCCAGCTACTTCGCCGGCCCCAAGGTGAAGTGGATCCTGGACAACGTGGAGGGCGCGCGTGAGCGCGCCGAGGCCGGGGACCTGCTGTTCGGCACCACCGACAGCTGGCTCGTGTGGAACCTCACGGGCGGAGCGAACGAGGGTGTGCACGTCACGGACGTGACCAACGCGTCCCGCACGCTGCTCATGAACATCGACACCCTGGACTGGAACGAGGACCTCTGCCGGACCATGGGCATCCCCATGTCCATGCTCCCCGAGATCCGCTGCAGCTCCGAGGTGTACGGCAAGGGCCGTGCGCGCGGGTTCCTCAAGCAGGTCCCGATCGCGGGCATCCTGGGCGACCAGCAGGCCGCGATGTTCGGCCAGACGTGCTTCGAGCCCGGCATGGGCAAGAACACCTACGGCACGGGCAGCTTCCTGCTCATGAACGTGGGGGAGACCCCGGTGCGCTCGGACCACGGGCTGATCACCACGGTCTGCTACCAGATCGAGGGCGAGAAGCCGGTCTACGCGCTGGAGGGCTCCATCGCCGTCACGGGCTCGCTCGTGCAGTGGATCCGGGACAACCTGGGACTGATCCAGGACGCCAGGGAGATCGAACCCCTTGCCCGCGCAGTGGAGGACAACGGCGGGGCGTACTTCGTGCCCGCCTTCTCCGGCCTGTTCGCCCCGCACTGGCGTCCCGACGCCCGCGGCGCCCTGGTGGGTCTCACGCGCTACGTGCGCAAGGAGCACATTGCCCGTGCGGTTCTGGAGGCCACCGCCTACCAGTCCCGCGAGGTCGTGGAGGCCATGAACAGGGACTCCCAGCAGGACCTGGTGGAGCTGCGCGTGGACGGCGGGATGACCGCCAACGAGCTGCTCATGCAGTTCCAGGCGGACCAGCTGGACGTGCCCGTGATCCGGCCGAAGATCACCGAGACCACTGCCCTGGGCGCCGCGTACGCCGCGGGACTCGCCGTGGGGTTCTGGGCGGACCTGGACGAGATCACGAGCAACTGGGCCGAGGACAAGCGCTGGGACCCGCAGGGTGAGCGCGAGCAGCAGGACAAGCTGTTCCGCAACTGGGCCAAGGCCGTGACCAAGTCCCTGGACTGGGTGGACGAGGACGTCGACTGAATCGGCTATAGTGGACGGTTGGCTGGCACGTCGTGCCCCCTCATGTGCCGTGTCCGTGGCACCCTCACGGACCGGGACCGGGAGCACGACGCTAGGCATGTCGGATTGCGGCTGATCCGCACCTCTCCCGTGGGAACAGATTTCGCCACGCTGGAGGCCAGTACCACCCAGAACGGAACGCGGGCCCTGCCCGTACGCCGTCGAACCGCAGGAAAGGCAAGCTTTGTCCCAGAACAACAGCTCCCGTGCGCGCCGTCAGGTGCGCAAGTCCCGTGCCCTCGGCATCGCGCTGACGCCGAAGGCCGAGAAGTACTTCGAGCGTCGTCCGTACGCTCCCGGTGAGCACGGCCGTGCCCGCCGGAAGCAGGACTCCGACTACAAGGTGCGTCTGACCGAGAAGCAGCGGCTCCGCGCTCAGTACAACATCCGCGAGAAGCAGATGCACCGCGCCTACGTCGAGGCCAAGCGCGTGGAGGGCCAGACCGGTGAGAACCTCATCGCCCTGCTCGAGACCCGCCTGGACGCCCTCGTGCTGCGCGCGGGCTTCGTCCGCACGATGGCCGCTGCCCGCCAGGCCGTGGTGCACCGCCACATCATGGTGGACGGCCAGCGCGTGGACCGCCCCTCGTTCCGCGTGCGCCCGGGTCAGATGATCCACGTGCACCCGCGTTCCGAGAAGATGGTCCCGTTCCAGGTCGCCGCGACCGGTGCGCACCAGGATGTCCTGCCGGACACCCCGCCGTACCTCGACGTGACGATCGACCGCCTGCAGGCCACGCTCACGCGCAAGCCGGAGCGCTCCGAGGTCCCCGTGACCTGCGAGGAGCAGCTCGTGGTGGAGTACTACGCACGCATGGCCTGACCATTCGTGTTGCGTGCCGCCCCCGCCGGGGTGGCAACCGGACAGCCCGCGGTGCACACCGCGGGCTGTCCGCGTTCCCGGACCGGGCCGGAGTGCCGGTGGGTCCGGGTTGTTGGGTAGAGTTGCGGATCGGTCGGTGTTGCCGCACCGATGTCAATGGCACTGCATGGACGGAGAAGTGGTCACCCATGGACGGTGGAGAGATCGCGGGGCTGCTCGCGGTGTTCGTGTTCGCGGTCCTGGTGGGCCTGCTCGCGCTGCCGATCGTGAAGCTCGGGCGCGTGTTCGACGAGCTGCGACTGACCATCCGTTCCATCAACGACGGCACCACGCCCCTGATCGACGAGGTCACCCGCACGGTGAGCACCACCAACACGCAGCTGGAGAAGGTGGACGGCATCACGTCCAACGTCTCGGACGCCTCCGCCAACGTCTCCGCGCTGTCCTCGCTCGTGGCCTCCACGGTGGGCCAGCCGCTGATCAAGGTGGCGTCCTTCTCCCACGGTCTGCGCCGGGCCTTCTCCCCCCAGCCGGGGGCCGCTCCCGGCAACCGGGCGGCTGCCGCGGACGCGGGCGCCCCCGGGGCCGCGAGCACCGGACACGCGCACACCGGCGCCGCAGGCACCACCACGGACCCGAGGAGCTGAGCATGGGAGTCTGGTCGAAGCTGGCACTGCTGGCAGCGGGCGCGCTCGTCGGGGGCGCGGCCACGCGGGTGGCCTCGGACCCGGCCGCCCGCGACGCCATCGGGTGCCATCTGCAGCCCGGCACCACCGTGGCCACCACGTCCGGCGGTGACGTCGCACGCCGCCCCGCCTCGCGCGCCGTCGAGCTGCTGCACGGGACCGCCCGGCGTCTGGGTGCGTTCACGGCGCGCGTGCGGGCCGGCATGGACGAGCGCGAGGCGCAGCTGCGTGAGCAGTTCGGGGTCCGCTCGCCCGTGGACCACACCGCCAACCACCCGGCCGACCCCCCTCGCGCCGCCCCAGGCCCCGTCGCGCACGACGACGCCGTGCCCGCCGC
>NZ_PHOA01000071.1 GCF_003687455.1 Kocuria tytonicola | reverse complement strand
TACCTGGACGCCCGCCACGGCTGGTCCACCCCCGTGTACCCCCACCCGGACCTCCAGGAGATCCTCGCCGAGACCCGCGGCGTGGCCGTCTACCACGAGCAGATCATGCGCATCATGGACCGCATGACCGGCTGCGGACTCGGACAGGCGGACGTCTGGCGGCGGCTGCTCGGATCCCCCGGGGAGGAACCCGTGGAGACCGCGTTCCGGGACGGCGCCCGCGCTCGCGGCTTCTCCCCGGACGTGGTGGACAGCGTGTGGCAGACCCTCCACGCCTTCGGCAGCTTCGGCTTCTGCAAGGCCCACGGCGTGGCCTTCGCGGTGCCCACCTACCAGTCCGCGTGGCTGAAGACGCACCACCCGGAAGCCTTCATGGCCGGGGTGTGGGAGCACGACCCCGGGATGTACCCCGCGCGGCTGCTCGTGGGGGAAGCCCGGCGCATGGGGATCCCCGTGCTCGGCCCGGACGTCAACCGCAGCGGCGAGCACCACCGGGTGGAGGCCGTCACCCCCCGCCCCGGAACGATGGTGTCCGGGGACCTGGACGCCGGGATCCCCCACACCCAGGACGGCGCCTGGGGGATCCGCATGTCCCTCGCCACCATCACCGGCATCAGCGCCGCGGAGGTCGAGCGGCTCCTCGCCGGGCAGCCCTACGCCACGCTCGCCGAGGTCCGGGTGCGGGCCCGGCCCTCCCGGCGCTCCCTGCAGCGCCTCGCCACGGCCGGGGCCCTGGACGGGCTGCTGCGCGGGGCCGGGGCCCGCGCCTCCCGCACGGACGTGGTCCGCTTCCTCACCGAGCGGGCGGAGCAGCCCGCGAGCGGACGGGGCGGCCGTGCGCAGCCGGGGGAGGGCCAGCTCGCGCTGCCCCTGGGGGACGTGGACCTGACCTCCGTGCCCGCGCGGCTCCCCGAGCCGACCTCCCAGGAACGGGTCCGAGCGGAGATGGAGACCATGAACATCGAGGTCAGCGCCCACCTCATGGACTCCCACTCCGAGCTCGTGCGTGCCTACCGGGCCACCCGCGCGGAGGACCTGCTGGGGCTGCGCAGCGGCAGCGAGGTGGTGGTGGCCGGTGTCCGGGTCTCCACCATGACACCGCCCATGCGCAGCGGCCGGCGCGTGGTCTTCATCTCCCTGGACGACGGCTCGGGAGCCGTGGACTGCACGTTCTTCGACGAGGCCCAGGAGGCCTCGGGAGAGGTGCTCTTCGCTCCCACGCTGCTGCTGGTCCACGGCCACACCCGCCGCACCGGTCCGCGCGGGATCGGCATCCAGGCCGCCCGGGCGTGGGACCTCTCCCGCCCGGAGACCCTCCCGGACCCGCGCACCCTGCTGGGCTCCCGGCCCTCGCCGTCCCGAGCGCCCGGCCGGCGGGGTTCCGAGACCGGGTCCTCTCCCGCGGGGCGCACGTGCTCCCGCGCGGGGAGCCATGGTGCGCCCCGCGCGGAGGCGGGCCACGGCGCCGCGGCCCGCGAGGGGGCGGGGTCCCGATGACACGGGAAGAGGGACACGGGGAGGGGATCTGCACGCGTGCGAGCCTGTGGAACACTGGGAGCCATGGCGAAGAACAGCGGCGGAGGGGATCTGCTGCCGTCCGTGGACCAGGTCACGGAAGAGGCAATCAACATCGGCTACCGCTTCGACCAGAAGCTGCAGCGCTGGCGCCAGGGCCGTGCCCTGCAGCGGGGGGACATCCCCACCATGCTCGCCTTCGACGGCTACGGCAGCCCGCGCTACGTCCGGGCCCTGGGGCGCGTCCTGCTCAAGACCCGCACCTACGTGGCGGACACCGACGACGCCGCGGAGTCCATCCGCGGGTGGCGCTCCTTCTCCTCCGTGCCCTACGCCTTCGCCCAGGTGAACGTGTGGCTCGGGGACCACGAGTTCCACTTCGTGGCGGACAAGGGCGGTGTGATCGACGTGGACCTCAACGTGTCCATGGCGCCGGGCATCCACACCATCTACATGCAGGCCGAGGGGTCAGAGGTCACGGAGGCCACGGTCACCGTGGTCTCGGACCAGCAGCACCTGGGTGTGGTGTGCGACGTGGACGACACCGTGATGGTCACCGCCCTGCCACGCCCCATGCTGGCCGCCTGGAACTCCTTCGTGGCCAACGAGCACGCCCGCATCCCCACCCCGGGAATGTCCACCATGATGGACCGGCTGCGGCGCAGGCATCCGCACGCGCCGTTCCTCTACCTGTCCACCGGCGCCTGGAACGTGGCACCCACCCTGCGCCGCTTCCTCACCCGCAACGCCTATCCTGCCGGTGCGCTCCTGCTGACCGACTGGGGGCCCACCACCGAGCGCTGGTTCCGCTCCGGCTCCCAGCACAAGGTGCAGAACCTGCAACGGCTGGCCCGCAACTTCCCCCACGTGAGGTGGATCCTCATCGGGGACGACGGCCAGCACGACCCGCAGATCTACGCGGGTTTCGCCGAGCGCTACCCGGACTCCGTGGCCGCCATCGTGATCCGCAACCTCTCTCCCACCGAGGCGGTGCTGGCCGCGGGCACCCGCGGGTCCGACGGGCACCGGGTCGCGGTTCCCGAGGGGGTGCTGTGGATCGAGGCCAACGACGGCGCCTCGATCTCGGACCAGCTCCGGGACGCCGGCCTGCTCTGAGCCCTCGTCCCGTCACGGCCGGGGACGGGGGAGGGCCACGCCCGAAAAAGATTTCGGGTGACGTGGGGAACTCCTCTTATCCACACCACCGTGCCCTGAACCGCGGAAGCACGCGGGGTTGCCCCGCACGGTCCTGTGGACAACAGGGGGAAAACACGCCCACCCCTGTGGAACACGCAACCACATCATGTTGGGTGCCCTGTGCTCCTGCGCCACTAGATGTAGTATTGACGCAGTTGTTCAATCACCTGGCGCACCACCCGGACCGTGACCCCCTGGGCCCCGGAGGCGTCGGAGAATCGGTACTTCCCGCAAGGAGAATGGGCTATGTCAGTCACCGTGTATTCCAAGCCGTCGTGCGTCCAGTGCAACGCCACCTACCGCGCCCTCACCAAGAAGGGCATCGACTACACGGTGGTGGACGTCACCGAGGACACCACCGCGTACGACCACGTGGTGGGCCTGGGCTACCAGCAGGTGCCCGTGGTGGAGACCACCACCGAGCACTGGTCCGGCTTCCGCCCGGACAAGATCAACTCCCTGGCGCTGCTGCTCTCCGCCTGAGGCAGTTCCCCGCGGACCCCACGGTCCGTCCCCGGGCGGGCAGCTCCCCCGGCGCGCCGCGCAGTCCACGGCCGAGAACCGGTCGGCACCGGCGCACCAGGCGTCCACCGGCCACAGCACCACCTGTCCGGCCCGGCAGACGCACCACACCGCGGACATGCGCCACACCGCACGATCCACCACGAGTCGAAGTGAGCCGGTATGAGCGCCATCAGCTCGGTTCTCGCCCAGGCGAAGGAGCGGGAACTCCATCGCGCACCCGTCGTCGCGGGGGAGGATGCACCCCTGGTGGTGTACTTCTCCTCCGTCACGCGCAACACGGACCGTTTCATCGCCAAGCTGCCGGTGAGATCCGTCCGGTTGCCCCTCCGCACCACCGACCCCGTTCCCCGCATCACCGAGCCGTACGTCCTGGCCGTGCCCAGCTACGGACGGCCCGGGGGAGCGGGGTCAGTCCCCCCTCAAGTCGTCAAGTTCCTGAACGACCCCTCGTCGCGGCAGCACCTGCTCGGTGTGATCGGCGCTGGCAACACCAACTTCGGCCCCCTGTTCTGCGTGGCGGCGGAGAAGGTGGCCGTCAAGTGCCAGGTGCCCCTGCTCTACAAGTTCGAGCTGATGGGCACGGACGAGGACGTCGAGAAAGTCACCCAAGGATTGGAAGAGTTTTGGCAAGCATCCATGCAACCCCGGGCGTGAGCATCGAGCCCGGTCACGAAGATCCCACGTGCCCCGAGAAGTACCGGGGCCTCGGCTACCACGAGCTCAACGCGCTGCTGAACCTCTACGACGCCGAGGGCAGGATCCAGTTCGAGGCGGACCAGCAGGCGGCCCGCCAGTACTTCCTCCAGCACGTGAACAAGAACACCGTGTTCTTCCACGACCTGGAGGAGAAGCTCAAGTACCTGGTGGACCACCAGTACTACGAGGCCGAGGTGCTGGAGAAGTACAGCTTCGAGTTCGTCAAGAAGCTCTCCAAGCAGGCCTACGGCTACAAGTTCCGCTTCCAGACGTTCCTGGGCGCGTTCAAGTTCTACACGTCCTACACGCTGAAGACCTTCGACGGCCAGCGCTACCTGGAGCGCTTCGAGGACCGCGTGGTCATGGTCTCCCTGTACCTCGCGGACGGGGACGAGGCCCTGGCCGAGCGCCTCGTGGCGGAGATCATCTCCGGCCGGTTCCAGCCGGCCACGCCCACGTTCCTCAACGCCGGCAAGAAGCAGCGCGGCGAGCTCGTCTCGTGCTTCCTGGTGCGCTTCGAGGACAACATGGAGTCGATCGGGCGCAACATCAACTCCGCGCTGCAGCTGTCCAAGCGCGGCGGCGGTGTGGCGTTCGCGCTCACCAACCTGCGCGAGTCCGGCGCTCCCATCAAGATGATCGAGAACCAGTCCTCGGGCGTGATCCCCGTGATGAAGCTGCTGGAGGACTCCTTCTCCTACGCGAACCAGCTGGGTGCCCGTCAGGGAGCCGGGGCCGTGTACCTGCACGCGCACCACCCGGACATCCTCAACTTCCTGGACACCAAGCGCGAGAACGCGGACGAGAAGATCCGCATCAAGACCCTCTCCCTGGGTGTGGTCATCCCGGACATCACGTTCGAGCTGGCCAAGAAGAACCAGGACATGTACCTGTTCTCCCCGTACGACGTGGAGCGCATCTACGGCATGCCCTTCGCGGACGTGAACGTGAGCGAGAAGTACCACGAGATGGTGGACGACTCCCGGATCGCGAAGACCAAGATCAACGCCCGTGAGTTCTTCCAGACCGTTGCGGAGGTGCAGTTCGAGTCCGGCTACCCGTACATCATGTTCGAGGACACGGTGAACCGGGCGAACCCCATCGACGGCAAGATCATCATGTCCAACCTGTGCTCCGAGATCCTCCAGGTCTCCGAGCCCTCCACGTACAACGAGGACCTGACCTACGCGGAGGTGGGCAAGGACATCTCGTGCAACCTGGGGTCCATGAACATCGCCATGGCCATGGAGTCCGAGGACTTCGGTGCGAGCATCGAGACCGCCATCCGCGGCCTGACCGCCGTCTCGGACATGTCCAACATCGACTCGGTGCCCTCCATCCGGCGCGGCAACCAGATGTCCCACGCCGTGGGCCTCGGGCAGATGAACCTGCACGGCTACCTCGCCAAGGAGCACATCTTCTACGGCTCGGAGGAGGGTGTGGACTTCACCGACATGTACTTCTACGCGGTGACCTACCACGCCATCCGCGCCTCCAACCGGATCGCGAAGGAGCGGGGGGAGTCCTTCGTGGGCTTCGAGAACTCGGACTACGCGAACGGCACGTTCTTCGACAAGTACACGGACCGGGTCTGGGAGCCCGCCACCGCGCGGGTCCGGGAGCTGTTCGAGCGGGCGGGCATCGCCCTGCCCACGGTCGAGGACTGGCGCGAGCTGCGCGAGAAGGTCATGGCGGACGGGATGTACAACCAGAACCTGCAGGCCGTACCACCCACCGGCTCCATCTCGTACATCAACAACTCCACGTCCTCGATCCACCCGATCGCCTCGCGCATCGAGATCCGCAAGGAGGGCAAGCTGGGCCGCGTGTACTACCCGGCGCCGTTCATGGACAACGAGAACCTGGAATACTTCCAGGACGCGTACGAGATCGGCTACGAGAAGATCATCGACACGTACGCCGCGGCCACGCAGCACGTGGACCAGGGGCTCTCGCTCACACTGTTCTTCAAGGACACCGCCACCACGCGGGACATCAACCGCGCTCAGATCTACGCGTGGCGCAAGGGCATCAAGACCATGTACTACTCGCGCATCCGCCAGCTCGCCCTGGAGGGCACCGAGGTGGAGGGCTGCGTGTCCTGCATGCTGTGACGCGCCGTCGTCGTCCCTGAGCGCAGGGGCACGACGACGCCGCGCGCCACACTGCGGGCACCTCGCCTTCGCATCGGCCCGGTCCGCTTCCTGCGCCCCCGGTGACCGTGCTCGGTGCTTGCGCCCGGTGCCCGCCCGGCCTGGCCGTCTCTGCCCCGTTCGACCCCTGGTCGGGCGGGGCAGACGTCGTCCGGAGCACCGTCGACCACGTCCACAACCGGCAGCCGGCTGCCACGCCCGGCCTGCGCCCCCATCATCAGGAGAACCTCCATGACCCAGGACCACAGCACCCCTGAGAACGCCCCGCGCTGGTTCGCCGCGCAGCAGATCCTCGACGCGGTGAGCCCCCGGCGGGCCAGGACGCTCCTCGAGGAGACCCTGGTGGGTGGCTTCCACCCCGGGGAGGACCCCGCCCGGGGCAACGTGACCGCCGGCCAGGGGCACATGCTGCTCATGCCGTCCGTGCTGGGAGCGTGGAGCGGGATCAAGGTTGCCACGGTTTCACCGGGGAACCCGGAACGTGGTCTGCCGCGCATCCAGGCCACCTACCTGCTCATGGACACACCCACGCTGAGCGTGCAGGCCGTCATGGAGGGCAACGCGCTCACCACGCTGCGCACGCCGGCCGTCTCCGCCCTCGCGGCGGACCACCTCGCGGCCCCGGATGCGCAGACGCTCATGGTGTTCGGCACCGGCCCGCAGGCGCTGTCCCACATCGAGGCGTTCGCGGACGTCCGGGACTTCTCGGAGGTGGTGGTGTGCGGTCGCAGCACCGAGAAGGTCGCGGCTGCGGTGGCGCACGCGCAACGGCTCGGACTGGCCGCGCGCGCCGGGACGGCGGAGGACGTCCGGGACGCGGACGTCGTCGTGTGCGCCACCTCCGCCGCAGAGCCCCTGTTCGACGGTGCGCTGGTCCGGGACGCGGCGTGCGTCGTCGCCATGGGATCCCACGAGCCGGACGCCCGGGAACTGGACGCCGCGCTGATGGGCCGGGCGCAGGTGGTCGTGGAGGACCGCGGCACGGCGCTGCGCGAGGCCGGGGACGTCGTGCAGGCCGTGGCGGAGGGCGCGCTCACCGAGGAGGACCTCGTGCCCCTCGCGGACGTGGTCACCGGCGCGGCCGCCATGGACCGCTCCCGGCCCCGTGTGTTCAAGTGCGTGGGCATGAGCTGGCAGGACCTCGCCGTCGCCGTGGGCGTGGTGGACGGCGCCGAGGCCTGATCTTCCTGCCTCCGGGGGCGCGACGGGTTTCCGCGCCGCGGCGCGAGGTCGCGGGGCGCACTGCCTTGGTCATGGGATGCAGTGCGGGGGCAGGCGAGGGAGAAGGACATGAGAAAAGGCCCCGGAACGTGAGTTCCGGGGCCTTGATCTGGTGCGCGATACTGGGATCGAACCAGTGACCTCTTCCGTGTCAGGGAAGCGCGCTACCGCTGCGCCAATCGCGCTCAATGTTCACGTATTGAACGGGTGGTTGCACCGAGGTGGAGACGGGATTCGAACCCGCGTTGACGGCTTTGCAGGCCGCTGCCTAACCACTCGGCCACCCCACCGGGGACCAGATCCTTGGAGGACAGGGTCTCAGATCTCGACCACGAGGTCGATAACTGCGAGCGGACGACGGGAGTCGAACCCGCGACCCTCACCATGGCAAGGTGATGCTCTACCAGCTGAGCTACGTCCGCATTGTCGGTCGATCGGAAACCTGTTTCGTTCTCCGTTCTTCCGAGCGGAAACTTTATCACAGGTCTTCGCGCTACCCGCCGTTCCGGCACCCGAACCGTTTCCGGTGCGGAGGCCGTCCCCTGCGGGGCGTTGCCAACGAGGAAGAACATTACCCATGCCCCCGGGTCCGGGCAAATCGGGCCGCCGTGAGGAGTGGTGCGAGGGGTGCGGGAACAGGCCGTGGCGGCTCCGACGGGCCCGGTGGCACATCCGGGCCGGGCCGATTTGCCGTTGCCGCGGGATGTGTTCTAGAGTTTTCAACGTTGCAAGCGCGATTGGCGCAGCGGTAGCGCGCTTCGTTCACACCGAAGAGGTCACTGGTTCGATCCCAGTATCGCGCACGGACGAACGAAGAACCCGGTCCCGGAAGGGGCCGGGTTTTTTCGTGCCCGCCCACGGAGCGGAAGGCTTCTGCGTGTCGGGGGCCCTTCCTACGCTGGGCCCATGACGCAACCCCGACTCGCACAGCAGACGCCCACCGGCCGCATGTACGCGCGCCGTGAGGGCGGGGACCTCGAGGTTCCGTCCATCACCACGATCATCGGCTGCGAGGCCAACGACCTCGGCGGCTGGTACGGGTACAGCGCAGCCCAGGCGCTGGCGAACGACCCCCAGCTGCCGGACGCGCTGCGGGACTCGCGGCGGCGTCGTTCCCTGGTCAACCACGCGGCCAAGGCCGCCGAGCGGCACCGCGACCAGGCGGCGCAGCGCGGGGACCGCGTCCACGACTACTGCGAGCAGCTTGCGCTGCGTGCCATGGGGGCGGCCCACGAGGTGGAGCGCGCCCGCGCCGATCTCACGGAGCACCACGAGGCACGCTTCGCGGACAGCGCGGACCAGTGGTGGGAGCTCTACCGGCCGGAGCCGCTGGCGGCGGAGATCACGGTGTGGAACTCCACCGTGGGCTACGCCGGCACCCTGGACCTCGTGGCGCGGATCGGCGGCAAGGTCTGCCTCATCGACTACAAGACGAAGGGCACGGACCGCTCCGGGCGTGTGAAGTCCCCGGACCCCAAGGTGGTCACCCAGCTGGTCGCGGGTCTCAAGGCGGAGGAGTCGCTCGTGGACGCCGCAGCGGGGCAGTGGGAGCCGTGGCGCTACGGGGACGCGGACGTGCTCATGGCCGTGGCGATCGGGGAGACGGAGGCGCTCACGGTCCAGGCCGTGTCCGAGCACCTGCCCGCCCACTGGTACAAGTTCTGCGCCCTGGCCAAGGTGTGGGCCCGGTCGGCGCAGCTGGAGTCCGCGGGGCCGCAGCTGCGCAGCATTGCCCCGCCGCCGCTCGAGGGCAGCCCCACGGGGCGCCTGGTGCCGGACTCCACTGTCACACTGCCGGTGGCCGGGCCCGCCGTAGACTGAGGACGATGCCGTCCCGGCCCACGAACCCACACGAGGAGAGCACCGCACGGTGAGTATTCTGCGCATCCGCACCATCGGGGACCCGGTCCTGCGGACCCCCGCCCAGGAGGTCACGGAGTTCGACGACTCCCTGCGAACCCTGGTGCGGGACATGTTCGAGACCATGTACGCCGTGGGAGGCGTCGGACTGGCCGCACCCCAGGTGGGGGTGGGTCTGCAGATCTTCACGTGGGGTGTCCACGGGGACGAGGGCCACGTGGTCAATCCCCGTCTGAGCGTGGGGGACGAACCCCAGGAGGGCGGCGAAGGCTGCCTCTCCGTCCCGGGCCTGTCCCACGAGACCCCGCGCAGGCACCGGGCGGTGCTCACCGGCGTGGACTCCCACGGCCGCCCCGTGCAACGGGAGGCCACGGGGCTGCTGGCCCGCTGCTTCCAGCACGAGATCGACCACCTGCACGGCATGCTCTACGTGGACCGTCTGGTGGGTGACGAGCGCAAGGACGCCCTGCGCAGGCTGCGCAGCCCCGAGTTTCGCGAGGCCGCGGCCAGGACGGAGAAGGAGCGGGACGAGCAGCGGCTCTCAGCGGCGTCGTCGCACGCCGCCGGCACCCAGGGCCCGTCGGCCCCGACCGCCCGCGGTGCAC
The DNA here is from genome assembly GCF_003687455.1 of Kocuria tytonicola. Taxonomy (GTDB): domain Bacteria; phylum Actinomycetota; class Actinomycetes; order Actinomycetales; family Micrococcaceae; genus Kocuria; species Kocuria tytonicola. The sequence continues at coordinate 3,128 of NZ_PHOA01000071.1, read as the reverse complement.
GAGGCCCGGTTCGCACGGGGGATTCCCCGGCGGCGGCCAGTTCCGCCTTCACCCGCCCCGCCGACGACGCTGCGTCCCGTCCCGTGCGCGCAGCAGGCTCCGCCTTCACCCGGGGAGGGGCACGATGACGCACGAACGACTGAAAATCGTCTACGCGGGCACGCCGGAGACGGCTGTGCCCCCGCTCGAGGCCCTGCACTCGGATCCGCGCTTCGAGATCGCCGCCGTGCTGACCCGCGAGGACGCCCCCGTGGGGCGCAAGAAAGTGCTCACGCCCTCCGCCGTGGCGCGCCGCGCGGAGGAGTTCGACCTGCCCGTGCTGCGGGCCAACCGTGTCACGGAGGACGTCCGGGCCGCGCTGCGTGGGACCGGTGCCCGCATCGGGGCGGTGGTGGCCTACGGCGCCCTGCTCCCGCGGCCGGCGCTGGAGGTCTTCGAGCACGGCTGGATCAACCTGCACTTCTCGCTGCTTCCGCAGTGGCGCGGGGCCGCGCCGGTGCAGCGCGCCCTGATGGCCGGCGACTCCGTGCTGGGAGCCACCACGTTCGTTCTGGACGAGGGCATGGACACCGGCCCCGTGGTGGGCACCCTCACGGACGAGGTGCGCCCGGAGGACACCGCGGGCACCGTCCTGGACCGGCTCGCGCACGAGGGCTCGCCGTTGCTCGCGGAGTCGCTGCTGGGCGTGGCCACCGGACAGGTGCAGCCCGTCCCGCAGCGGGGGGAGGCCACCGCCGCCCCCAAGCTCACGGGCGCGGAGGCTCGCATCACCTGGACGCACCCGGCCGTGGCCGTGGCGCACCACGTGCGCGGGGTGACCCCCGAACCGGGCGCCTGGACGGAGTACGAGGGGCAGCGCATCAAGGTGGAGCGCGTGGTCCCCGCCCCCGGAGTGACCGGACTGGCCGCCGGCCACGTGGAGATCCGCGGCAAGCAGGTCTTCGCGGGCACCGGCTCGTACGCCGTGGAGCTCACGCGCGTGCAGCCGGGCGGGAAGAAACCCATGGCGGTCCTGGACTGGGCCCGCGGACAGCAGCACAGGGAGCAGGTGGCCTTCGCATGAGCCGGGAGTACGACGATCATGGAGCAGCATCCGGTGACGACCGCAGGGGTCGACCGCAGGGCCAGCAGCAGCGCGGCCCCGGAGGCGGTGAACGTCGCGGCGGCAACGTGAGCGGCCGCGGCGGGGACCGGGGCCAGGGCCGCTCGCAGGACGGCTCCCGCCGCAACGCCCGGGGGCACGAGCGCAACCGCCGGGCCCAGCACGAGCGGTCGTACTCGACGCAGGCGCCGGGCCAGCGGCGTCGACGTTCGGACCCGGCGCGGCTCGCGGCCTTCGAGGCCCTGCGCGCGGTGAACTCCGAGGACGCCTACGGCAACCTCGTGCTCCCGTCCCTGGTGCGCGAGCACCGTCTGGACCGGCGCGACGCCGCGTTCGCCACGGAGCTCGCCTACGGCACCATGCGCTGGAGCGGCACGTGGGACGCCGTGCTCCAGACGTGCGTGGACCGCCCCCTCGACCAGCTGGACCCCGCGGTGCTGGACGCCCTGCGGCTGGGAACCCACCAGCTGCTGGCCATGCGCGTGCCAGACCACGCCGCGCTGGACGCCACCGTGGGCCTGGTCCGCGGGGAGGTCGGCCAGGGGCCGGCGGGACTCGTCAACGCGGTGCTGCGCAAGGTGGCGCGGCGCACCCAGGAGGAGTGGCTGGAGGACCTCGCCTCGCAGCAGCCGGACGAGTGGCGCGCCATGAGCGTCCGCCGTGCCCACCCCGTGTGGGAGATCCGGGCCATGCGGCGTGCCCTGCGTGCGAACGGACGCGATCCGGAGGAGATCACCGCCCTGCTGGACGCGGACAACGCCGCCCCGGACGTGCACCTCGTGGCGCTGCCGGGTCTGGGGTCCCTCGACCCCGTGCTGGAGGCCGGTGCCCACCCGGGCGATCTCGTGGCGGACAGCGCCGTGAGCGGCGGGGGAGACGTCCACCGCATCCCGGGCACACGGGAGGGCGTGGTGCGTGTGCAGGACGCGGGCTCCCAGCTCGTGGCCCGAGTGCTCGCCCAGGCGGCGGTTGCCGAGGACGCCGGCCGGTGGGCGGACCTGTGCGCGGGCCCGGGCGGCAAGGCCGCACTCCTCGCGGCGCTCGCCCACGAGCGGGGCGCCACGCTGCTGGCCAACGAGGTCAGCGAGCACCGCAGCGAGCTCGTGCGCCAGTCCCTGGCCCCCGTTCCGCGCGAGGCGTGGCGTGTGCGCACGGGAGACGCCCGGGAGGTCCCTGCCGAGCACGCGGGCGCCTTCGACCGTGTGCTCGTGGACGTCCCCTGCACCGGCCTGGGCGCCCTGCGACGGCGCCCCGAGGCGCGGTGGCGGCGCACGCCGTCGGACGTCGCGAACCTCGCGGACGTGCAGCGGGAGCTGCTGGACGCGGCGCTGGAGGCCACCCGCCCGGGCGGCGTGGTGGTCTACGCGACGTGCTCGCCGCACACCGCCGAGACCCACGACGTGCTGCAGGACGTCCGGGACCGGCGCGCGGACGTGGAGGTCCTGGACACCGCGGCCCTCGCGGAGCAGGCCGCCCTGCCCGGCGCGTTCCACGGCACCCGTGCCGCCGGGCTGGAGCTGCCCGGCGGTGGGAGCAGCGTGCAGCTGTGGCCGCACGTGCACGGCACGGACGCCATGTACATGGTGGCGCTGCGTCGGCGCGGCTGAGCACCTCCTGCCGCGCAGGCTGGCTCGCGGCCACCCGACCCCGCCCCCGACCGAGACACCACACCTGGAGGACCCCCATGACCCGCTGCGACATCCACCCGTCCATCCTCTCCGCGGACTTCGCCCGCCTGGGGGAGGAGCTGCAGCGCATCGAGAACGCGGATGCCGCGCACGTGGACGTGATGGACAACCACTTCGTCCCGAACCTCACCCTGGGGCTGCCCGTGGTGGAGAGCCTGCAGCGGGCGAGCCCCATCCCCCTGGACCTGCACCTGATGATCGAGGACCCGGACCGCTGGGCCCCGGCGTACGCGGAGGCCGGGTGCGCGTCCGTGACGTTCCACGCGGAAGCGGCCATGGCCCCCGTGAAGCTCGCCCGGGAGCTGCGGGCCGCCGGTGCGAAGGCCGGGCTCGCCTGG
>NZ_PHOA01000070.1 GCF_003687455.1 Kocuria tytonicola | reverse complement strand
GGTCTGGGGACCCTCCCCCACGCCCCCGTTCGACGACGACGCCGCGCCACCCGGTGCCGGCCCACCACCACCGGCACCGGGTGCGTCCTCGGGTGCAGAGAGGGGCGCCTGGAGCACCGTGTCCAGCACGTCGTCCAGGCCCGGGCCCCGGATCACGGCATCCGTGCCGCCCGGTCCACCGCCCGTGACGACCACGCCCAGGTTCGAGAACCGGACCTTGGAGGCGAAGTCGGCCGGGGACGTGATGTCCGCACGGGTCAGGGCGACGTCCAGTGCCTCCGCGGTGCGGGCGACCTCCTGCACCAGGGTGGCGGCGGAGCCGTGCCACGGGGAGTTCAGCTGCGCCGCGGAGAACATGCCCAGGACGGCGTGCTCCGTCGCCTCGTAGCGCTGTGCCGCGAGCGCGAGGCGGGCCACGGTGACCCCCATGTGCGCGATCCGCCCCACGAGGTCCCCCGCGAGGAACTCGGCACCGGCCGCGGCCTCCCCCAGGAGGGACTGGCCGGTGAGCGCCCACAGCTCGAGCTCGGCCGTGAGCGGGGTCAGGCCGAGCAGCACCTCGCCCAGGTCCGCCGCGATCCGGCCCACGTCCGCCGTGGTGGTGTGCAGATCCGCGGTGTCCACGGCCACGGCACCCGCTCCGCCGCCGTGGACCTGGATGCTCGTACGGGCACCCTCCACCGCGGCGGAGACCTGCTCCGCCGAGGTGTACCCCTCGGCCACGGGACGCCGCCCGGTCCCGAACAGCTCGGACTGCAGGTCCTCCGCCCTGCCGTGCACCTCCGTGATCCCGTGGTCCATGTCCGGGGCGGGCCCCGGAACCACGTCCCGGTGGGGCACCGCGGTCACGGCGTCGCTCCCGAGGGCAGGCGGCCCGCAGAACCGCGCGACGCGGCGCCCGGCCCGGGTGCCCCGAGGGCCGACGGCCCACCCGGCGGACCCGCGGCACCGGACGGCGCCGGGCCCGTCGGAACCGGAGCATTTGCACTGGTACCGCCGCCGGGCGCCACGACACCCTGGAGGATGCCCACAGGCCCCAGGACCGCCCCGAGGACGCCCAGCAACGGCCCGCCCAGTTCAGCCACGGATTCCACCGCGGCGATGCGCTCCCCGAGCGCGCCGGCCGCCCACCGGATGCTCTGGGCCGTGTCCCGGCACCGCTCGACGTCCTCCCTGAGGTCCGACTCGTGACGTTCCAGGCGCGCACGGAACGCACGGGCACCGGGACCGGTCCAGGGGGTGCAGCCCACGGCGGGATCCGAGCACCGGGAGGCGAGCCCGGAGAGCCGCTCCGCGACGTCGTCGTAGCGGTGGGCGAGCCCGACGAGGTGCTCCTGGACGAGGAACGAGACCGCCCAGGGGTTGGCACCGGGCAGTGCAGCGGTGGCGGCGAACGGCATGACGGGGTCCTTCCCGCGCCACGGGAACCGCCCCGGGCGCTCGGCGATCACGCTAGGCCGCTCCACCGCGGACCCGGGGACCCGGTGGGCGCCCGGTGGACGGACCGCCCACAGGGGGCTCGGACGGGCGGGGGTGCAGTGCGCTCGCCGCGGCACCGGGAACCGGGCCCGTGGAAGAATGGGGACCATGTCGAACGCCGCGCAGACCCTCCCGTCCGGACGAGTGGCCCTGGGCCAGCAGAGCCCCGCCATCGCGCTGGGCCCCCTGGACGGGCGCTACCGACCGCAGACCGCCGCTCTGGTGGACCACCTCTCGGAGGCGGCGCTCAACCGGGAACGGGTGCACGTGGAGGTCGAGTGGTTCATCCACCTGTGCCGGGAGCGGGCACTGCCCGGTCTGGAGCCGCTCACGGCGGAGCAGGAGCGCGGTCTGCGCGCCGTCGTGGAGACCTTCGACACGGACTCGGTGGCGGAGCTCGCCGAGCTCGAGGCGGTCACGGTGCACGACGTCAAGGCCGTGGAGTACTTCCTCGACCGCCGTCTCCCGGAGCTGGGGCTGGAACGGCTCACCCCGCTGGTGCACTTCGCGTGCACGTCCGAGGACGTCAACAACCTCTCCTACGCCCTGGGGATCAAGGATGCGGTGGAGCGCGTGTGGCTTCCCGCCGCACGCGGTCTCGTGGACGCGGTCTCGGCCATGGCCCGGGAGGCGAAGGCCACCCCCATGCTGTCCCACACGCACGGGCAGCCGGCCACCCCCACCACCCTGGGCAAGGAGCTCGCGGTCTTCGCGCACAGGTTGGACCGCCAGGTGCGGCGTATCGAGGGCACCGAGTACCTGGGCAAGCTCAACGGCGCCACCGGCACGTTCGCGGCGCACACGGCAGCGGCCCCGGACACCGACTGGCCCGAGGTCTCCCGCTCCTTCGTGACCGGGCTGGGCCTCACCTGGAACCCGCTCACCACCCAGATCGAGTCCCACGACTGGCAGGCGGAGCTCTACGCGGATGTGGCGCGGTTCAACCGGATCCTGCACAACCTCTGCACGGACGTGTGGTCCTACATCTCCATCGGCTACTTCCAGCAGATCCCCGTGGAGGGTGCCACCGGCTCCTCCACCATGCCGCACAAGGTGAATCCCATCCGCTTCGAGAACGCCGAGGCGAACGCCGAGATCTCCTGCTCCCTGCTGGACACCCTGGCTGCCACGCTGGTGACCTCCCGCTGGCAGCGGGACCTCACGGACTCCTCCTCGCAGCGCAACATCGGTGTGGCCCTGGGGCACTCCCTGCTGGCGATCTCCAACGTGGTGAAGGGCCTCGAGCGCCTGGACGTCGCAGAAGCGGTCCTCGCCGAGGACCTCGACGGCAACTGGGAGGTGCTGGGCGAAGCCGTCCAGACCGCCATGCGGGCCGAGGCCGTCGCGGGCCGCGAGGGCATGGACAACCCCTACGAGCGGCTCAAGGAGCTCACGCGCGGGCACCGGGTGGACGCGCAGCGCATGCGGAAGTTCATCGGATCGCTGGGGCTCTCCGAGGAGACCGCACAACGTCTCGGCGCCCTGACCCCCGGTGACTACACGGGACTCGCCGAGCAGCTCGTGGACGCCTACGGGCTCTGAACCGCCCCGCCGGGGCGCACCCGTCGGGTCGCCCCCAGAGTGCGCCGAGAGGTCGGGCCGCGAGGCCGTGCCCTCGGACCGCGCAGCGGGATCGCGTTGCCGCACCACGTTGCCGCACCGCGCCGTCAGGCCGCGCCGACCACCTGGGGAATCCGCGGCTGATTCCCTCCTGCTGGCGCCCGGTCCGGAGCTGTCCAGCGTCGCACGAGTGCCGGAACGTTCGTGGTGATCTGCTGCACGCCCAGGGCCAGGCACACGTGGGTGTCCGCGAACGTGTCCACGGTCCACACCCGCAGCACGGAGCCGTTGCGTCGCCACTGCTCCACCTGCCACGGGTTCTCGCGGACGTAGCGGATGCCCGGCCCGGCGATCTCCACCTCCCCGCGGGAGATGAGGGGAACCGCCGGGGGCACCACCAGGCGCACACCGGCCCGGCACAGCGCCGCAGTGACCGCCCCCACCCCGAGCCCTGCGCGCACCGTGGACAGGCTCGTGCCGGACACCAGCTGGCACACGTGCCGCGGTGAGACGTAGTCCAGGAGGTGGCGCACGGCATCGGGGTGGAAGCTCATGACGGACACCAGCACGGTCCCCAGCCAGCCGGTCTCCGGATTCCAGCCGCGGCGCATGAGGAGCGCGAGCACCGCTTCCTCCAGCCCCTGGCCGTACGGGCTGGGGTGCTTGGTCTCCACGGCAAGCCCCCCCGGGCGGTCCGCGGCGAGCAGCAGGTCCAGGAGTTCGTCCAGGGTCATCAGCTGCTCGTGGGCGGCGCCGTGGGACGGCGGAATGCGCACCCCCTTCCAGCTGGTCACGTCCAGGCGGCGCAGCTGGGCGAGGGTGTGCTGGGCCACGGGCCCGCTGCCGTTCGAGGTGCGGCCCAGCCGGGCATCGTGGTGCAGCACCAGGTGGCCGTCGCTCGTGAGGTGGACGTCGCACTCCACACCGTCCGCGCCGTCGGCGAGCGCCTGCACGAAGGCGGCCCGGGTGAGTTCCGGGTAGCGCCGCGAGGAGCCACGGTGCGCGTAGACCAGGGGACGGGCGGGAGGACTCTCGAACGGGGCAGCCACGCGGCCAGGCTAGGAATCAGGAACGTCGCACCGTGGAGCATCGGCTGTCCGGCCCGTGCACGCCCGGTGACGGGTGGGTGAACGGGTGCTGCGGGCAGAGCACGGACGAGGTCGGGGCGCCCCGCGGTGCCCAGCACCCGGGACGCCCCCGACCTCACCTCGCGCGTGCGCGGAGCCTACTTCTTCCGCCGGTCCTTGCCGGACTCCACGGCCTTCTCCTGCGTGGCCGAGGCGCCCCCCGGGAACTTCTCGGCGCGCTCACCGGTGTCCAGGGTGGCGGGGAAGTCGGCGGGGTACTCGCCGAAGGCTTCCTGCGCGGACTTGATGACCTGCCGGGCCATGGCCAGGTTGGCGCCGCCGCCCACCACGGCTCCGAGCCCGAACGGCAGGGCACGGCCGAGCATGGCCCCGGACTGGCGGGCCAGGAAGCGCTTGACGAACATGTTGCGGACGGTGCGCCCCACGTCGAAGTGCTTGGAGTTCCCGGAGGACCTGCCCAGCATGAGCCCCCACTTGCTGGAGAGGCTCTTGCTCGCCGAGGAGCTGGAGAGCAACTGGCCCATCAGCGCCTGGCCGTCCTCGCCCAGCATGAGCGCCATGATCATGGTGCGGTTCTGCTCCTCGTCCTGCGGCTCCACGCCGTGCAGCTCCGCCACGGCCTGCGCGTAGAGGGCCGTGGCCTCCAGGTAGCCGGCCACCGCCACGGACGAGAGACCGAGCGAGGCAATGGTGCCGATGCCGGGCACCGCCGCCGTGGCACCCACCGCACCGCCGCCGGCGGTCACCGAGCGCACGTAGACCTTCTGCGCCCGCTTGGCCAGCTGGGCGGGGGTCTCGTCCGGGTGCTGACGGCGCATGTGCTTGATCATCTTGACCACCCACGGCCGCTGGATGCGCAGGGCGTGGTCCAGGAACTTGTTGATGCCGGGGGACGGCTTGCCGTTCTCGTCGAATGCCTTGTTCAGGGGGTTCAGACCCATCGGTGCCACTCCTCGAAAAGGGATAGGGGGTGCTCGGCGGGGGCGCCGAGGACATCGAACTCACTATGGCACAGCACCCCCGGGATTGCGCACGGGGCACCTCGGCGTACGCCGAGGGCTCACAGCTGCGCCGCGCCCCGGTCCGCAGGGGGCCCACGACGCCGCTCGCGGACCCGGCGCGCCGTCCCGAGGCCCTGCGTCGAGCCTCCGCGTCCCGCCCTTGCCCGAACGGGAGGTCTCAGTGGGTGGTGAAGTCGGTGTACTGTCCCGTGGCCGGACCGAAGTGCTCGTCCACGGTGATCACCGCGCCCGGGGTGTCCCGGGAGATCAGCGCCTTCAGGAGGTCCCCCACGGCCCAGCGGGGCCCCTCGGCCACCACGGACACGGTGCCGTCGTCGTTGTTGGTGGCGGTTCCGGTGAGCCCCAGCTTCTCCGCCTGGCGCCAGCACCAGTACCGGAAGCCCACGCCCTGCACCGTGCCGTGCACCACCGCCGCCAGGGCGATGACCTCGTTGAGGTCCAGGTTCTCCGGTTCACGGCCCGCTGCGGCACGCGGGTGGTTGGCTGGCATCTCCATGCCCCTCAGCATAGGAGATCACCCGGTGCGCACCACACCTCGAGGGGGCGGGGGGCACCGGGCGGTGCCGCGCCGGGCGGAGTGTTCGAGCGGAACGTTCGAACGGAGTGCTCGGGCGGATGCACGTCACGGGGCGGGCGAGCCGTCCTCCGTTGAGCACTGCTCCGGAGGGCGGACCGCCGGGCCCGCAGGGGCTCAGGCCAGGGAGTCGACGGCGTCCGCGACCGGGGTGTCCCCGTCCGCGAACTCGATGAACTTCCCGCTGGTCCCCTGCCCGTGGGTCAGGACGCGGGCGGCCACGAGGGCCACGTTGCCGCGGGACGTGTTGCGGTTGTCGTCCTCACCGGCCCTGCCCAGGGTGATGGAGCCCGAGGGGTCCTCGTCCGTGAGCACGCCCGGACCCAGGATGGTCCAGTCCAGGGACGACTCACGCAGGTGGTCGTCCGCGTCCGCCTTGGACTGCGCGTAGGCGTAGAAGTCGTTGTCCTCGGGGACGCCGTGGTCCTGCCCGGCGCCCATGTAGGACACCATGACGTACCGACGGACCCCCGCGGCCTCGGCGGCGTCCATGGAGCGGATGGCGGCATCACGGTCCACCGCGTAGGTGCGCTCGGGGGAGCCCCCACCGGCTCCGGCGGACCACACGACGGTGTCCTGCCCGCGGAAGAGCTCGGTCAGGGCGGCCACGTCCATGTCCTGGACGTCTGCGACCACGGGGGTGGCGCCGGTGTCCTCGATGTCGCGGCTCTGCTCCTGCTTGCGGATCACGGCGCGCACCGACTCACCCTGCTCGGAGAGCAGCCGGTTCAGCTGCAGGGCCACCTTGCCGTGGCCGCCGATGATCGTGATCTCGGACATTGCGAGTCCTCCCTCTCGGAACGGGTCTGGCGGGAACAGCGGATGTCCCCGGGCCCTGTACAGCACCCCCCGCCGCCCGATTATTCCGGACAGGCACCGGAGGGACCGCCTCGGAGAGTGCCCCGCTCAGTGGGAAGGAGTGGTCCCCGCCAGACCCGCGGTCAGGGAGGACACGAACTCCCGCAGGTTCGCCTCCCGGTGCTGCACGAGGGTGTCCGCCACGACTCCCACCAGGCCGTGCACGATGAAACGGTCGCACGCACCGGCCTCGGGATCGACTGAGGGGCCGTGCTGGGCGCGCGCGTTCCGCAGTCCCGTGACGGCGTGCTCCACCACCGCGTCCCGCACCGTGAAGCACCCGGGCCCGGAGAGCACCGAGCGGTAGTAGTCCCGGAACGCCTCGATGTGCTCCGCGATGGGCAGCAGCACCACGTCCCACGGGGTCGGGTGGTGCCCGTCGGGGGCCGGTGACCGGCGGGGGACGCGCGCCAGGAGCGACTCCGTGGCGCTGCGCAGCACCTGGTCCCGAGAGCCGAAGTTCTCGTAGACGGCCTTGCGGCTGACACCGGCGGCATCGGCGATCTCGGTCATCCCCACCTGCGAACCGCGGCTGGACACCAGGGTCACCGCGGCCTCCACCACTGCGGCGCGGGTGCGTTCGATCCGCCGGTCCATCTTCACTCCATTTTCAAGGTCGTCGATCGGGGGCCTGGCCATTCAACGCTTTCGGCGGACATTGCGCGACAACCCAAAGGGTGAGATGCGACTGCTACGGACGTCGCGGAGTCACCGCCTCCACCAGGAACACCTGCCCGGTTCCCTCCACCGTCACCGTGCTGGGCCCGTCCAGGCACACGAGCGATTCCCCCGACGACGCCGTGCACTCGGCCGCCCCGCCCCGCCCGGAGCACCCGGCGCGGGCCGTGACGCTCCCCTCCGTGACCAGCAGCATGCACGTCCCCGCGGTCTCCCGCACGAGTGGTCTGCCGGGGGCCACCGTGGCCCGCACCAGGCTGATCGCGGGGTCCCACAGCGGGTACCGCACGGCACCGTCCGGGGTGGGGAGGGTCTCCAGCAGGGTCACGGGCTGCTGCTCCTGCGCCATCACGGCGAGCAGCTCCGGGACGTCCACGTGCTTGGAGGTGAGCCCCGCCCGCAGCACGTTGTCCGAGCAGCCCATGACCTCCACCGCCGTGCCACTGAGGTACGCGTGGACCTGCTGGGCGGGGGTGAACAGCGCCTGCCCCGGCGCCAGGTGCACCACGTTCATGCACACCGCCACGAGCAGTCCCCGGTCCTGCGGGTAGTGGTGGCCCAGCAGCCGGATCAGGCGGCGGGTGAGCTCCGCCGGCTCCAGGCCGGGGGTCAGCGACACGGTCCCCTCTTGTGAGGACGGGCCCGCGGCGGTGGCGCACGCGCGCACGGCGGCCGCGGCGTCGTCGTCGGAGAGCTCCAGGGCGTGGCGCAGGGGGCTCGGCGACGCCGCCGCGCGGGCCAGCCACGGCAGGTCCAGCTCCGCGGCGAGTACTGCGAGCGCCTCCCGGTCCCGCTGCCCGGCGAGCAGCCACATGTCCGTGAGGGCCACCACGGTCTCGGGCTTGGCGTGCTCGTCCTTGTAGTTGCGGTGGGGCGCGTCCGGGGCGGTGCCCGCGGCGTTCTCCCGCGCGAACCCCTCGCGGGCCTGGTCGGAGGTGGGGTGGACCTGGATGGACAGCGGCGCCTCGATGGCCAGGATCTTGAGCAGGAACGGCAGGTGCGGCGCCACCTCGTCCAGGCCGCACTGGCGTCCGTCGAGCTCCACGCGGGAGGGCGCGCTCGCGTGGGCGCCCATCCACAGCTCGGCCTCCGGCCGCTCCGTGGGGCAGGGACGGCCCTGGAGACCGGCGAGCACCGAGCGGGACCCCCAGGCGTAGTGCTGGATCGGGTTGCTCATCCTCAGGAACTCGGCCATGGCACACATGTAACCACAGCGCCCCACGAATCCCGGGGCGCACCGGATCCGGCCCAGGGGGCTCCCGTAGAATCGGCAACCGTGACCACAGACCTTTCCTCATCATTCAAGGCTTACGACGTCCGCGGCATCGTGGGCGAGAGCATCACCGCCGAGAGCGTGCGGGCCACCGGCGCCGCGTTCGTGGACGTCCTGGGCCTGGCTGGGTCCAGCGTGGTGGTGGGCGGGGACATGCGCCCGTCCTCCCCGGAGTTCATCGAGGCCTTCGCGGACGGCGCCACGCGGCGCGGCGCGGACGTCACGGTGATCGGCAGCATCTCCACGGACGAGCTGTACTTCGCGTGCGGCACCCTGGGCTGCGCGGGCGCCACGTTCACGGCGAGCCACAACCCGGCACAGTACAACGGCATCAAGATGGCGAAGGCGGGAGCGGTCCCCGTGTCCTCGGACACCGGGCTCTACGAGATCCGGGACACCGCCCAGGGCTTCCTGGACGCCGGGGAGATCCCCGCCGCCGAGCACCGCGGTCAGATCTCGCGCCGGGACGTGCTGGGCGACTACGCCCACTACCTGCGCTCGCTGGTGGACCTGCGGCAGATCCGCCCCCTGAAGGTCGTGGTGGACGCGGGCAACGGCATGGCGGGGCTGACCACGCCCGCCGTGCTGGGCAACGCCCTGCTGGACCCCCTGCCCCTGGACATCGTGCCCCTGTACTTCGAGCTGGACGGCACGTTCCCCAACCACCCGGCCAACCCGCTGGAGCCCGCCAACCTGGTGGACCTGCAGAAGGCGGTGCGGGAGCACGGTGCGGACATCGGCCTGGCCTTCGACGGCGACGCGGACCGCTGCTTCGTGGTGGACCAGGACGGCGAGCCGGTGTCCCCGTCCGCGGTGGCCGCGATCGTGGCGGAGCGGGAGATCGCCCGGGCCCAGGCCGCGGGCGAGGAGCACCCCGTGGTGATCCACAACCTCATCACCTCGCGGGCCGTGCCGGAGCTGATCGAGGCGCAGGGCGGTCGCCCCGTGCGCACTCGCGTGGGCCACTCCTTCATCAAGGCCGTGATGGCCTCGGAGCGCGCGGTGTTCGGCGGGGAGCACTCCGCGCACTACTACTTCAAGGACTTCTTCAACGCGGACACCGGGATGCTCGCGGCCATGCACGTCCTGGCCGCGCTCGGCGAGCAGGACGGCACCCTGAGCGATCTCATGGAGCGCTACGACCCCTACACGGCCTCCGGCGAGATCAACTCGGAGATCGAGGACAAGGCCGCCGCCGTGGACCGCGTGCGCTCGCACTTCGCCGCGACCGATCCCGCGGTCACGGTGGAGGACATGGACGGCACCACGTTCACCCACCCCGAGCAGGGCTGGTGGTTCAACCTGCGCCCGTCCAACACCGAGCCGTTCCTGCGGCTCAACGTGGAGGCCCCGGACACCGCCGCCATGGAGAGCGTCCGGGACACCGTCCTGGGCCTCGTGCGCCAGGGCTGATCCTCCCCCGAGCGCACCCCGCGCCACCACGACGACGCCGCGCAGCCCTCGGCAGTTTCCAGGGGGCCGCGCGGCGTCGTCGTCCGTGCTCGGGACTCAGGCCGCGGTGCGCGTCTCGTCGTGCAGCATCCACAGGTCCGGGCCGGAGATCTCGTAGTGGATCATGAGCCAGTAGACCTCGTCCCACGCGGCCACGACCTCCGGGGTGGCCGCGTCCCCCAGGTCCGCGGCGACGGCCTTGAACAGGTGCTCGTGGACGGTGGGGTACTCCTCGGGGAGCAGCCCCAGCGAGGCGTGCTTGTGCGCCACACGGGAGAGCACCTCGTCCGGGTAGGAGTCCGGGTGCTCGAGCAGGTGGGAGGCGAACACGGCGATGGACCCGGCCAGGGCCTGCGGCTGGGTGCCGTTCCTCTGGTCGGCCCGGCTGAACATCCCGTCCGGCAGGTCCGGGCGGGTCCCGAACATCGGCCGGTAGAACTCCGGGGTGATGTGCGGGATCCGTTCCGCGATGACACCCAGGGTCTGGGCGATGACCGGGCGGGACTTCTCGGACAGCATGGCGGCTTCCTCTCGTCGTGACCGGACGAGACCAATGCGGGCAGGCCGTCTCGTCCGCCTCGCACTCCACGACCGCGGTGTCCGCCCCCAGCACCCTCAGCACGTGCCCCGCGCTCGCGGCACGCCCCTCACCGGGGAGCACGACGACGCCGCGCGGCCGGTGTGGCCGCGCGGCGTGATCCCCCAGGGGGGGCGGGGACCGCAGTGGTGCGGTTCCCGGCCCGGTGTCAGTTGCCCTTGAGGCGTTCCTCGAGCCCGGCGCGCTGCTCCAGGATCACCTCGGGGACGTCCCGCAGGCGGGCGAACCACTCGTCGATGCCGGGCAGCTCCGCGAGCCACTCGTCGGTGTCCACGCGCAGCGCGGCGTCCAGCTCCTCGTCGGAGATCTCCAGGCCGGTGAGGTCCAGGTCCTCCTTGCCCGGGAGGATGCCCACGGGGGTCTCGTGGCCACCCGCGGTGCCCTTGAGGCGCTCCACGATCCACTTGACCACGCGGGAGTTCTCACCGAACCCGGGCCACGCGAACCCGCCGTCCGGAGTGCGACGGAACCAGTTCACGTAGTAGATCCGCGGCATGTTCTCCTCGCCCATGCGCGCACCCGTGTCCAGCCAGTGCTCCAGGTAGTCGTTGGCGTTGTAGCCGATGAACGGGAGCATGGCCATGGGGTCGCGGCGCACCACACCCACCGCGCCCTTGGCGGCGGCGGTGGTCTCGGAGGACAGCGTGGCGCCCTGGAACACGCCGTGCTCCCAGCCGAAGGACTCGGAGACCAGGGGCACGGTGGTCTTGCGGCGTCCGCCGAAGATGATCGCGGACAGCGGCACGCCCTCGGGGTCGTCGTACTCGGCCGCCAGGATGTCCACCTGCTTGATGGGAGTGCAGAACCGGGAGTTGGGGTGCGCGGCGGGCCGCCCGGACTCGGGGGTCCAGTCGTTGCCCTTCCAGTCCGTGAGGTGCTCGGGGACCTCGTCGGTCATGCCCTCCCACCACACACCGCCGTCGTCGGTCAGCGCCACGTTGGTGAAGATGGTGTTGCCGCGGGCGATCGCATGCATGGCGTTGGGGTTGGTGGACCACCCGGTGCCGGGTGCCACGCCGAACAGGCCGGCCTCGGGGTTGACCACGCGCGGGGTGCGGTCCTTGCCGAAGCGGATCCAGGCAATGTCGTCCCCGACCATCTCGGCCTTCCAGCCGGGCACCGTGGGCTCGAGCATCGCGAAGTTGGTCTTGCCGCACGCGGACGGGAACGCCGCGGCGATGAAGCGGGAGTCGCCCTCGGGATCGGTGACCTTGAGGATGAGCATGTGCTCGGCCAGCCAGCCCTCGTCGTGGGCGATCGCGGAGGCGATGCGCAGGGCGTAGCACTTCTTGCCCAGCAGGGCGTTGCCGCCGTAGCCGGAGCCGAAGGACCAGATGGCACGGTCCTCGGGGAACTGGACGATGTACTTGGCCGGGTTGCACGGCCAGGGGACGTCCTCCTCACCGGGCTGCAGCGGGGCACCCAGGGAGTGGACGCACTCCACGTAGGGCGCCTGGTCCCGGGACATCTTCTCCAGCACGGGGGTGCCGATGGTGGCCATGATCCGCATGGAGCACACCACGTAGGGAGAGTCGGTGATCTCCACGCCGTACTGGGGCTTCTGGGCGTCCAGGGAACCCATCACGAACGGGATCACGTACATGGTGCGCCCACGCATGGCACCGGAGAAGCGCTTGTGGAGCGTCTCCTTCATGACCTGCGGGTCCTCCCAGTTGTTGGTGGGGCCCGCGCCCTTCTGGGTCTTGGTGCAGATGAATGTGCGCTCCTCCACACGCGCCACGTCCTCGGGGTCGGAGAACGCCGCGAAGGAGTTGGGGAACTTGTCCTCGGCCAGACGCACGAGCGTGCCCGCCTCGACCATCTGGTCGGTCAGCTGCGTCCACTCGGCCTCGGAGCCGTCCGCCCAGTGGATGCGCTCCGGCTGCGCGAGCTCCGCGATCTCCCGCACCCAGTCCACCAGCTCGCGGTAGTCCGTGGGGGGATTCTCGAGTGACTGCCGAGCCTCGGGGGTGAGCTCCGCGGTCCCGGTGCGTGCAGTGCTGTTGTCAGCCATTGACATGTCTCCTCGTTGAGGCCGTCGTGCGTGCCGCGCCACCCCGGGTCCACCGGCTCGTTCCGTGCGTCCACGTCCCTGTGGAGCACGCCGTGGCCGGGTCCCGCCGGGGTCGCGCGTTGGTGTGCCTGGAGTCTAGCGCGGGCGGCCGTCACCCGGAGGAGAGTTACACCACCGCGGGCCCCGCGCCCCCGTCCGGCGATTTGTGGCCCGGGGCCCGCGGGTGTAAGTTGTTACCCGTTGCACGGGCTTCGGCCCGGCACGAGGGCGCCTGTAGCTCAACGGATAGAGCATCTGACTACGGATCAGAAGGTTGTAGGTTCGAATCCTATCGGGCGCACACTCTGAGGAACCCCGCATCCACCGGATGCGGGGTTCTCGCATTAACCGCCGCGCCCCGCGCGTCCGGCGCCCCCAGGAAC
>NZ_PHOA01000006.1 GCF_003687455.1 Kocuria tytonicola | reverse complement strand
CGGGGGCGGCGTCGTCGATGGTGACCGGGAAGCCGTCCTGGGTGGGTGCGGGGACCGTGGGGGCGAGCTGCTCGACCGGGTCCGTGAAGGGCGCGCGCACCGCGTTGCAGTACTCGCGGGCAATGCCGCGCAGGGAGAACGCGTAGCCGCGGTCCGGGGTCACGTTGACCTCGGCGGCGGAGTCGTAGAGACCCAGCAGCTCCATGGCGTCGGAACCCACCTCGGGGTCCAGGCCGAGGCGCGAGAGCACCAGGATGCCGTCGTGGTCCTCCCCGATGCCGAGCTCGCGCACGGAGGCGATCATGCCCGCGGAGGTGTGGCCGTAGGTCTTGCGCGCAGAGATCCGGAAGTCACCGGGCAGCACCGCGCCGGGCAGGGTGACGACGACCTTGTCCCCGACCGAGAAGTTGTGGGCACCACAGATGATGCCCTGCACACCGGAGGGGTCGATGCCCTTACCCGTGAGCGTCTGCTCCTGCCCCTCGGGAACCACGCGCACGGAGCACCAGTTCACGGTCTTGCCGTTGGAGTGGGTCTCGGGCTCCATGGTGAGCACCTGGCCCACGACGATGGGCCCGGACAGGGAGTCGGTGGGACGGTGGACGTCCTCCTCCTCCAGACCGACCTTGACCAGGGTGGCCAGCACGTCCTCGGCGGTCGCGTCCTCGGGGACGGGCGCGTACTCGCGCAGCCATGACAAAGGAATACGCATTGCTCTAGATCTCCATCCCGAAGTGCTCGCTGAAGCGGACGTCGCCCTCGACCATGTCGTGCATGTCCGGGACGTTGTTGCGGAACATCAGGGTCCGCTCGATGCCCATGCCGAACGCGAAGCCGGAGTAGCGCTCGGGGTCGATGCCCGCGGCCCGCAGGACGTTCGGGTGCATCATGCCGCAGCCGCCCCACTCGATCCAGCGGGGGCCGCCCTTGGCCGTGGGGTGCCACACGTCCAGCTCCGCGGACGGCTCCGTGAACGGGAAGTAGTTGGGGCGCAGCCGGATGGCGGCCTCCGGGCCGAACATGGTGCGCGCGAAGTGCGTGAGCGTGCCCTTGAGATCCGCCATGGACAGTCCCTCGTCCACGGCGATGCCCTCCACCTGGTGGAACACGGGCGTGTGCGTGGCGTCCAGCTCGTCCGTGCGGTAGGTCTTGCCGGGGCACACCACGTACACGGGGAGCTCGCGCTCCAGCAGCGAGCGCATCTGCACGGGCGAGGTGTGGGTGCGCAGCACCAGGTGCGAGGACGGCGGGTCCACGAAGAACGTGTCCTGCAGCTGGCGCGCCGGGTGGTCCGGCTGGAAGTTCAGGGCGTCGAAGTTGAACCACTCGTGCTCGAGCTCCGGGCCCTCCGCGACCTCCCAACCCATGCCCACGAAGATGTCCCCGATGTGCTCCATGAGGGTGTTCAGCGGCTGCCGCCCGCCCAGCCGACGACGCCGCGTGGCCGCCGTGACGTCCACGGCCTCCTCCACGAAGATGCGGGCGTCCCGCTCCTCTTCGAGCTCCGCGGTGCGCGCGGCGATCGCCTTGTTCACGCGCCCGCGGGCCTGGCCCACGAGCTTGCCCGCCGTGGCCTTGGCGGCTTTGTCCAGCCCGCCGATGGCACGGTTGGCCAGCGCCAGAGGGGACTTCTCCCCGGTGTGGTTCAGACGGACGGTCTTCAGCTCCGCGAGATCGGCGGCGGCCTGGATCTCGCGCAGCGCCTGCTCGACGGCGGCGGTGACCCCGGCCTCGTCGGTGGGGTCCACCGCGGCGGACGGTGTGCTCTCGGACATGGTTTCTCGCGTTCCTGCTCGCGGACGGGTGTCACGGATCCCGACGGCTCGGTGGCGCGGGTCACGTGTGGGGCCCTCGGCCGGGGGCCGGGCGGGCACGGTCAGTCTAGTGGATGCCGGTGGCCGCGACGCCGCGGTGGGACCCGCTCACTCCGTGCCCGTGGTGGCCGGTGCCGGAGCCGCCGAGCGCCCGGAGCCGGGTGGCCGGAAGAACGCCATGGCCACCGCCCCGAGCAGGAGCACCACCACCGGGAGCATGAGGGAGTGCGTCATGGCCAGGGCGAAGCCCGGGCGCAGCTCCTCCGGGAGTCGGCCCGCTGCCCCGAGCTCCGCAGAGCCCGCGCCCGCCGGGAGGTTCGCGGCCAGCTGGGCCTGCATGAGCACGGCCATCATGGCACTGCCGACCGCAGCGGCCACCTGCCGCGTGGCGTTGAAGACACCCGACCCCGCACCCACCACGTCCGGTGCGAGGTCCGTGGTGGCGGTCAGGGACACGGGGGACCAGATCAGTGCGCTGCCCAGACCGATCACGAGCGTGAGCGCCCCGAGCAGCCACACGGGCGTGCCGGGGCGCAGGCTCCACGCGTAGACCGCGAGCCCGGCCGCCATCACCAGCATGCCGGGCAGGGCCAGCGAGCGCGGGGACACTCGGGCCAGGGCACGGCCCACCACCGGGGCCAGCACGGCGGAGAGCAGGGACATGGGCGCGTAGCTCAGGGCTGCCGCGGTGGGGTCCAGCCCGCGGACCACCTGCAGGTACAGCATCGCGGGAATGATCATCGAGTTCACGGTGAGGCTCACCGCCGCCGTGGCCGCATTGGCCAGGGTGAAGTTGCGCTGCCGGAGCAGGCTGAGCGGCAGCAGGGGTTCCGCGGGTGTCACCCGCTGCCACACCAGGAACGCGGCGAAGACCACGGCACCCGCCCCGATCACCATCGGGATGGTGACGGGCCCCCACACGGTGGACCAGTGGTAGGTCTGGCCCTCCTGGATCCCGAAGACCATTAGGAACAGGCCCAGCCCGGACAGCAGCACGCCCAGGACGTCGAACGAGTGGCTGCGGGACGGCAGCCGCGGGAGGTGGACCGCCGCCCGCCACAGCGCGAAGATCCCCACGGGAACGTTGACCCAGAAGATCCACCGCCAGCCTGCGAGGTCCACGAGCAGACCGCCCAGCAGCGGCCCCACCAGGGTGGCGACCCCGGCGGTGGCACCCCAGATGCCGAGCGCGGAGCCGCGCGTGCGGGCCGGGAACATCCGCGTGATCACGGTCATGGTCTGCGGCGACATCAACGCCGCCCCCAGCCCCTGGACCACGCGCGCGGCCACGAGGCCGGTGACGTCCTGCGCGAGGCCGCACCACAGGGACGCCCCAGTAAAGACCGCGAGCCCCCACAGGTACACGGTGCGCGGGCCGAAGCGGTCACCCAGCCTGCCCGTGACCAGCAGCGGCACGGCGTACGCGAGCAGGTAGCCGCTGGTCACCCACAGCACCCCGGAGATGTCGGTGTGCAGACCCGAGGTGATGGCGGGGATCGCGGTGGAGACGATCGTCGCGTCCACCAGGATCATGAAGAAGCCGATCACCAGTGCCCACAGGGCGTGCCACGCCCGCGGGTCGGTCCCGGTACCCGGCGGTTCCGTGCGGCTCCGGGTCACGGGGTCACGCGCGGTCGCAGCAGCTCCAGCAGGGCGGCCACGATGGGCAGGTCCGCGGGGATCCACGGCAGGGACAGGACGGCGGCGGGGTCCGCGAGCGGGAGCCACCGCACGGCCAGGTGGTCTTCGCCCGCGCTGAGACCGGTGTCCGCCCCGTGGGTCGGAACGGCCGTGAACACGCGCATCACCGCCGAGCCCGCGAGCGGCCACCCCTGCGGCTGCGGCGCTCGCACCTCCTCCAGCAGCTCCAGCTCCACATGCAGCTCCTCGCGGCACTCGCGGAGCAGCGCGCCACGCGCGGACTCCCCCGGTTCCTGCTTGCCGCCCGGGAACTCCCACAGCCCGCGCAGGGACTCGGGGTAGGACCGCTGGGCGGCCAGCACACGGGTGGGTTCGGTGGCGGAGTCGAGCACCGCGGCGCCCACCACGCGGGTCACGTGCTCCGCGGCGGCGGTCACCGGGGCTCCCCGGCCCCGGGGACGACGCCGCCGGGGCCGGCGGGTGCGTCCGCACCGGCCGGCGTCTCGGTTCCCACGGGGGCGTGGCTCCCGTCCTGCGCGGGTGCTCCGCCGAGCGCGTCGGTGCCGCCGTGCCGAGGGCTTCCGGCCGCGTCCCGCGCGACCGCTGTCGAGATGGACGGTTGAGTGCGCCGCTGCTGCGCCCGGGCGGACGAGTAGAGGCACACGGTGGCTGCGGTGCCCACGTTGAGGGACTCGGCGCGGCCGTGCAGCGGGACGGCCACGGCGAGGTCGGCGAGCTCCCGCTCGGTGGCGCTCAGGCCCTGGGCCTCGTTGCCGAACAGCCAGGCCGTGGGCCGCTCCAGGGCGACCGTGGCGCGTCCGGAGTGCGGGGCGGCGTCGTCGTGCGTCCCGCCGATGACATCCGCCTGGGCACCGGGGCGGGCACCCACGTGGCGCAGCAGGGCGGCGTCGGCGAGCTCGTCCACGGTCACGCACGCGTGGCCGTCCGCGGCGAGCAGCTGCAGCCCGCGTTCGTGCGCGGATCGCGAGAAGTCGGTGAGGTCCACCCCGGTGAGCACCGGGAGGTGGAAGAGGGAGCCGGCGCTGGAGCGCACGGCCTTCGGGTTGAACGGGTCCACGCTGCCCGCGGTGAACACCACGGCCCCGGCGCCCGCGGCATCCGCGGCGCGCACCACCGTCCCGGCGTTGCCCGGGTCCTGCACGCGCACGAGCACGCACACCAGGTCCGCGGTGGCGGCCGCCCGCTCTGCATCCGGGCGCGGGGTGCGGCACACCGCGAGCATGCCCTGCGGTGTCACGGCGTCCGTCATGGCCGCGAGCACCTCGGTGGACACCGCCCGCACGAAGACGTCGCGACGTGCCTCCAGGACCTCGAGGTCCGCGGCGATCTCCGGGTGCCGTTCCAGCTCCGGGCCGGTGACGTACACGGCGTCGAGGACCGGCAGCTCGGCAGGGTCCTGGCCCGCGGGGGGTGCGAGCGCGAGGCGGAGCGCCTCCCGCACGTTCTGGGGCCCCTCGGCGCGGAACAGACCCCGTTTGGAACGCGTCGAGCGCCTGGTCAACGCGGCCACGTCCCTCACCCGATCGGCTCGGGGGTTGGACAGCAACCGGTCTTCCAGGCGCTCGACGAACGTCACAGCTGCACTCAGGCGGCGGCGCGGGGCGCGGAGGTGTCCTCCGGCAGCGCGTCCTTGGCCACCTGGACCAGGGCCGCGAACGCGTTCTCGTCGTTGACGGCCAGCTCGGCCAGCATGCGACGGTCCACCTCGACCTCAGCGGCCTTCAGGCCCTGGATGAAGCGGTTGTAGGTCAGGCCGTTGGCGCGGGACGCGGCGTTGATGCGCTGGATCCACAGCCGACGGAAGTCGCCCTTCTTCTTCCGGCGGTCGTTGTACGAGTAGGTGTACGAGTGGAGCATCTGCTCCTTGGCCTTGCGGTACAGGCGCGAACGCTGACCGCGGTAGCCCGACGCCTTCTCCAGGACTTCCCGACGCTTCTTGTGGGCGTTGACTGCCCGCTTCACACGTGCCACGTGTGTACTCCTCACGATCTGGTCCCGGTGCTCCCGGGAGATGACTGCCGCCGCTCACCGAGCGACGTGGTGCTGACTGGTCTGGCAGGAAGGGCTTACTTGCCCAGCATCCGCTTGATGGCCTTGGCCTCGCCCGGGGTGGAGACGATCTGGTCGCTCGCCAGACGGCGGGTCAGGCGGGAGGACTTGTGCTCCAGGTAGTGGCGGCGGTTGGCCTGCTGGCGCTTGACCTTGCCCGAGCCGGTGAGCTTGAAGCGCTTCTTGGCTCCGCTGTGGGTCTTCATCTTCGGCATGGTGGCCGTCTCCTTCTCCGTCGACCGGTGTGGGGCACACCGGTGGGTCGCGGCACTCGGCCACGACCACGCTGGTGCCGGGCGGTCACACGCCCGGCGCTGTCAATTCTCGGTTCGCGCTACTTCTTGGCGGGCCCGGGCTTGGGCGCCCCGGGCTTCGGCGCGGACGCCGCCGGCTTGGCCGGGGCAGGCTTGCTCGCGGCGGGCTTCGCCGCCGGCTTGCTCGCGGCAGGCTTGTCGGCAACGGGCTTGGCCGACGACGTCGCCGCCGGTGCCTCCTGCTCGGCGGGCGCCTTCTCCGCGACGGCCTCGGACGCCTCCACCGGCTCGGGCTGCCCGGCGTCCTGCGTCCCCTCGCTCGCGGGAGCGACCGTGGCCTTGACCTCGTCCTCGGCGGCCAGCGGAGCGCTCTCCACCGGCGCCTCGGTCGCGGGGGCCTCCGCCTCGGGTGCCGACGCCGCCCGGCGCAGCTCCTCCGGGAACGCGTCCCCGATGGACTGGGTCACGGACTCGGCGGACGAGGTGTCCACCCGCTGCTTGCGCGCGCTGTCCGCCTGGGACTTCTCGCGCTGCGCCTGCTTGCGTGCTTCCGCACGCGCCTCGGCCTTGTTCTTCAGAGGGCCGATGACCATGACCATGTTGCGGCCGTCCACGCGGGGGGTGGTCTCCACGGCACCGACCTCGGCGACGTCGTTCGCGAGCCGCTCGAGCAGACGGACGCCCATCTCGGGGCGCTGCTGCTCACGACCGCGGAACTGGATCATGGCCTTGACCTTGTCCCCCGCGGAGAGGAAGCGCTTGGCGTGGCCCACCTTGGTCTCGTAGTCGTGCGTGTCGATCTTCAGCCGGAAACGCACTTCCTTGAGGACCGTGTTGGCCTGGTTCTTGCGGGACTCACGTGCCTTGACCGCGGCCTCGTACTTGTACTTGCCGAAATCCATGAGCTTGGCCACCGGGGGCTTGGCGTTCGGTGCGACCTCGACCAGATCGAGATCCGATTCACGGGCCAGCCGCAGCGCGTCCTGGACGCGCACGATGCCGACCTGCTCGCCGCCAGGTCCGACCAGGCGGACTTCCGGGACGCGGATTCTGTCATTGATGCGTGGCTCGCTAATGCCGATCTCCTGATGTTCGTGGGTTTCCCCGTGGTTCGGACGGGACCGCAACGAAAAAACCTCCGCTGCGGCACGCGCGAGCGGAGGCTGGAAACCACACTGGGACCGATGACTCGATCTGCCCCGGCAACCCGGCACGACCGTTCGGTCTCTGACCCGAGCACCTGGTGTCCTCGGAACTGGTCCGGAACGGGCGGTGACGGGTGGGAGTCTCCTCCGCTTGCACACTGCCAGCCATGGTAGCGCATCCCCGCACCGTGGCGCCACCGGGCGCCGCCCGGACTGCTCTGTGGCCTCGGCTCCCCTGTTCTACAGTGGGAGCATGTCCGATCAGCCGCGCTCCGAGCGCTTCGAGTTCCCCTCCGCCCCCTCCACCCGGGACGCCCACGGTGGGCCGTCGGCCACCGCGCCCGAGGACCTGCCCGACGAGACGGTCGAGGTGGTCAGCGCCCAGATGCGCGACATCGCCGAGGTGCCGGCGGTGGAGGTCATCACCACCGCGGCGGTGCACCTCATGAGCGCCGCCGCCGTGAAGTGCGGGCTCGCGGCCGGTGAGGACGCGGAGGAGCTGAAGGACCTTGACGAGGCCCGCAAGCTCATCACCGCTCTGGCCGGATTCGTCACGGCCGCCGCCCCGGAGATCGGGGCCCAGCACGCCGGGCCGCTGCGCGACGGCCTGAAGTCCCTCCAGCTCGCGTTCCGCGAGGCCTCCCCGTTCCCGGACGCCCCCGGTGCGGGACCGGGCGAGAAGTTCACCGGCCCCGTCTACGGCTGAGGCGGCAGCTCCGCGGCCGGTCGCTCCCGCCCGCGAACGCGACCGAGGTCTGCGCTGGTTCTACGACACGGTCGTGGCCGCCCGTGCCTGCACGGGGGTGCGGGTGAGGCGCTCAGGCGGTCAGCCGCACCCGGATCGAGTCCACGTTCTCGGCCATGACCGGCTGCGCCGCGAGGGCCTGCTGGAACTGCCGCACGGACGCGTCCACGTCCTCCTGGGCCAGCCCGGGGCGCAGCTGCAGGGAGACGACGAGCTCGGGCCCCTCCCCTCCCCCCGTCAGGACCGTGCCGTCGTGGCGCACGGCGTGCACACCGCTGCCCGGCGCGGCGAGTGCGGAGACGACCCCGGGCAGGCCCAGCGCCGCCCGGGTCACGGCGTCGTCCACCGCGAAGTCCCGGTACGAGGGCGTCCAGCCGCGCCCCTGCGCCACGGCCCACACCGCGGGCCGCCGCACCACGAACGCCGGATCCGCGCCGGGGTCCAGGACCAGCAGGGCGGATCCGTCCTGCACGGCCGAGAGCGCGGCGCGCCGGAAGTCCGCCGCCACCGGACGGGCCTGTGCGTTCCACGCCCGCAGGGTCTCCGTGGAGGTGAACACGGGCAGGGCCTTGCGCCCGTCCGAGGCCTGGAGGCTCACCAGGGCCATGTCCGCCTCCTTGTCGGAGACCAACCCGTCCTCGGTGATGTGCGAGCGGGAGACCTGGGCGATGATCGGCACGAACACGCGCACCCCGGACAGTGCGGCCACCACCTCGTCCTCCGGGGCGTGCCCCTCGCGCCACGCGGTGAGCGCGCGGCCGAGAGCGGGGGCCGCGGCGCCGTCGTCCTCCGGGAACTGGTGCGTGTGGCTCGTGCCCTCCCCCAGGTTGCGCCCCTCCCAGGCCTGGCCGCCCGTGTCCGCGGGACCGCCCGCGGAGCGCAGCTGCGCCGCGATGTGCGGCGGGAGGGCCCGAGCGGCGTCGTGGTCGGAGCTGTCCTGCTCAGGCACCCGGGCGCCCCGCGACGTCCAGCGCCTCGGCGAGCGTGAACCTGCCCGCGTAGAGCGCCTTGCCCACGATGGCTCCCTCCACACCCGCGGGGACGAGCTCGCGCAGGGCCGCGATGTCCTCGAGGGACGAGATGCCGCCCGAGGCCACCACGGGCTTGTCCGTGCGGCGCGCCACCTCGGCGAGCAGCTCGGTGTTGGGCCCGCGCAGAGTACCGTCCTTGGTGACGTCCGTGACCACGTAGCGGGCGCAGCCGTCCGCCTCGAGACGGTCCAGGACCTCCCAGAGGTCCCCGCCGTCACGCGTCCAGCCGCGCGCCGCGAGCGTGGTGCCCCGCACGTCCAGGCCCACGGCGATCAGGTCGCCGTGCTCGGCGATCACGCGGTGGGTCCACTCGGGGTTCTCCAGCGCCGCCGTGCCGAGGTTGATCCGTGCGGGGCGCAGGGACAGCACCCGTTCGAGGGACTCGTCGTCCCTGATGCCCCCGGACATCTCGATCTTCAGGTCGAGGTTCTCGGCGACGCCGCGCAGGACCTCGATGTTGTCCCCGCGCCCGAACGCGGCATCCAGGTCCACGAGGTGCAGCCACTGCGCGCCGGCATCCTGCCAGGCGCGCGCGGCCTCGAGCGGGTCTCCGTAGCCGGTCTCCGAACCCGCCTCGCCCTGGACCAGTCGGACGGCCTGTCCGCCCTGGACGTCCACGGCGGGAAGCAGCTCGAGCCGGCGGCCGGTGGTGTCGTTCATGTGTCTCCTCCTGTGCGCGCTGCGCGCGCGACGATGGTCGGGTGGGCCGGGCACGGCCCACCGGGGTCCGTCAGACGCTCACGAACCACGAGTACGCGCCGTAGCCGATCAGTGCCGCGGCGAGCACGCCCAGCAGCACCACGGACCACAGCGGCTTGCGCTGCTGGGCGAACGAGATGGCACCGCCCACGAAGAAGGCTCCGGCCACGAGGACCAGGACGGATGCGGTCATGAGGTGCTCTCCTGCGCGGGGTCTGCGAAGCGGTGGTCCAGGCGACCCGTGCGGGGCAGGGTGGCGATCCAGTTGCGGAGCAGGGCGATGCCCGCGTGCGAGGACTTCTCGGGGTGGAACTGGGTGGCGCTGAGCGGGCCGTTCTCCACCGCGGCCACGAAGGGTGCGCCGTGCTCGGCCCACGTGACGGCCGGCGGCGCCATGTGCTGGATGCTCTGGTCGAACGCCCATTCCTGCACCCCGTAGGAGTGCACGAAGTAGAAGCGCTCGTCCTCGATGCCCCGGAACAGCACGGAACCCTCGGGAGGGCGGACCGTGTTCCACCCCATGTGCGGGACCACGGGCGCGGCCAGCCGCTCCACGGTGCCGGGCCACTGGCCCAGGCCCTCGGACTCACGGCCGTGCTCCACACCGGAGTCGAACATCACCTGCAGTCCCACGCAGATCCCCAGGACGGGGCGCCCGCCGCTGAGCCTTCGGTCGATCAGCCGGGGGGCGTCCACCCCACGCAGCCCCTCCATCACGGCCTCGAACGCGCCCACGCCGGGCACCACGAGACCGTCGGCCTCCAGGACGTCGCGGGGCTCCGCACTCAGCAGCACGTTCGCGCCCGCCGCCTCCAGTGCCCGCACGGCGGAGCGGACGTTGCCCGCACCGTAGTCCAGCACGACGACGCTCGGCACCGTTGCCGCCGCGGGGCGTCCCGGCATCACAGTGCGCCCTTGGTGGACGGGATGACCCCCGCCGCACGGGGATCGGGCTCCACGGCCTCGCGCAGCGCGCGGGCCAGGGCCTTGAACTGGGCCTCGACGATGTGGTGCGGATCGCGCCCCCGGATCAGCTCCACGTGCAGGCACAGCTGGGCGTGGTGGGCCAGGGACTCCAGGACGTGGCGGGTCATGGACCCTGTGAAGTGACCGCCGATCAGGTGGTACTGCTGCCCCTCCGGCTCACCGGTGTGGACCACGTACGGCCGCCCGGAGACGTCCACCACGGCCGAGGCGAGGGCCTCGTCCAGGGGCACGGTGGCCTGCCCGAACCGACGGATGCCCCGCTTGTCCCCCAGGGCGCGGGCGAGCGCCTCTCCGATCACGATCGCGGTGTCCTCGACCGTGTGGTGCACGTCCACGTGCGTGTCACCACTCGCCTCGACGTCCAGATCGATCATCGAGTGCCTCGACAGGGCGGTGAGCATGTGGTCGAAGAACGGCACCGTGGTGCGGATGCGGGATCTACCCGTGCCGTCCAGGTCCAGGCTCACGCGCACGGTGGACTCGCTCGTGGCGCGCTCCACCGTGGCGGTGCGGGCTTTCTCGTTCGCGCTCATGTGTGGCGGTCTCTCCTCGGGGTGCCTTCGCGCCGTCGTTGCGGCGGGATGTCCAGTCTAGGTGCGCTCACGCCCGACCCAGGCCGGCACGCAGGGCCGCACCTTGCGGCTCCCGCGGCCTGTTGCGGTCATTCGCGGTGGAGACACGCCCGCACCGCCGTGAGGAACGCGGTGGTCTCCGCCTCGGTGCCCGCCGTGACGCGCAGGTGACCGGGAATGCCCACGTCACGCACGAGAACGCCCTCGTCCAGCAGACCCTGCCACAGGGTGGGGGCATCCTGGCCGCAGGCGAAGAACACGAAGTTGGAGTCGGAGGTGGCGGGTGTGAGCCCCAGGGCGGCCAGCTCGGCGACGATCCGGTCGCGCTGCGTCTTGATCTCCTCGACGGTGGCGAGCAGCGACTCGTGGTGCTCCAGCGCCGCCAGAGCGGTGGCCTGCGTGACCGACGACAGGTGGTACGGCAGGCGGACCAGACGCATGGCGTCCGCCACGGGGGCGGCTGCCGCGAAGTACCCCAGCCGTGCTCCGGCGAGGGCGAACGCCTTGCTCATGGTGCGTGACACGACGAGCCTCGGACGGCCCTCCAGCAGCGTCAAGGCAGAGGGTGTCCCCGAACGGGAGAACTCCGCGTACGCCTCGTCCACCACGACCACGGTGCTGTGGGCCTCGCCAGCCTCGTACACCGCGTCCACCACGTCCAGGTCCAGCGCGGTCCCGGTGGGGTTGTTGGGTGAGCACAGGAACACGACGGCGGGCGCGTGCTCGGCGACCTGCCGAGCGGCGGACTCCGCGCCCAGGGAGAAGTCGGGCTCACGACGACCGGCAATGAACTCCGTGCCCGTCCCGAGTGCCAGCAACGGGTACATGGAGTAGGTGGGGACGAAGCTCAGGACAGACCGCCCGGGTCCGCCGAACGCCTGCAGGATCTGCTGCAGGATCTCGTTGGAGCCGTTGGCGGCCCAGATGTTCTGCTCGGTGAGCCCGTGCCCCAGGTAGTTCGCCAGTGCGCGGCGCAGCTCCGTGAAGTCACGGTCCGGGTACCGGTTGAGCTGGGCCGCCACGCTGCGGACGCGCTCCCCGATGGCGTCCACCACGTCCGCGGGCACCGGGTGGGTGTTCTCGTTGGTGTTCAGCGCCACCTCCACCTGCAGCTGGGGAGCACCGTACGGGGACATGCCCCGCAGGTCGTCGCGCAGCGGGAGGGTGGCCAGGGGATCGGCAGGTGAGTTCACCGATCCAGTCTAACGACCCCTGCCGCCCAGCGTCCGTGCGGACCTAGCGAGCGGGGACCTCGAGGACCTGGCCCGAGGTGAGGGCCGGCGAGGTCAGGCCGTTGAGCTCGGCGATGTCGTTCACGACCTCACGGGTGTCACGCTCCGGGTCCGCCTCACGGGCGATGTCCCACAGGGTCTGCCGCGGCTGCACGGTGACGGTCTGGGTCACGGGGGCACCCACGGCGCCCGTGGAGGCCTTGACCGTGGACGGGAACAGGAACACGGCGGCGACCACGAGCAGGGCGGCTGCACCGGTGACCACCGGCAGACCGACCAGGAAGAAGCGACCGCGTCGCGTCAGGTGCAGACCGCCCCTCCGGGCGGCTCCGACTGCGCGGTCCGTCCGGGCAGTGCGGTCCGCCCGTTCGGTGGAGAGCGTCACTCGGCGAACGGACCTCGGCATGATGAGTGCGGTCATGGCTACCTCCTGGGATCGGACCGGAACCGCCCCTCCGGGCGGCGGTGTTCGAACAACTCAGCGTTTAGAACACATCTTCGAATCTTTGGACTCAGTTCTAGCACGGATGTACGAATGCTGTCGAGGTCCACTTCGAACACATATTTGAGCGGGTGAGCCCCGCCGGGTTAAGCTCGAGGTCACACAGGTGATAGTCGACCCCACGTCTCCGACACGCATAAGCGGACGCTCCGTCCGCTGCTCGCCCCGCGAGCCAGCGATGTGCGGCACGGTGAAAGGACCCCGCACGTGAGCACCACTTCCCCGCAGCAGCACACCCCCGGCACCCGCGTTCGAACACTCAGTGCGCGGCAGGCCAAGATCCTGGGGGCCGTCCAGCGCTCGATCGCCACCCGCGGCTACCCGCCCTCCATGCGCGAGATCGGTGACATCGTGGGCCTGGCGTCACTGTCCAGCGTCACGCACCAGCTGGGCCAGCTCGAGAAGTGGGGATACCTCAGGAGGGACCCCCGCCGCCCCCGGGCCATGGAGGTCCTGAAGCCCCTCAGCCAGGACGAGCTCGAACGTCACCTCGGTGTCGACGAGAACCAGGCAGCGGAGGCGGCGTCGTCGGCCGAACCGTCCGTGAGGGCCCTGCACACCACCTCCGACGAGGACGCCATGGTGCCCGTGCCGCTCGTGGGGCGCATTGCCGCCGGCGGGCCGATCACCGCGGAGCAGTCCGTGGAGGAGGTCTACTCGCTGCCCCGGCAGTTCGTGGGCCACGGCCAGCTGTTCATGCTGCGCGTCTCGGGCGACTCCATGATCGACGCCGCCATCTGCGACGGCGACTGGGTGGTGGTGCGACAGCAGAACTCCGCCGAGAACGGGGACGTCGTGGCCGCGCTCCTGGACGACGAGGCCACCGTGAAGACCTTCCGGCAGCGCGACGGGCACACGTGGCTGCTGCCCCAGAACACCCGCTACGAGCCGATCCTCGGCGACCACGCCACGGTCATGGGCAAGGTGGTCTCCGTGTTCCGCGCACTCTGAGCGGACCCCGCCGCGCGCAGCCCCTGCGGCCCGCGGGTTCCGGTCCGGTTCCGCCTCAGGCTCCGCTCAGCCGCTCCAGCGCGCCGAGCACGGTCTTCTTGTCGGTGGTGGGCCACAGCGGCGGCAGTGACCGCGCGAGGAAGGATCCGTAGCGGGCGGTGGCCAGGCGGGAGTCCAGCACCGCCACCACTCCCCTGTCCCCGCTCGCGCGAATCAGCCGCCCGGCACCCTGCGCGAGTCGCACGGCCGCGTGGGAGGCGGAGACCGTCATGAACCCGTTGCCCCCGGCCCGCTCGGCGGCACGGGTGCGCGCGGTGCCGAGGGGATCGTCGGGGCGCGGGAACGGGATCCTGTCGATGACCACCAGGCGGCACGAGTGCCCCGGGACGTCCACGCCCTGCCACAGGCTCATGGTGCCGAACAGGCTCGCGGCGGGATCGTCCGTGAAGTCCTTGACGAGCGAGGGCAGGGAGGCATCCCCCTGGCACAGGATGGGCAGGTTCGTGCGCCCGCGCAGGGCCTCGGCGGCATCCTCCGCCGCGCGGCGCGACGAGAACAGGCCCAGCGCTCCGCCGCCCGAGGCCTCCAGCAGCTCCAGCAGCTCGTCGAGCTGCTCCGGTGAGACGCCCCTGCCCGGCTTGGCGAGGCGCTTGGCCACGTAGAGGATGCCCTGCCGGCGGTAGTCGAACGGGCTCCCCACGTCCACGCCACGCCAGGACGGTGATCCCGGGCCCTGCAGGCCGAGTGAGCCGGCCACGCTGGCGAACGAGGATCCCACGGCGAGCGTGGCGGAGGTCAGCACCACGGTGCGACCGTCGAACAGCCCCTCCCGCAGCGGGCCCGCCACGCTCAGCGGGGCGATGTTGAGGGTTGCCGGTTCCCCCGCCGACGCCCCCACGTACCCCTCCGTGGGACTCCACCGGCCCACCCGGGAGATCCACAGGACGTCGTGGGCGGTGTCCGCAGAGAGCATCCGCTCCGCCGTGTCCAGCAGCTCGGACAGCCGTGAGCGCGCGGCGTGCCTGCCCGCGTCCTCGTTCTTGGACTCGCCCTTCGTCTCGCTGAGGCCGGTGCGCGCCGCATCCTGCACCCCGCGCACCGCATAGACCTGCTCCTCGGTGAACCCGCGGGCCAGCAGGCCGGACTCGTCGTCGTCGAAGGCCTTGTCGAAGGCCTGCGCCGCGCGCTCCAGCTCGTCGCTCGACGCCGCGGTGTGCTTGCGCACGGCCGTGGCGGCGGCCCGCACCGCGGCGGCGGACAGGGAGGCCGTGACGGCTCCCGTCACGCGGTCCCGCAGCTCGTGCGCCTCGTCGACGACGACGACGTCGTGCTCGGGCAGCACGGCCAGCCCCTCGAAGGCGTTGATGGCGAGCAGCGCGTGGTTGGTGATGACCACGTCGGCCTCGCCCGCCTGCGAGCGCGCACGTTCCGCGAAGCACTGCTCCACGAGCGGACACTTGCGCCCCAGGCACTCCTTGGCGGTCACCGAGACCTGCCGCCACGCCGCGTCCGAGACACCGGGCTGGATGTCGTCCCGGTCCCCGGACTCGGTGGTCTCCACCCACTCCCGCAGCCGCAGCACCTGCTGGGCGAGTCCGCCCAGGGGTGCCTCGGTGCCACTTCCTCCCCCGACGGGAGCGGAGAACAGGGCGTCGTCGTCCTCGGGGTAGCCGCCCTCCACCTTGTGGAGGCACGCGTAGTTCGACCGCCCCTTGAGCAGGGCCACGTCCGGGCGCTCGTCGAGCTCGTCCTCGAGGGCGTCCAGCAGGCGGGGGACGTCCCGGCCCGTGATCTGGTTCTGCAGGGCCAGGGTGGCCGTGGCCACGACCACCGGTTTCTCCGAGGACCGGGCGTGCAGGAGCGCCGGAATGAGATAGGCCAGGGACTTCCCGGTCCCCGTGCCCGCCTGCACGAGCAGGTGCCGACGGGTCTCGAGGGCTTCGGCGACCTTGGCGGCCATGAACCGCTGGCCGTCGCGGCGCTGACCGCCCAGGGCGGAGACCGCCGCATCCAGCAGCTCCAGAGCGTCCGCACCCCCGGGCAGGGACTCCGGACGGATGTCGGAGATGTCACGACCCGACTCGTCGATGAACCCGCCGCTCATGCGCTGGGGTGGTCCTCCGCCGCGGCGGCTCCGCCCGGAGCGCGGTCGGTGCGGTACTGCTCCAGGTCCCCCACGAGATCCTCCCGCACGCGCACGTGCAACCGGGTGCCCTCGGGGGTGTGCTCCGTGCTGAGGATCTCGGCATCCTGCGCGTGCAGCCGTGAGACCACCTCGCCGTGCACGTAGGGCACCAGCAGGTCGAGGTCGTGGTCGGGACGCGGGATCGCGGCGGCGATCAGGCGCTGCAACTCGGCCACGCCCTCACCCGTGCGGGCCGAGACGGCCACGGAGGGGTGCTCGTGGTTGCGCAGCCGGGCGAGGACCACCGGGTCCGCGATGTCCGCCTTGTTCAGGGCCACGATCTCCGGTATGTCGTTGGCACCCACGTCCGTGAGGACGTCCCGCACGGCCTTCAGCTGCCCCTCCGGATCCGGGTGGGAGGCGTCCACCACGTGCACGATGACGTCCGCGTCCGCCACCTCCTCCAGCGTGGAGCGGAACGCCTCCACCAGCTGCGTGGGCAGGGACCGCACGAAGCCCACGGTGTCCGCCAGCGTGTATCCGATGCCGTCCGGGGTCTGCGCCTTGCGCACCGTGGGGTCCAGCGTGGCGAACAGGGCGTTCTCCACGAGCACGCCGGCGTCCGTGAGCCGGTTCAGCAGCGAGGACTTGCCCGCGTTCGTGTAGCCGGCAATCGCGACGGAGGGCACGGCGTTGCGCTTGCGGTTCAGGCGCTTGGTCTCGCGCGCAGGCTTCATCGCGGCGATCTCACGCCGCAGCTTGGCCATGCGCTGCCGGATCCGGCGCCGGTCCAGCTCGATCTTCGTCTCACCGGGACCGCGGCTGCCGATGCCCTCACCGGAGGCCGCGCGCCCGCCCGCCTGCCGGGACAGGGACTCGCCCCAGCCTCGCAGTCGCGGAAGCATGTACTCGAGCTGCGCGAGCTCCACCTGGGCCTTGCCCTCCTTGGACTTGGCGTGCTGCGCGAAGATGTCCAGGATCAGTCCCGTGCGGTCGATCACCTTGACCTTCACCACGTCCTCCAGGGCACGGCGCTGGGAGGGCGCGAGCTCGGCGTCCACGATGACGGTGTCCGCCCCCGTGGCGGCCACGACGTCCTTGAGCTCCAGTGCCTTGCCGGAACCGAGGTAGGTGCCCGGGTCCGGGTTCACGCGACGCTGCAGCATGCCGTCCATGACCTCGGACCCTGCGGTCTCCGCGAGCGCCGCGAGCTCCCGCAGGGAGTTCTCCGCGTCCGCGGGGGTTCCGCTGGAGTACAGCCCGGCGAGCACCACGCGCTCCAGCCGCAGCTGGCGGTACTCGACCTCGGTGACATCCTCGAGCTCCGTGGACAGTCCCGCGACGCGACGCAGGGCGTGGCGCTCCGCGAGGTCCTGCTGGTCCCCGTCCGACGGCACGTGGGCGTCGTCCTCCGGCGCGAGTTCCCGGGCACGCCCGAGACGCTCGTGGGCCGGGCGCGCCGACGCGGCGGCGTCGTCCGCGGAGACGTCGTCACCGGGGTGGGTGGGCGAGGCGGACTCGGACCGCGAGCGCGCGCGGGCGAGGACGCGTGAGACGACGTCCTCGAGTTCGGTCCCGGTCAGGTCACCGGTCTGCTGCGAGCTCTCGGACGCGGTCTGCCGGTGGGGGAAAGAGTCAGTCATGGTTCCTTGATCTGCGCTGTTCATGGGTCGACCCAGTCTAGCGCCGGGTCCCGACACGGCTCCGGCGGGCACTAGCATGTGGAGCCATGGCCCACGAACCTCCCGCGCAGCACTACTTCGTGTCCGACCCCTCCCTCCCGGAGAAGCCGAGACGGATCACGGTGGAGCTGCGGGGGCGCACGGTGACCGTGGGCACCGCCGCGGGCGTGTTCTCCCCCGGGGACCTGGACAGGGGCACGGCCGCGCTGCTGCGCAGCGTTGCGGATCCCCGCGGCTCGTCGTTGCTGGACATCGGCTGCGGCTGGGGTCCGCTCACCCTGGCGCTCGCGCTCGCGGCTCCCGACGCCGTCGTGACCGCCGTGGACGTCAACGACCGCAGCCTGCGGCTCACGGCGGAGAACGCCCGTGAACTGGGCCTCTCCGGGGTGCAGACCCTGCGACCCGAGGACGTGCCCGAGGACCGCACCTTCGACACCATCTGGTCCAACCCGCCGATCCGCGTGGGCAAGGACGCCCTGCACGAGATCCTCAGCGCCTGGCTCCCACGGCTCTCCCCCGGCGGGACGGCCTGGCTCGTCGTCCAGAAGAACCTGGGCGGGGACAGCCTCCAGCGCTGGCTCGCGGACACGCTCGGCGAGGGGTTCACCGTGGCGCGCGCGGCCACGGACAAGGGCTTCCGGATCATCACCGTGCGGCGCGACTGAACCGTGGGAGCGAACTGAGCGGCACACCTCCGCGACGACGCCGCCAGGCGCCCCTCGGCGCAGGGCCGGGCAGGAGATGACCTCAGACGAGCTCGGCGTGCGCCACCACTCGCGCGGGCCCGGCAAGCACCACGTGCTCGGTGCCGTCCGGTGCGGGCACGAACGTGACGGAGAGGACCCCGCCGGGAACCTGCACGAACCAGCGGTCCGGGGACTCGGGCCCACCCCAGAACCGCGTGGCAGCGGCGGCGGCGCACGCACCGGTGCCGCAGGAGAAGGTCTCCCCCACCCCCCGCTCGTGCACACGCATCTCGAGCCGCCCCACGTCGGAGTCGTCGTGGTCCAGGGGCACCACGAACTCCACGTTGGTGCCCTCCGCGGGGACCGGCTCCACCACGGGCGCGGTGTGCAGGTCCAGCCCGTCGAGCTTCTCGCCCTCGGACAGCGCCACCACCGCGTGGGGGTTGCCCATGTCGATCGAGATCCCGGGCCGCGGGACGGTGAGGCCCGCCGCCGTGACCACGCAGTCCGCGCCGCGCTCACGAGCGGTCTCCCCGTCCGTGAAGCTCCAGGGGCCCATGTCCACGGCGTAGCCGTCCGAGGTGCGTGCCACCGTGCGCACACCCGCCCGCGTGCCGATCCGCACGCGGGCGCCGCGCGGGAGGCGGACCAGCCCCTCACGCACGAGGTGGTCCACGAAGACCCGTACACCGTTGCCGCACATCTGTGCCACGGAGCCGTCCCCGTTGCGGTAGTCCATGAACCACTCGGCGTCCGGATGCGTCCGCAGCAGGGCGCGCCCCTCGGGCACGTGCTCGGAGCGGACGGCGCGGATCATGCCGTCCCCGCCCAGCCCCGTGTGCCGGTCGCACACGGCCGCCACGGTCTGCGGGCCCACGTCCCGGGTGCCGTCACCGTCCGTGAAGACCACGAAGTCGTTGCCCGTGCCGTGCGCCTTGCTCACCCGCACACCCGTCAGCTCGTGGCCGCCCACAGCTCGCACCGTCCCCTCGGTCGTTTCAGTCATGCGCGCCATCATACTGAGCACGAACGAGACCCACGGCGCGCTCCACCACGGACTCCCAGCCCCCGGGGTCGAGGGCATCCAGCCAGGTGATGCGCGGGTCCGCGCGGAACCAGGTGCGCTGGCGCTTGGTGAACCTCCGCGTGGCGGCCACGGTCTCGTCACGGGCCTGCGGCAGGGACAGCGAGCCGTCCAGGACGGCCAGCAGCTGCGGATACCCCAGGGCCTTCCCCGCGGTGGGGCTCTGCCGCAGGCCCACGGCCTCCAGGCCGCGGACCTCGTCCAGCCACCCGCGTTCCAGCATGATGTCCACACGGCGTGCCAGCCGCTCGTTCAGCGGCTCCCGGCTCATGCCCAGACCGATCTGCACCGTGGGCGCCACGTACCGCCGCTGCGGCATGAAGGACGTGAACGGGCGTCCCGTGAGGTCGTGCACCTCGAGGGCACGCACCAGGCGCCGGTCGTCCTTGACCCGCGACGCCGACTCCGGGTCGACCTCCGCGAGCTCCCGGAGCAGGGCCACCCTGCCACGTGTCCGCAGCTGCTCCTCGCGGGCGGCACGCACCTCGGGATCCGTGCCCGGGAACTCGATGGCGTCCACCACCGCCCGCACGTAGAGCCCCGATCCGCCCACCAGGACGGGAACCTTCCCCCGGCCCGCGATCTCACGGACGACCCGCCGGGCGTCGCGCTGGAACGCCGCCACGGAGGCCTCCTCGGCGATCTCCAGCACGTCCAGCAGGTGGTGCGGGATGCCACCCCGTTCCTCCGGGCCGAGCTTTGCCGTGCCGATGTCGAGCCCCCGGTACAGCTGCAGCGCATCCGCGTTGACCACCTCGCCCCCGAGGCGCTGCGCGACTGCGATCCCGAGGTCGGACTTGCCGGTTCCCGTGGGCCCCACGACCGCCACGAGCGGGGGGACCGAGGCGTCCCGTGCTGGGACCTCCCCCGCCTCAGGCGACGAGCCCGAGGGGTGCGGGGGAACGCGGGCGGTGCCGTGCGGCGTCGCCATGGCTCAGGAAGTGCGCAGGGTGGGCATTCCCAGCCCCACGGCCCCGGGAGTCCCGCCGGACGACGGCGCACCACAGGACTCGGCCTGCGCCGCCTCCCAGGCATCCCCGCCACGCGAGCGGCGCAGCGTGTACTCGGAGGAATCCCGGGGGTCGGCCAGCAGGTGGTACGACGCCGCGCCCGTGACGGGCACCGTGACCAGGTCACCCGGCCGGGGAGCGGGCGACCCCTCGGGGACACTGAAGTGGACGAGGCGCTGGTCGCGGGCCCGCCCCGAGAGCCGGTGGGTGCTCTCCGCCTTGCGTCCGGACTGGGCGCTGACCAGCACCTCCGCGCGCGTGCCCACGAGTTCCCGGTTGAGCCGGGCACTGATGGAGTCCTGCAGAGCGGTGAGGCGCTCGAAGCGCTCCTGCACCACGGCCGCGGGCACCTGGTCCGCCATCTCGCCGGCGGGCGTGCCCGGGCGGACGGAGTACTGGAACGTGAAGGCGGAGGAGAACTCGGAGGCCGCCACCACGTCCAGGGTGTCCTGGAAGTCCTGCTCGGTCTCACCGGGGAAGCCCACGATGATGTCGGTGGTGATGGCCGCGTGCGGGATGCGCTCGCGGACCCGCTCCAGGATGCCCAGGAACTTCTTCGAACGGTAGGAGCGGCGCATCTCCTTCAGGACCCGGTCCGAGCCCGACTGCAGGGGCATGTGCAGCTGGGGCATCACGTTGGGCGTCTCGGCCATCGCGTCGATCACGTCGTCCGTGAAGGCGGCCGGGTGAGGGCTCGTGAAACGGACGCGCTCCAGCCCCTTGATGTCGCCGCACGCCCGCAGCAGCTTGGCGAACGCACCGCGGTCTCCGAACTCCACACCGTAGGAGTTCACGTTCTGGCCCAGGAGGGTCACCTCCACGGCGCCCGAGTCCACGAGGGCCTGCACCTCTGCCAGGATGTCCCCGGGACGACGGTCCTTCTCCTTCCCGCGCAGCTGCGGGACGATGCAGAACGTGCACGTGTTGTTGCACCCCACGGAGATGGACACCCATCCCGCGTAGGCCTGCTCGCGCTTGGTGGGCAGCGCGGACGGGAAGGTCTCGAGCGCCTCCAGGATCTCCACCTGGGCGCTCTCGTTGTGCCGTGCGCGCTCCAGCAGAACGGGCAGCGAACCGATGTTGTGGGTGCCGAACACCACGTCCACCCACGGGGCCCTCTCCACGATGGTGGAGCGGTCCTTCTGGGCCAGGCAGCCGCCCACGGCGATCTGCAGCCGCTCGTTGCGCCGCTTGACCGGGGCCAGCTGACCCAACTGGCCGTAGAGCTTGTTGTCCGCGTTCTCCCGGACCGCGCACGTGTTGAACACCACGAGGTCGGGATCCTGGTCCACGGCCGGAACGTAGCCCGCGCTCTCGAGCAGACCCGTGATGCGCTCGGAGTCGTGCGCGTTCATCTGGCAGCCGAGGGTGCGGACCTCGTAGGCCGGCGGATTCTGCACGGAGACGGAGGTCGCTGGGGGCTGCACGGCGTGGGGCATCTGAGTCACCTCATCATCTTAGGGAGGGGGTCAAATCTCTCGCGGCCGCTCTGCCCGGGACACTCTGCCCCCGCGAACCACCCGGGCCGCCCAGTGACTGGGCTCCGTTCTCCGGCGGCTCCCGCGCGGTGTCCGGGTGGGTCTCGCGGGCGATGTGCCCTGGCCCCGCCGGGGGCGCACTGCTGCTCCTGGGAAGTCAGGGCGTGTCCCACACCTCGGCTCCCATGGTGTCTGCGGCCGCGCCGTCCGTGTCCGTCACGGACCCCGGTGCGCTGAGCTCTGCCTTGACCACTGCGAACGCAGTGCCCGGCGGATAGCCCTTGCGTCCGAGCATGCTCACGAGCCTGCGCGTGAGCTTCTCGTACTCCTTGCGGTCCCCCGGGTCCACCTGCGCGGGGAGTTTCTTGCGGACGAGCTCGTGGGCGTCACGGGCCTCGTCCTCGTCGCTGCGCTGCGCCAGCGCCTCCTCCGCGAGATCCCCCGTGATGCCGCGCTGGGAGAGTTCGCGCCGCAGCGCGCTCCGGGACAGTCTCCGCGTCTCGGCACGGGACCGCACGAACATCGCGGCGAACGCACGGTCGTCTACGAGGTTGACCTCTTCGAACCGGTCCAGGACCTCATGGGCCACCCCCGCGGGGATGTCCCGGGCCGCGAGTTTTTCCTCCAGCTGCCGCCGCGACTTCGCGGACGCCGCGAGCTGCCGCAGGACAATGGCCCGTGCCGCCTCGTGCTGGTCCGCATCCGACGCCGCGGATGGCTCTCCCCCCGCGAGGGAATCTCGTGAGGAGAGTCCCGCGCGGTAGGGAGCCGAGGAACGGCGGCGGCGGCCACCGTGGGGAGCGGAACCGGTCACGACGGATCAGCCTCTAGAAGGCGGGCAGCCCGGTGTCGTCGGTCTCCGGGGCGAAGGCGGCGTCCGGATCCAGCTCACCGGTCTCCGCGTTCAGACCGGCGGAGTCCTGGGATGCCTCGTCCGGATCCTCGGAGATGCCGAGCTTCACCAGGATCTTGCGCTCGATCTCCTGCGCGAGCTCCGGATTGTCCTTGAGGAAGCGGCGGGAATTCTCCTTACCCTGCCCCAGCTGGTCCCCCTCGTAGGTGAACCACGCTCCGGACTTCTTGACGATCCCGTGCTCCACGCCCATGTCGATCAGGCCGCCCTCGATGGAGATGCCCTGGCCGTAGAGGATGTCGAACTCGGCCTGCTTGAAGGGCGGGGCCATCTTGTTCTTGACGATCTTCGCCCGGGTGCGGTTGCCCACCGGATTCGCACCGTCCTTGAGGGTCTCGATGCGGCGGACGTCCACGCGCACGGAGGCGTAGAACTTCAGGGCCTTGCCACCCGTGGTGGTCTCCGGTGAACCGAAGAACACACCGATCTTCTCGCGCAGCTGGTTGATGAAGATGGCCGTGGTGTTGGTGTGGGACAGCCGCCCGGTGATCTTGCGCAGTGCCTGCGACATCAGGCGTGCCTGCAGTCCCACGTGGCTGTCCCCCATCTCGCCCTCGATCTCGGCCTTGGGGACCAGCGCGGCCACGGAGTCGATCACGATGATGTCGATCGAGCCGGAGCCCACGAGCATGTCCATGATCTCGAGCGCCTGCTCGCCGGTGTCCGGCTGGGAGACCAGGAGGTTGTCGGTGTCCACTCCCAGCTTCTCGGCGTAGGCGGGATCCAGGGCGTGCTCGGCGTCGATGAACGCGGCGATCCCGCCGGCCTTCTGGACGCTCGCCACGGCGTGCAGCGCCACGGTGGTCTTGCCCGAGGACTCCGGGCCGTAGATCTCCACCACGCGGCCGCGGGGGAACCCGCCGATGCCCAGGGCGACATCCAGTGCGATGGACCCGGTGGGGATGGTCTCGATCTTGGTGGCGGGACGGTCCCCCAGCCGCATGACCGAGCCCTTGCCGTAGTTCTTGTCGATCTGGGAGAGCACCGTGTCGAGCGCCTTCTGCCGATCGGAGCCTGCCACCTGAGAAGGAGCGGGAGTGGATGCGCCCTTGGACTTGGCTGCCATGATTCACCTCGGATCTCGGGGGCCGATCTGTGGGCCCGGTCTTTGTCGTCGCGCTCCACGGTATCCAGGGGCTCAGACACCCATAAGGGCCCGGCCGCACTGTGGAGAGCGCGTGACGCCCTTCGAATATACCTTCGAATGCGCCGCCTCGCATCCCGAGGGCGCGCCCGCGAGGGAGGCGCTCAGCGCCGCGGTGGCTGGTCCGGACCCCACCAGCGGGACTCCGGCACCTCTTGGGCCCGGCACACCGCGAACCACACAACCTTGGGATCCACACCGGCGTCGAGTGCCTCCAGTGCCGTGCGGTCCCCCACCTCGGTGAGCACGAGGTCTCCCGCCAGGACCCGGCAGTAGCCGGCCCCGAACTCGTGGGCCATCAGCTCCCAGAACGCGCTGACTCGCATGGCGAGGTACTCCTCGGGTGGTCGGTTCATCGGGACGAACGGTGGACGGGACAGCGCAACGGACCCGCCCGAGGGCGGGTCCGTTCACCGTACACGCCGTGCACACCGCACGGCCGTCGTTCTGGTGCCGCGGGAGCACGGGTGCCCCGCGACGTGGGCCGCCGGGCCGCGTGGCGGCGCCCGGGCGGCTGGTCGGGATCAGTGGGCGCCGGCGGCGGTGCCCCCGCGCAGCTGACGGACCTCGCGGGTGAACTCCTCGGTCATCTCCGAGGGCACGGTGTCCGGGATGAAGTTGCCCTCCGCGTAGGCGAGCCGGTCGGCCACCTCGCGCAGCATCTGGGACATGGGGATGTCCAGGGCCGTGCAGATGGAGGCGAGCAGCTCGGAGGAGGCCTCCTTCTGGCCGCGCTCCACCTCGCTGAGGTAGCCCAGCGACACGCGGGCGCTGTGGGACACCTCGCGCAGGGTGCGTCCCTGGCGCTGACGCACGCTGCGCAGCACCTCTCCGATCTCCTGGCGCAGAACGCCCACCTTGGTCTCGTGGGTCTCTGCAGTGACGTCGTCGGCCAGACCCACGTCCTTCCAACGGACGACACCATTGACGGACACGGGTTGCTTCGTCATGTGAATTGCCTACTCCTCGTATCAACGAACGGGGCTCGGCACGCTGTGGTCAGCGCGACGGTCTCGCAGTGCCTGAGCCGTTCCGGCTCACGCTCTGTGGGTCATAACGTGCTTGCAGGTTCAATTGTTCCCCCGTCGCGGGGCGAATTGCACTAGGCGTTGGCTGGTAATGAGATTTGAGTCGCCAGTGTGTCAATGGCCCGCTCCACGGTGGCCTCCCGGATCTGTGCGCGGTCCCCCAGCAGCTCCAGCCGCTCGGCACGGTCCCCGCGCGGGCCGCTGACCCCCAGGAACACCGTCCCCACGGCGTGTCCGTCGTGGGGCTCCGGTCCCGCGACTCCGGTGGTGGAGACGGCCCAGTCCACCCCGAGCGCCGCGCGGGCACCGCGGGCCATCGCGATCGCAACCTCCGCGTCCACCGCACCGCGTGCGGCCAGGAGGTCGTGGGGCACGCCCAGCACGCGCTCCTTGACCTCGTGCGAGTAGCTCACCACGGCGCCCTGGAAGCAGGCCGACGCCCCGGCCACCGTCACGACGGCGGACGCCACCGCTCCCCCG
Source organism: Kocuria tytonicola (assembly GCF_003687455.1). GTDB lineage: Bacteria > Actinomycetota > Actinomycetes > Actinomycetales > Micrococcaceae > Kocuria > Kocuria tytonicola. Next base: position 19,917 of record NZ_PHOA01000006.1, on the reverse strand, counting down.
GTGAGGGATTCGGCGGTGCCGATCATGAGGCCCAGGTCCGTGGCGAGACGGACGAGCGCGGCGGCGTCGTATCCGGAGGACGGTGCCGTCACGCGGCCTCCCCGCGGACCGAGCGGTTGCGCAGCTGGACCGCCTTCACCACGTAGTCGACGCCCGTGACCACGGTGGCGAGCAGCGCCAGCGCCGTGAGCACCCACGCGAACCAGAGCCACCACTGCCCCACGAGCGGTGCGAGCGGGAGCAGCAGCGCGAGCAGCGCGGCGGTCTGCAGGACGGTCTTGGTCTTGCCGCCCTTGGACGCGGCCATCACGCCGTAGCGGATCACCACGAAGCGCATGACCGTGATGCCCCACTCGCGCACGAGGATCACGATGGTCACCCACCACCACAGCTCGCCCAGCAGGGACAGCACCACGAACGCAGCGCCCGTGAGCAGCTTGTCCGCAATGGGGTCCGCGATCTTGCCGAAGCTCGTGATGAGGTTGCGGGCGCGGGCGAGGTCCCCGTCCAGCTTGTCCGTGTACATGGCCAGGCCGAACGTGACCACCGCGGCCCAGCGCATCCCCATGGACTGCTCGCCGTGGGTGCCGCCGGCCACGAGGAACCAGATGAAGAACGGCACCATGACGATGCGCAGGGCCGTGAGCGCGTTCGGCAGGTTCCAGTTGGAGCTGTTCGGCGCGGGGTCCCCGTGCGGAACCGCGGTCTCGGATGAGCTCATCGTCCAGTCAACTCCCATGCGTCCTCGGATGTGTCGGAACCGTCGTGGTAGTCGTGGGCGACGTCCGCGAGGGACGCCTCCACGGGGTCCTCGCCGTAGTCCACGGAGCCGACGGCGCTCCCCGCGGGCTGCGCGTCCGGCGCGCGGGCGGGCGGTTCCTCGCCCCGGATCAGGGCGAGGGTGGCCGCGAGGTCGTCGGGCTTGACCAGGACGTCACGGGCCTTGGAGCCCTCGGACGGGCTGACCACTCCGCGGGACTCGAGCAGGTCCATGAGCCGCCCGGCCTTGGCGAAGCCCACGCGCAGCTTGCGCTGGAGCATGGACGTGGAGCCGAACTGCGTGGTGATGACGAGCTCCGCGGCCTGCAGCAGGACGTCGAGGTCGTCCCCGATGTCCTCGTCGATCGTCTTCTGCGGGGCCTCCTGGACCACGTCCTCCCGGTAGTGCACGGTCATCTGGGACTTCACGTGCTCCACGACCTTGTGGATCTCGGACTCCGAGACCCACGCGCCCTGCACGCGCATGGGCTTGGACGCGCCCATGGGCAGGAAGAGGGCGTCTCCCTGCCCGATCAGCTTCTCCGCCCCGGCCTGGTCCAGGACCACGCGGGAGTCCGTCACGGAGGACGTGGCGAAGGCCATGCGGGAGGGCACGTTGGCCTTGATCAGACCGGTGACCACGTCCACGGACGGGCGCTGCGTGGCGAGCACCAGGTGGATGCCCGCAGCTCGCGCCAGCTGCGTGATGCGCACGATCGCGTCCTCGACGTCCCGCGGTGCCACCATCATCAGGTCCGCGAGCTCGTCCACGATCACCAGCAGGTACGGGTAGGGGCGGATGGTGCGCTTCGACCCCGGCTCGGGCTGGACCTTGCCGTTGCGCACGGCCTTGTTGAAGTCGTCGATGTGCTTGTACCCGAAGTGGGAGAGGTCGTCGTAGCGGGCGTCCATCTCGCGCACCACCCACTGCAGCGCCTCCGCGGCCTTCTTGGGGTTCGTGATGATGGGCGTGATCAGGTGCGGGACGCCCTCGTACGCGGTGAGCTCCACACGCTTGGGGTCCACCATGACCAGGCGCACCTCGTCCGGGGTGGAGCGCATGAGGATCGAGACGATCATGGAGTTCACGAACGAGGACTTGCCCGCGCCGGTGGCTCCGGCCACGAGCATGTGCGGCATCTTCGCGAGGTTCGCGAGCACGAAGCCACCTTCAACGTCCTTGCCCACGCCCATGATCATGGGGTGCTCGGACGCGCGCGCCTTCTGCGAGCGCAGCACGTCCCCGAGGGCCACGGTCTCGCGGTCCGTGTTGGGGATCTCGATGCCGATGGCCGACTTTCCCGGGATGGGCGAGAGGATGCGCACGTCCGCGGAGGCCACCGCGTAGGCGATGTTCTTCGACAGCGCGGTGACCCGCTCCACCTTGGTGCCCGAGCCCAGCTCGATCTCGTAGCGGGTGACCGTGGGGCCACGGGAGAAGCCCGTGACCTCCGCGTCCACCTTGAACTGCTCGAGCACGCTCGTGAGCGCACTGACCACCTGGTCGTTGGCCTCGGAGCGCTCCTTGGCGGGCGGGCCCTGCACGAGGTCCGCCACGGGCGGGAGGCTGTAGGCGACGTCGCCCTGCAGCTTCAGCTGCTCCGACCGCGCCGGAATGGGGGTGTTGGGGGTGTGGGTGCGCGGCTCGTCGGCGTCCTCGGCGACGTCCAGTGCGGGAGCGTCCGACGCCGCCGCGGTGTCCGCCGCGGGGGTGATCCCCTGCTGCTCACGCAGCTTCTGCACGTCCCGCTGGGAGCGCGTGGGCCGCTTCTCCCCCGGCCGCGGCGCGGAGCCGACGGAAGGCGCGACCTCGGTCTCCTGCGCCTGCGCGGCGGTCGAACCCCCGGCACGTTGCGGGGCGACGCCGCGGGAGTCCCCGGTGCCCGGTGTTTCGGACCTCTCGGCGGGCGCGGCCGCGGCCGAGCCGACGTCGAACACGCCCGTGGCGGTGGCACCGCGGGCCTCGCGGCGGTTGGCCTCGTCCACCACGGCGCGCTCGAAGGCCTCGTCGCCGTCGTAGCGGTCGAGGTCCTGTCGCTGCCGACGGCGTTCGGCGCGGGTGGCCTTCTTCCCCGAGGACGCGCGGACGGGCTCCAGGTAGGAGCGGTCGTGCTCGGGCGCGGAGACGTCCGGGGCGCGGCGCTCGGTCTGGCCCGTGAGACGGCGGTAGAGGTCCCGCAGCCGCGGGCCGATCTCCCCCACGGGAGTGGCCGTCATGACGAGCAGCGCGAGGAGGGCGAGGACCACCAGCACGGCCAGCGCACCCCAGCGGGTGACGAGGGAGGCCAGCGGGTCCGCGGCGAGGAAGCCGACGAAGCCGCCGGCGTGCCACACGGCCTCGAAGCCGTCCCCCAGGTCCGGGGCGCCGCCGGCGAGGTGGGCGATGCCGGAGCCCGCCACCGTGAGGGCCAGCAGCCCGATCGCAATCCGGTTGTTGGCCTGCGTGGGCTCGGGGTGGCGGAACACCCGGATGGCGAAGCAGAAGCAGAAGATGGGCAGAACGAGCGCCATGAACCCGAACGTGCCGCCCACCACGGCGTGCACCCACGAGGCCGGGACGGCCACGGGTGCCAAACCTACGCCGCGCAGGTTCCACCACTCGACCGCGGCGGTCAGCACCGCGAGCACGAGCCACACGAGGGCACCGCCGTCCCGACGCTGCTCCGGGGCGATGTCGGTGCGCACGGTCCCCACACGCCGCACCGCGGCCCCCACCACGTGACCGGCGCCCGACCACGCCCGGACCAGGCCGTGAAGGGCCGTGGTGCCGGCGGAGGGCCCCGCCGGTGTGCTGCGTGCCGGGGTCTTCTTGCCGTTCTTGGGGGAACGCGCCGCGGTCTTGGACCGGGGTGCGGTCTTCGCCGAACGCGCGGGGGAAGTTCGTGACGCCATTGCTCCAGGGTACCCGGACGCGCAGCGGCCCGCCCGGAGTGGATCCGGGCGGGCCGCTCGTCACGATGGCGCCGTGGGGACCGTCAGGCCTCCACGACCACGGGGACGATCATGGGCTTGCGGCGCAGCTTGCGGGCGACCCACGAGCCCACCGTGCGGCGCACGATCTGCTGCAGCTGGTTGGCGGTGTGGTTCTTCCCGCTCTCGCCCAGCGCCTCCTCCAGCGCCGCGGCGATCTTCGGACGGATCTCGTTGAAGACCTTGTCCTCCTCCGCCACGCCGCGGGCGTGGATGTCCGGGCCGGACACGATCTTGCCGGTGTCCCGGTTGACCACCGTGACCACGGAGATGAAACCCTCCTCGCCGAGCGTCATGCGGTCCTTGAGGTCCGCGTCCGTGATCTCGCCCACCGACGAGCCGTCCACGTAGATGAAGCCGCACTCCACCTGGCCCGTGATCTTGACCTTGCCCGCGTGCATGTCCACCACGGTGCCGTTCTCCGCGAGGATCACGTGGTCGTCCGGCACACCGGTCTCCCGCGCGAGCTCGCCGTTGGCGATCAGGTGGCGCACCTCACCGTGGACCGGCATCACGTACTCCGGCTCCACGATGTTGTAGCAGTACAGCAGCTCACCGGCACCGGCGTGGCCCGAGACGTGGACCTTCGCGTTGCCCTTGTGCACCACGTGGGCGCCCAGACGCATGAGGCCGTTGATCACGCGGAACACGGAGTTCTCGTTGCCGGGGATCAGCGAGGACGCCAGCACCACGGTGTCCCCGGCGTTGACCTGGACCTTGTGGTCCCCGTTGGCCATGCGGGACAGCGCGGCCATCGGCTCGCCCTGGGAGCCGGTGCACATGATGACCAGCTTGTCGTCCGGGTAGTCCCCGACCTTCTTCTGGTCCACGAGCACGTTCGGCGGCACGTCCAGGTAGCCGAGCTTCTCAGCGATCGACATGTTGCGGATCATGGAGCGGCCCATGAGCACGACCTTGCGCCCGCTGGCCACCGCGGCGTCCAGCACCTGCTGCACGCGGTGCACGTGGGAGGAGAAGGAGGCCACGATCACGCGCTGCTTGGCGCGGGAGACCACGTCCGTGAGCACGGGGCCGATGGCCTTCTCGGACGGGATGAATCCGGGGACCTCGGCGTTCGTGGAGTCCGTGAGGAACATGTCCACGCCCTCCTCGCCCAGGCGGGCGAAGTGGCGCAGGTCCGTGATGCGCCCGTCCAGGGGCAGCTGGTCCATCTTGAAGTCACCGGTGTGCAGCACCGTGCCGGCCTTGGTGCGCAGGAACACGGCCAGGGCGTCCGGGATGGAGTGGTTCACCGCGACGAACTCGCACTCGAACTCGCCGAGCTTCTCCACCTGGCCCTCGCGCACGGCCATGGTGAACGGCTTGATCCGGTGCTCCTGCAACTTGGCCTCAATCAGGGCCAGGGTCAGCTGCGAGCCGATCACGGGAATGTCCGGGCGGCGCTTGAGCAGGTACGGGACCGCCCCGATGTGGTCCTCGTGCCCGTGGGTGAGCACGATCGCCACGATGTCGTCCAGGCGGTCCCGGATGTTGTTGATGTCCGGCAGGATCAGGTCCACGCCGGGCTGCGTCTCCTCGGGGAACAGCACACCGCAGTCCACCACGAGCAGCTGCCCGTTGATCTCGAACACGGTCATGTTCCGGCCGACCTCACCGAGCCCACCCAGGGGCACCACGCGGAGGGTGTCCTTCGCGAGTGCGGGCGGCGTGGCCAGGTCTGTGGAGTTCCACTGGGTCATGAGACCCCTTTCGTCGTCAGTTGATCAGTGTGTCCGCAATGACCGATGTGCTCAGATCCGCTCGGATCTGCTCCAGCTCGGTCTGCGTGGGTGCCACGTGCGGCAGGCGCACCGTGTTGTTCGGCAGACGGTCCTGCCAGTGAAGAATGGTCTTCGCGGCCACGGCACCGGGCACGCGCATCATGGTGGCGCGCACCACGGGCAGCAGCTCCGCGTTGATCCTCCGGGCGGTCTCGAGGTCCGCGTCCAGGACGGCGTCCACGCGGCGGCGGTACCGCGGCGTGTCCACGTGCGTGGTCACACCCACGAGCCCGGCGGCACCGAGCGCCATCCACGGCAGGGTGAGGGCGTCGTCGCCGGAGTAGAACAGCAGGTCCGTCTCCGCCATGACCCGCGCGGCCGAGACGAAGTCCGCCTTGGCGTCCTTCACGGCCACGATGTTGGGGTGCGAGGCGAGGGAGATCATCGTCTCCGGCTCGATGGGGATCCCCGAGCGCCCGGGAATGTCGTACACCATCACGGGGGTGTCCACCGAGTCCGCGAGGGAACGGAAGTGCGCCTCCACGCCCGCCTGGGTGGGCTTGTTGTAGTACGGGGTGACCACGAGCAGCCCGTCCATCCCGATCTTCTGCGCCTCGAGGCACAGGTACCGGGAGTGCTCGGTGTCGTTGGACCCGGTGCCCGCGAGCAACGGGACCCGCCCGCCCACGGCGTCCTTGACGGCGCGGAAGACCGAGAGGTTCTCCTCGTCCGTCATGGTGGAGTACTCGCCCGTGGTGCCGCACACCACCAGACCGTCGCAGCCGTCGTCCACGAGCTCCTCGGCGAGGTGGCCCGTGGCCTCCAGGTCCACGGACCCGTCCTCGTGGAAGACCGTGACCATGGCGGTCAGCAGGGTTCCGAACAGCGGCGCGGGACGGTCCTTCTGCACTGGGGTGCTCTCGTGTGTCATACCCACAGGCTACCGTCCGGACCCGGCGAGCACGGTCTCGGGGCTGCCGCTGCGGTGCAGGGCGATCGCCGTGCGCATGGCGGCGCGGGCCCGCCGACCGTCCCCGCTGGCCGAGTAGGCGAGGCTCAGCCGGTACCAGCCGCCCCACTGCTCCGGGGCTGCCTCCACCTCACGGCGCACGACGTCGAACCGCTCGTCCGCGGCCGAGCGCACGTACCGCCCGGCCGGGGTCCGCGGCAGGTCGTCCGCGGGGAGCTCGCCGTTCGCGGCCAGCTCCCTGCCCAGCTGCTGGGTGCGGGCGCCGAAGACGATCTCCCGCACCATGGCCCACGCGCCCACGGCGGGGATCACGAGCATGGCCACACCGAGCACCCTGGGGATCCACCCGGGCGTTTCCAGCAGCAGCACGGCACGCTGGAGCGAGAGCCCCAGGTACAGCGTGAGCAGGGCGATCATCAGCGCCGCGAGCGCGCGACCTGCGGAGCCCACCTCCAGCACCGTGAACACCCCGGCGAAGACCAGGACCGCGACAATCCACGTCGTGGAGCCCACCGAGAGGGGCAGCAGGAGCACGGTGAGCACGAGCAGCACGATCGCCGCGGTGGCCCACCACCGCAGACCGCCACGTCCTTGTCCCGCGGTCACAGGCCGAGGTCCATGTAGCCGTCCAGACCGTGGGTGAGTCCGGGGTGCTCGGCCACGGAGCGCACGCCGAGCAGCACGCCCGTCATGAACGACACGCGGTCGAACGAGTCGTGGCGCAGGCTCAGCTGCTCCCCCGCGTTGCCCAGCAGGGTCTCCTGGTGCGCCACGAGGCCCTGCAGCCGCACCGAGTGGACGTGCACACCGGACACGTCCGCGCCGCGCGCACCCCGGGGATCGGACTCCGTGGCGTCCGGCGAGGGCGCCACCCCCGCCGCCTCGCGGGCGGCCGCCACCAGCTCGGCGGTCCGGGCGGCAGTGCCCGACGGCGCGTCGAGCTTGCGGGGGTGGTGCAGCTCCACGATCTCCACGGAGTCGAAGAACGCCGCGGCCAGCTCCGAGAACTTCATGGCGAGCACGGCGCCCACCGCGAAGTTCGGGGCCACCAGCACGCCGGTGCCGGGAGATTCCGCCAGCTGGGCCGTGAGCTCCGCCAGGGCGGCGTCGTCCCAGCCCGTGGTGCCCACCACGGCGTGCATGCCGTGGGAGACGGCGAAGCGCACGTTCTCCCGGGTGGCGTCCGGGACCGTGAGGTCCACGACCACCTGGGCGCCCGCGCGCACGAGCTCCGAGAGGTCGTCCGTGCGTCCCAGTGCCGCCACGAGATCCATGTCCGGGGCGTCCGAGACCGCGCGCACCGCTTCCGAGCCCATGCGTCCGTTCCGCCCGAGGACGGCCACCCTGATCCGCTGCTCCATGCTCTCCTGCCTCATTCCTGCTCGTCCGCGGCCTGCGGCCCCACGACGGTGCGGACGGTGGCGTCCGCCGAGAGCCGGGCCGCCAGCTCCTGAACGTCCCCGGACGTGACCGCCCGGATCCTGCGCAGGGACTCGTCCACGTCCACGAAGGTGCCGGTCTTCAGCTCCGCGGAGCCGAGCCGCGACATGCGCGAGCCCGTGTCCTCGAGCGCGAGCACCGTGGCCCCGCTCAGCTGCCCCTCGACCTTCGCGAGTTCCGCACAGTCCATGCCGTCCTGGGCCAACCGGTCCAGCTCCGCCCGCATCAGCTCGCTCACCTGGTCCACGCGCCCCGGCGTGCACCCGGCGTACATGCCGAAGAACCCCGCGTCCGAGTACGAGCCGGAGAACGAGAAGGTGGAGTACGCCAAGCCCTTCTGCTCCCTGATCGTGTGGAACAGCCGGGAGGACATGCCGCCACCGAGTGCCGCGTTGAGCACCGTCATGGCGAACCGACGGTCGTCCCCGGACTGCAGACCGGGGCCGCCGAGCACCACGTTGGCCTGCTCCACGGGCCGGTCGAAAGACCGTGTGCCGGTGAGCGGGCTCAGCGGCGCGGGCGTGGTGGCACGGCGGGTGCCCACGGCACCGGCCGCGTCCGGGTCCCAGCCCGCGCGCGCGAGCGACTCGCGGACCATCTCCACCACGGCCTCGTGCTCCAGGCCGCCCGCGGCCGTGACCACGAGGTTCTCGGGGCGGTAGGCCGCGCGGTAGTGCTCCCACACGGCGTCCCGCGCCACGCTGCGGATCTCCTCGGGCGTGCCCGCGATGGGACGTGCCAGGGCCGAGCCGTGGAACACCTGGGCCGTGAACTGCTCGAACGCGAAGTCCGTGGGGTCGTCCCGGTCCATGGCGATCTCCTCGAGGATCACACCGCGTTCCCGGTCGAACTCGCGGGGGTCCAGGACAGCCCCGGTGAACATGTCCGCGAGCACGTCCACCGCCATGGGAAGCGCCTCGGAGAGCACCCGTGCGTGGTAGCAGGTGTGCTCGTGCGAGGTGAACGCGTTGGACTCCCCTCCCACACGGTCGAACGCCTCGGCGATCTCCAGCGCGCTGCGTCGGGCGGTTCCCTTGAAGAGCAGGTGCTCCAGGAAGTGTGTGGAGCCGAGCATGCCCGGCGCCTCGTCGCGGGAGCCCAGGCTCACCCAGAAGCCCACGGACGCGGAGCGCTGCCCGGGCATCTTCTCGGTGAGCACGCGCGTGCCGCACGGCAGCACGGTGCGCATGACCACGGCACCGTCTGCGTCGTCGTGGACCACGTGGGTGAAGCCCCCGCGTGGTCCCTGGTCCGGATACGCCCGAAGGCGGGCGTCCGCGCCGGAGCCGTGCTCCGCGGGATCGCCCGCCCTCAGGGGAAGGTCGACAGCCGTCATCGAGTAGCGAAGACCTCTGCTCAGTTCTGGTCGTCGGACGCGGCGTCCGACCCGGCCGCCACCGGCGCGAGCGAGAGCTTGCCGCGGTCGTCCACCTTGGTGATCTCCACCTGGACCTTCTGGCCCACGGAGAGGACGTCGTCCACCTCGTTGACGCGCTTGTCGTCGTTGAGCTTGCGCATCTCGGAGATGTGCAGCAGACCGTCCTTGCCCGGGGTCAGCGAGATGAACGCCCCGAACGTGGTGGTCTTGACCACGGTGCCCAGGTAGCGCTCCCCGACCTCGGGGACCTGCGGGTTGGCGATCGCGTTGATCGCGGACCGCGCGGCCTCGGCGGAGGGGCCGTCGGTGGCGCCGATGTACACGGTGCCGTCGTCCTCGATGGAGATGTCCGTGCCGGTGTCCTCCTGGATCTGGTTGATCATCTTGCCCTTGGGGCCGATGACCTCGCCGATCTTGGAGACGGGGACGTTCACGGAGATCACGCGCGGGGCGAACTCGCTCATCTCGTCCGGGGCGTCGATCGCCGACGTCAGCACGTCCAGGATGTAGAGGCGGGCCTCACGGGCCTGGGTCAGCGCCGAGGCCAGCACGGACGCCGGGATGCCGTCCAGCTTGGTGTCCAGCTGGATGGCGGTCACGAACTCCGAGGTGCCGGCGACCTTGAAGTCCATGTCGCCCAGGGCGTCCTCCGCACCGAGGATGTCGGTCAGGGCCGCGTACTGGACCTCGCCGTCCACGGTGTCCGAGACCAGGCCCATGGCGATGCCCGCGACCGGCGCGCGCAGGGGCACGCCGGCGTTGTACAGCGACAGGGTGGACGCGCACACCGAGCCCATGGAGGTGGAGCCGTTGGAGCCCAGCGCCTCGGAGACCTGGCGGATCGCGTAGGGGAACTCCTCGCGCGTGGGCAGCACGGGGGTGATCGCACGCTCGGCGAGCGCGCCGTGGCCGATCTCGCGGCGCTTGGGCGAGCCCACGCGGCCGGTCTCGCCCGTGGAGTACGGCGGGAAGTTGTAGTGGTGGATGTAGCGCTTGTTCTTCACCGGGGACAGCGAGTCGATCTGCTGCTCCAGCTTGAGCATGTTCAGCGTGGTGACGCCCATGATCTGGGTCTCGCCGCGCTCGAACAGGGCGGAGCCGTGCACGCGCGGGAGCACGTCCACCTCGGCGCTGAGCTGGCGGATGTCCGTGAGCCCGCGGCCGTCGATGCGCACCTTGTCCTTGAGGATGCGCTGGCGCACGGTCTGCTTGGTCAGGGCCTGGTAGGCGCCGTTGACCTCGTCCGCGCGGCCCTCGAAGGGCTTGCCCTCACCCGTGAGCTCGGCCAGCGTGGCCCGGTGCAGCTCGTCCGTGGCGGCCTCGCGCTCCTGCTTGCCGGCGATCGAGTAGACCTGGGCCATGCGCTCGCCCGCGAACTCCTGGACGGCCGCCGCGGCGTCGTCGCCGAAGCCGCCGAAGCGGGGCAGGTCGAGCTCGGGCTTCGCGTTGCGGGCCGCGAGGTCCGCCTGGGCGTCGCACAGGGCCTTGATGAAGGGCTTGGAGGCCTCGAGGCCCTCGGCCACGAGCTCCTCGGACGGGGCGACGGCACCCTGGCCCTTGATGAGCTCCCACGCGTTGTCGGTGGCCTCGGCCTCGACCATCATGATGGCGACGTCCTGGCCGCCGTCCTTGGTGGTCACCACGCGGCCGGCCACGGCCATGTCGAACACGGCGTTCTCGAGCTGGGAGTGCTTGGGGAACGCGATCCACTGGTGGCCGCCGTTCTCCTCGGCCATGAGCGCCATGCGCACGCCGCCCACGGGGCCCTGGAAGGGCAGCCCGGACAGGGTGGTGGACATGGACGCGGCGTTGATGGCCACGGTGTTGTAGATCTCGTCCGGCGCGATGGACATGACGGTGACGACCACCTGCACCTCGTTGCGCAGACCCTTGCCGAACGCGGGGCGCAGGGGGCGGTCGATCAGACGGCACGTGAGGATCGCGTCCGTGGACGGGCGGCCCTCGCGGCGGAAGAACGAGCCGGGGATGCGGCCCGCGGCGTACATGCGCTCCTCCACGTCCACCGTGAGGGGGAAGAAGTCGAAGCCCTCGCGGGGGTGCTTGCCCACGGCCGTGGCCGAGAGCATCGAGGTCTCCTCGTCGATGTACACCATGGCCGCACCTGCGGCCTGTCGGGCAAGACGCCCGGTTTCGAAGCGCACGACGCGCTTTCCGTAGGAGCCGTTGTCGATGACGGCTTCTGCACTCTGGATCTCGGGACCCTCCACGGGTCACCTCCGTTTCTTCGTGGTGCGCAGCCCGCGCAACACACCGGTCTTCGATCGAAGCCCTCGCACCGCTCTCGCGTTGCGGAGGCCACTGTCGAGGACCGCGACATGCGGCGCGGCTGCACAGCTGCTGTGGTTCCTGGTACGTGGTGCCGCGGGGATCTGCCCGCGGGCGGCCCGCGTGGTGCGGGCCCGGACGGTGCTCGTCACGAGCAGCGCCGGGTGTGGAGATTCCCCGCCCTCCGGTGCGGAGCGCGGGGAATCGCCGGGACTCACATCACTTGCGCAGGCCGAGGCGCTCGATGAGCGCACGGTAGCGGGCGATGTCAGTGCGACGCAGGTAGTCAAGCATGCGACGACGGCGACCCACCAGGGCCATGAGGCCGCGACGGGTGTGGTGGTCGTGCTTGTGCATCTTCAGGTGCTCGGTCAGGTCGGAGATCCGACGGGACAGAACGGCGATCTGCACCTCGGGCGAACCGGTGTCGCCCTCGTGCGTCGCGTACTCGGTGATGATCTGGTTCTTGATCGTGGCATCCAGTGCCATGGGTAACTCCTCGAGTTAGTACCGTGACCGCCCGGTGCGTGAGATTCCCGCCCGGGGTCCGGGGCGTGCCCCGGGGCCCGACCGCCACGGACCGCAGTCAGACCGTTGACCATCCTAACCGATGCGGCCACCGGGCACCGCACGGCCGCTCCCGGTTATGCGTGTCCGCCCCTGCTGAGACAATGGGCCCATGCACAGCACCGACACGACCGACGACGCAGCCCTGTTCGCCGCCTGCGTGGGCGCACCCGCCGTGGTGGTCGCCATGCCCGAGGAGGCCGAGCCGTTCCTGCAGCTCGCCTCGCGCCGCTGCGAGCACCCGCAGCTCGTGGGCAACGCCTCGTTCCACGCCCTGGAGCTCGCGGGGCGAGCCGTGCTGCTCGTGCGCACGGGCATCGGCCTGGTCAACGCGGCCTCGGCGCTCACGGCGGCCGTCGAGCGGTTCGAGCCGGGCGTCGTCGTCTCCGCGGGGTCCTGCGGTGGTCTGCGCGCGGACGTGAACGTGGGGGACCTCGTGGTCGGCACGGAGTTCCGGTACGCGGACGCGGACGCCACCGCCTTCGGCTACGCACCCGGCCAGGTGCCCGGGATGCCCGAGGCCTATCCGGCCTCTGCCGACCTCGTGACGGCGGCAAGCCGGCTCGTGGCCGGCGGGAACGGAACCGTGTGGCGCGGCACCATGCTCTCAGGGGGCTCCTTCGTGACCGCCGAGAACGTGGGCGGGGCGCGCGGCACGTTCCCCGAGGCGCTGAGCACGGACATGGAGAGCACCGCCCTGGCGCAGGTGTGCCAGGCCCACGGGAGAAAGTTCCTGGCGGTGCGCAGCATCTCGGACCTGTGCGGACCGGCCGCGGACCAGCAGTTCCACCTGGAGCTGGACCTCGTGGCGCGCCTCAGCGCGGATGCCGTGGTCGAGCTGCTCAGCACTCTGCCCGCGCCCGCACACCAGGGCTGACCCGCCCCCACCGGGGATACTGTCCCCGGAAGCAACAGCACCCCGCCCGCACGTCGAGGAGAACGAGGAACCCATGAGCGACCACAAGAACAAGGCCCTCCAGGACGCCGTCCCGGACGTGGCCCACCACGTGCTGCGGGACGGGCACAAGATCCCGCAGCTCGGGTTCGGCACCTACCCCATGGACGACGCCGAGGCCGAGGCGCTGCTGCCCGAGGCCCTGTGGCGGGGCTACCGGCTCCTCGACACGGCGGTGAACTACGGCAACGAGCGCGGTGTGGGCCGGGGAATCCGCCACAGCGGCATTTCCCGGGACGACATCTTCCTGACGTCCAAGATCCCGGGGCGGGACCACGGCCGCGAGTCGGTGCGCCGTTCCTTGGAGGGCTCACTGCGGCGGCTCGGCACCGACTACCTGGATCTCTACCTGATCCACTGGCCCAATCCGGGCGTGGACCAGTACGTCCAGACGTGGCAGGCCATGCTCGAGGCCCGGGACGAGGGACTCATCCGCTCGGTGGGCGTCTCCAACTTCCTGCCCGAGCACCTGCTGCGTCTCGAGGCGGAGACCGGCGAGATGCCCGTGGTGAACCAGGTGGAGCTGCACCCCCAGTACCAGCAGGAGGCCCTGCGCGCTTTCCACCAGGAGCACCGGATCCTCACGCAGGCCTGGTCCCCGCTGGGGCGCAAGACGGACCTGCTGCAGAGTGACTGGCTCGCGGAGATCGGCCGGCGGCAGGGACGCACGCCCGCCCAGGTGGTGCTGCGCTGGCACGTGCAGTCGGGAATCGTGCCCATCCCCAAGTCCTCCAACCCCGAGCGGATGGCGGAGAACATCGACGTCTTCGAGTGGGATCTCACGGACGAGCAGATGGAGCGCCTGCGCATGATGCACACCGGCATCAGCGGCTCGGGGTTCGATCCGGCGGCGCACGAGGAGATGTGACACGGGCCGACCGCGGGGCACGGCGTTCCGCGGTCGGAGCCCGGCACGGCTCTGCCGCTCCCCGGCCCACCCGCCCAGCCCGGCACCCGCGCGAGTCGGGCGGTGGAAAAGGCTGCGGTCGGTGCTCAGTCCGCCGCGCGGGAGTGGGCGCGCAGGATGTCCCGGGTGCGGTTCACATCGTCCTTCATCTGCGCCACGAGCGCGTCGATGCCGCGGTAGGCCACCATGCCCCGCAGCCGTTCCACGAACTCCACCACCACGGTCTGGTCGTAGAGGTCGAAGTCCTCCACCGCCTCGTCCGGGCGGTCGATCACGTGCGCCTCGACCTGGCGGGTGACGCCGTCGAACGTGGGGTTGGAGCCCACCGAGATGGCCGTGGGCCACCGCGTGCCGTCCTGGTCCACGAGCCACCCGGCGTAGACGCCGTCCGCGGGGATGAACCCCGTGGCCTCCGGGGCCAGGTTGGCGGTGGGGAAACCGAGCTGCCGGCCACGGGCGGCGCCGTGCACCACCTCGCCGCGCATCCGGTGGGGACGTCCCAGCAGCTGCGCGGCCCCCTCGATGTCCCCGGCCTCGAGGCACGAGCGCACCCACGTGGAGGAGCAGCGCCGTTCCTCACGGCGGGCTGCGGAACCGGACGGGGCGTCATCGTCCGAGGCGGGGGTGCCGGGCACGTCCTCGACCACGACGACGTCGAAGCCGTACTCGTGGCCCAGTTCCGTGATGGCGGCGAGGTCACCGGAGTTGTTGCGGCCCAGCCGCACGTCCGAGCCGAGGACGAGCGAGACCGCGCGCAGCGGGCGGACGAGGTAGTCCACCAGGAACTCCTCGGGAGTCAGCTCGGAGAACTCGAGGCTGTAGGGCAGCACGAGCGCAGCGTCCACGCCGGTCTCCTCGAGCGCGTCGAGCTTGTCCTCGAGACCCATGATGAGCCCGGGATGGTACTCGGGGCGGTGCACCAGGGCGGGGTGGGGGTCGAACGTGACCACCACGGACTGCGCGTGACGCTCCCGGGCGGTGTCCAGCAGCCGCGTGAAGACCTCCTGGTGGCCGCGGTGGACACCGTCGAAGTTGCCGATGCTCACCACGGAGGGACCGAATCCCGGGGTGACCTCGTCCAGGCTTCTCCAGCGAATCACAGTGCTCCTCGAGGTGTCATGGGTGTGTGGCGCATCGTGTAGAGCCTACCGCCCGGCGTGGGAGGGCCGCGTCAGCCACAGCCACACGAGGCCCACCACGGGCAGCACCAGCGGGATGTAGCCGTAGCCCGCGCCGAACTCCGACCACACGCTGGCCTTGGGGAAGAGATCGGGACGGAGCACGCTCAGCAGGCCCACCCCGAGCACGCCCACGAGCTCCGCGCCCACGGCGAGCGTGGCCACCCGGTGCCACCGCGGTCCGGTCTTGGACAGCGCCACGGTGGCCAGCACGTAGATGGCCGCCGAGAGGGTGGAGAGCAGGATGGCCAGGGGCGCCGCGGAGAACTCCGTGGCCAGCTGGTAGAGCGAGCGGACCCCCGCGGAGAGGGAGAAGACCCAGTACACGACGATCAGCAGCCGACCGAACCCCGTGCTCTTGCGGTCGGTGCGCCGGGGACCACCCGGGCGGCCGAAGCGCTGCTGGAGGGTGCTGTGGGAGGAGTCGCGGTCCATCGTCGTCCTTTCGGGTGCGCGGAGCCGGGCGCTGCGGCGCGGCTCACTGGTAGTAGTAGATGAAGTTCATGCGGTAGACCATCACGATCACCACGGGCCCGGCGGCCGCGAGGATCAGCGTGGACCAGCGGGAGCGCTCCACGAGGGACCACACGAACGTTCCGGCCGGGATGAGCAGCGCGGTGAGCAGGTAGCCCCAGTACTCCAGCAGGCTCCCGGACGGAGAGGGTCCCAGGACGGGCAGCAGCACCGAGCCCACGCAGTACACGAGCAGGAACGCCTCCAGCACCAGCACGGAGCCCTGGGACCAGTCGTCCGGGGCGCGTCCGCGCAGCGCCTGCACCAGGCAGACGGCGAACGAGATCACCCCCAGGACCACTGCCGCCCAGAACCAGCCGTCATATCCCCACACCATGGCCTACGCGTCCGTTCCCGTGTCGATGTCGTTGTCGCCCTGGCGCTGCGGCGAGCCGTGGGCGTCGTCGCCCGCTGCCACGTCCGGGCCGTCTGCCGCTCCGGCACCGTCCGACGCTCCTGCACCGGGGGTCTCCCCCGGACCCGGGGTGAACCTCGTGCCCACCGTGATGCCCAGCACTGACGTGGCGTAGCGACGGCCCGCCGCGCCGCGGTCCTGCGCAAGCGCAACGAGTGTCCCGTCCGGGGCGAAGCACGCCACCACCGGGCCGTCCCCGGACTCCGCACGGCCCCCGGTGGGTGCCGCCGCCGGGGAGGCGGAGATCCGTCGCCCGTGCGAGAGGTCGGTGGCCTCCTCGGCACCCAGCTCACGGACCGGGAAGAGCAGCCGGGCGGCCCGTGCGATCTCCAGGGTCTCGACGGTGCCCCCGGACGCCACCTGCTCCGCGAGCTCGTCCAGGGTGTGCGCGTGCTCGAGGGTGAACGACCCCACACGGGTGCGCCGCAGCGCGGTGAGGTGGCCCCCCACCCCCAGGGCGGCCCCGAGATCCCGGGCCAGCGCCCGGATGTACGTGCCGGAGGAGCACGTCACGGTTGCCTCGACGTCGACGAACGCCGGTTCACCGCAGACCCGCCGGATCTCGTGCACGTCGAACGCCGAGACCGTCACGGGCCGGGCGGCGAGCCGCACGTCCTCCCCGCTGCGCACGCGCGCGTAGGAGCGCTTGCCGTCCACCTTGATGGCGCTCACGGCGGAGGGCACCTGCTGGATCTCGCCGGTGAGCTCCCCCACCGCGGTCATGACCTGCTGGTCGGTGATCCCGGCCAGCCGCTCGGGTGATGCTGTCCGCGTGACCTCGCCCTCGGCGTCGTCGGTCACGGTGGCCGCACCCAGGCGGATGCTCGCCCGGTACGTCTTGTCCGTGCCGGTCACGTAGGTGAGCAGCTTGGTGGCCTTCTCCACCCCGATCACCAGCACACCCGACGCCGCGGGGTCCAGTGTGCCTGCGTGACCCACCTTCCGGGTCCCGGCGAGCCGACGCATGCGGGAGACGACGTCGTGCGAGGTCCAGCCCAGCGGCTTGTCCACGACCACGAGCCCGGCCACCCTCGGGAGGGAGGGGTCCGGGCTCGGGACGTCCTGTCGCTGCGCCACCGGGCTCAGGCCTGGCTGGTGTTCTCGGTGCCGGCCGCGTCGTCGTCCTCGGACGTGCGGTAGACGTCCTCCCCCGCGGCGTACTGGGCACCCTGGGCCTGTTCGGCCACCTGCGCGTCCTTCTCCCGGGCCGTGCGCAGCAGGGACTCGAGACGCGCGGCGTCCGCGGGGATCTCGTCCGCCACGAACGTGAGCGTGGGGGTCAGACGGGCCGTGATGTTCTTGCCCACCTCGGCGCGCAGGATGCCCTTGGCGGACTCCAGGGCGCGCGCGGTGTCCTCGCGCTGGGTCTCGTCCCCGTAGACCGTGTAGTAGAGCGTGGCGTGCTGGAGGTCGTTCGTCACGCGGGCGTCGGTGACCGTGACGAACCCGAGCCGGGGGTCCTTGATCCTGCGTTCGAGTGCCTGGGCCACGATCACCTTGATGCGATCGGCCAGGCGGGCGGCGCGTGCGGCGTCGGCCATGGTGGAGCTCCTCGTGTCGTGGCAGCGCGTGCGCGCTGCGAAGTCCTCGGGCGGGTGCCTCGGGCACCCGCCCTGGATGGGCCGCAAGCGTGGCGGCCCGGTGCGGGGCAGGGTGCCCGGGACCCCTCACTGGGATCCCGGGCACCCGGTCACGCTGTGGTTCACTCCACCCGCCCCGGCCACGGGGCGCGGGACGGGCGGGGAGACCGGATCAGTCGCGCGGCTTCTCGCGCATCTCCCAGGTCTCGATGATGTCACCCTCATGGATGTCGTTGAAGGACCCGAGCCCGATGCCGCACTCGTAGCCCTCGCGGACCTCGGTGGCGTCGTCCTTGAAGCGGCGCAGCGAGTCGATGGTGAGGTTGTCCTGCACCACGTTGCCGTCGCGCACCAGGCGTGCCTTGCCGTTGCGACGGACGGTGCCCTTGGTGATGTAGGCACCGGCGATGTTGCCCCACTTGGAGGAGCGGAACACCTCGCGGATCTCGGCGGTGCCGAGCTCCACCTCCTCGTACTCCGGCTTGAGCATGCCCTTCAGGGCGCTCTCGACCTCGTCGATGGCGTTGTAGATGACCGAGTAGAACTTCATCTCCACGCCCTCGCGCTCGGCGAGCTCGGTGACGCGCTCCGCGGGGCGGACGTTGAAGCCGATGATCACGGCGTTGTCCACCGTGGCCAGGTTCACGTCGTTCTGCGTGATGGCGCCGACGCCGCGGTGGATCACGCGCAGCTGGACCTCCTCGCCCACGTCGATCTTGAGCAGCGAGTCCTCGAGCGCCTCCACGGCACCGGACACGTCGCCCTTGATGATGAGGTTGAGGGTGTCGATCTTGCCCTCGGCCACGGCCTCGTCGAAGGACTCCAGCGTGATGCGCTTGCGGCGCTTGGCCAGCTGGGCGTTGCGGTCCGCGGCCTCCCGCTTCTCCGCGATCTGACGCGCGGTGCGCTCCTCCTGGGTGGCCAGGAAGGTGTCACCGGCGCGCGGCACGGTGGACAGACCCAGCACCTGCACCGGGCGGGACGGCGTGGCCGCCTCGACGGTGCGGCCCATCTCGTCGAACATCGCGCGGACACGGCCGTACGCCGCACCGGCCACGATGGAGTCGCCCACCTTCAGCGTTCCGGACTGGACCAGCACGGTGCACACCGCGCCGCGGCCCTTGTCCAGGTTCGCCTCGATGGCCACGCCGCGGGCGTTCTTGTCCGGGTTGGCCTGAAGCTCCAGCGCGCCGTCCGCGGTCAGGACGATCGCGTCCAGCAGGTGGTCGATGTTCAGGTTCTCGCGGGCGGAGACGTCCACGAACATCGTGTCGCCGCCGTACTCCTCGGGCACCAGGCCGTACTCGGTGAGCTGGCCGCGGATCTTCTCGGGGTTCGCGTCCGGCTTGTCCACCTTGTTGACGGCGACGACGATCGGCACGTTCGCGGCCTGCGCGTGGTTCAGCGCCTCCACGGTCTGCGGCATGACGCCGTCGTCCGCGGCGACCACCAGCACGGCGATGTCCGTGACCTGGGCACCACGGGCACGCATGGCGGTGAACGCCTCGTGGCCCGGGGTGTCGATGAACGTGATCAGACGCTCCTGCTCGTCCACCTCGGTGGAGATCTGGTACGCACCGATGTGCTGGGTGATGCCGCCGGCCTCGCCCTCGATCACCTTGGTGTTCCGGATCGCGTCCAGCAGACGCGTCTTGCCGTGGTCCACGTGGCCCATGACGGTGACGACCGGCGGGCGCGGTGCGAGGACGTCCTCGCCCTCGGCCTCCAGCTCCGCCTCGAGGTCGATGTCGAAGGACTCGAGCAGCTCGCGCTCCTCGTCCTCCGGGGACACCACCTGGATCTGGTAGCCGAGCTCGGCACCGAGGAGCTGGAAGGTCTCCTCGTCCAGGGACTGGGTCTGCGTGGCCATCTCACCCAGGTGGATGAGCACGGTCACCAGCGAGGCCGGGTTCGCGTTGATCTTCTCCGCGAAGTCCATGAGGGACGCGCCGCGGCGCAGGCGCACCACGGTGCTGCCGTCGCCGTGCGGGACCGACACGCCGCCCACGGCGGGTGCGGACATCTGCTCGAGCTCCTGGCGCTTCGCCCGCTTCGACTTGCGGTGCTTGCCGCGGGCTCCGCCGCGACCGAACGCGCCCTGGGTGCCGCCGCGGCCACCGCGGCCGCGGAAACCACCGCCGCCGCCGGGTCCACCGCCGGGCCCGCCACCACCGCGGCGGGGACCGGAACCGGGAGCAGGACGGCTGCCGATGGGTGCCACACCCGTGGTGTGGCCCGGCATCATGTTCGGCGAGGGGCGCGGGCCACCGGGGCGGGG
>NZ_PHOA01000069.1 GCF_003687455.1 Kocuria tytonicola | reverse complement strand
GCTCCCCCGTCGTCCGTCGCGCACCGGGCCGGGAGCGAGGGTGGGCCACGCACGAGGGCGGCCACCGGATCACTCCGGCGGCCGCCCTCGTGCGTGCGGGCAGAGCCGAGACCTACTTGCTCTGCCCCTCCTGGGCCATGGCGTCCTCCACGGCCCGCTTGAGCCGGTCCTGGGCCTCGCCGTACTTGGTCCAGTCGCCGTCCTTCATGGCCTGGTCCGAGTCCTTCATGGCCTTGTTGGCCGAGTCCAGCGCTTCCTGCAGGGACGCCGAGCGCGAGGGCTGCGAGGCGGACGGCGAGGGGCTGGCCTTGTCACCGTCCTGCTTCTCGCCGCCCCCGCCCTGGGCGGCGTCCGCGGCCTTCTCGCTGATGCCCGCGCCCTTGTCGGTCGTGGCGCCGGACTGGCCGCCGAAGACCTGGTCCAGGGCGCCGTCGAGCGTGGGCGCGTAGCCCACCTTCTCGCCGAAGCCCACGAGCACCTTGCGCAGAGTGGGGTACGCGGCATCGCCGGAGGACTGCACGTAGACCGGCTGCACGTAGAGCATGCCGTCACCGGCCGGCAGCGTCAGCAGGTTGCCGTTGATCACCTCGGAGGCGCCCTGGCGCAGGATGTTCAGCTCGTTGGACACCGCGGTGTTCGAGTTGAAGTTGTTCTGCGCCTGGCCCGGGCCCGGCACCGAGGACGAGCGCGGCAGCTCCAGCAGCCGCAGCTTGCCGTACTCCGGGCTCTTCTCCCCCGCCTTGCCCGTGCCCGCGTCCGCATTCGCGGAGAGGAACCCGTACATCACGTTGCGGGTGTTGCCGGACTCGTTCTGCTGCGGGATGAAGGAGGACGTCAGCGAGAAGTTCGCCTTCTTCTCCCCCGGCATCCGCATGGACAGGTAGTACGGCGGCTGCGGGACGTCCCGGTTCTGCTGGGTGGGGTCGTTCGGGACGGACCAGACGTCGTCGTTCGCGTAGAAGCTGTTGGCGTCCGTGACGTGGTAGCGGTTGAGCAGCTCGCGCTGGACCTTGAACATGTCCTCCGGGTAGCGCACGTGCTTCATGAGGTCCGCGGACATCTGCGAGTACGGCTTCACAGTGCTCGGGAAGACCTTCTGCCACGACTTCAGCACCGGGTCCTGGTCGTCCCACGCGTAGAGCTCGACCGAGCCGTCGTAGGCGTTGACCGTGGCCTTGACCGAGTTGCGGATGTAGTTGACCCGGTCCGCGGGCAGGGCGGCCGTGGCGCCCTGCGCGGTCTGCGTGTCCTTGGTGGCGTCCTGGAGCACGGACGGCGTGGAGTACGGGTAGGACTCCGCCGTGGTGTAGGCGTCCACGATCCAGACCACCTTGTTGTCCACGACCGCCGGGTACGGCTTGCCGTCCACCGTGAGGTACGGAGCCACCTTCTCCACGCGCTCCCGGGGGTTGCGGTCGTAGAGGATCTGGGACTCGGGCCGCACGGCGTCCGAGAGCAGCATGTCCGTGGACTGGAACTTGATCGAGTAGGACAGCTTGTTGAACAGGTTGCCCACGTTCGGCCCGCCGTCGCCGGAGAACGTGGTCTTGGCGTCCGCGGCGTCCCCCTCGTTGGTCTGGGGCCGGTCCAGCTCCAGGGGCGCGTCCCCCTCCGCACCGCCCACCACAGAGTACTCCGGGGACTTCTCGCCGAAGTAGATGCGGGGCTCGTAGTCGTCCGAGATCTGGCCCTTGGAGGGAATGCCGGCCTGCATGAACTCGGGCTTGCCGTCCGCCTGCACACGGGATCCGTACGCGGCCACCACGCCGTAGCCGTGGGTGTAGACCACCGACTTGTTGTACCAGCCCTGGATCTGGTCCGTGTTCAGCTCACGCGGGGCGATCACGGTGTCCTGCGTCTGACCGTCGATGTCGTAGCGGTCCACGTTGAGCATCTCGGGGAACTGGTAGTAGGGCCGGAACTGCTGCAGCTGGGCGAACGCCGAGGACACCACGTTGGGGTCCAGCAGACGGATGTTGGAGGTGGTCTCCGTGTCCTGGCGCAGGGCGCCCTTCTCCGTCTCGGTGGTGGCGTCGTACGGGGTGACCTCGGTCTTGTCCAGACCGTAGGCCTGCCGGGTCATGGTGATGTTGCGCTGGATGTACTCGTTCTCCAGCGCCTGCTCGGTGGGGGTCACCTGGAAGCGCTGGACGGCCCAGGGGTACAGGCCGCCGGCCACCACGGCGACCACCACGAGCATGGCCACGCCGATGACCGGCAGCTTCCAGCGCCCGATGAACCCGGCCACCACGAAGAGCACGGCCACGAGGATCGCCGCCACGGCCAGGATGCCCTTGGTGGGGATCACGGCGTTGACGTCCGTGTACAGGGCACCGGTCCACTTCCCGGAGCCCTTGATCAGCGTGGCGTAGCGGTCCAGCCAGAAGTTCACGGCCTGCAGCGCCAGGAACGCCGCCACGATGGAGCCGAGTTGCACGCGTGCGGAACGGGTGGTGGTGAGCCCGCGCTCGTGGATGCGGATGCCGCCGTAGACGTAGTGCATGAGCAGTCCCGCCACCCCGGCCAGCAGCAGCGCCGTGACCAGGAAGCCGATGACCAGGCGCAGGAACGGCAGTGTGAAGACGTAGAAGCCGAGGTCCAGGTGGAACTGGGGGTCCGTCTGCCCGAACGGCTCCTGGTTGAAGAACAGCAGCACCGTCTTCCACTGGGAGGCCACCGTGGAGGCCGCGAAGAGCCCGAAGATGATCGGAACGGCGGCCATCACCACCTTGCGCACGGGATCCAGGGCCTGCTGGTACTTGGCCATGGTGTCACTCACGGCACCGTCGCGCGGCCGGCTGCGGTGGGCGAGCCACATGCTGAGGAACATCAGTGCCGCGACGATCAGGGCCGACACCACGAACAGTGCGATCACAGAGAGGTTGCGGGTGACGAACACCCGCAGGTATCCCAGCTGCTCGAACCAGAGGACATCCGTGTAGACCTGCGTGAAACCCACGAACAGCGCGATCAGGACCACCACGGCAATCACGGTGGGCAGCAGCGCCCCCCGCTTCGGGCGGCCCTGCGCAGACCTGCTGGATGGACGGGGTGAAGTGGATCCGGCGGTCACTGCATACCTCTGGCTTCGCTGGGCGCGGATGGAGATCTGGGGATGATCACCACCAACCTTAGAGTGTCGGACACCCCGCACCCGTGCAATCCACGCCCGTGGTGTCAGCGGGTGCGGCAGCTGGGCAGGTCCTGCACCGAGCCCGCCGCCGCGTGCTCCACCGCGCCCACGGCCTCGCCGAGGGTTCCCACCTCCACCACGGTGAGCCCGTCCGGGACGTGGCCCACCACCTCGTCGCAGTTGTCCCGGGGGGCCAGGAAGTACTCGGCGCCGGAGTCCGCCGCGCCCACGAGCTTCTGGCGGATCCCGCCGATCGGGCCCACCGTGCCGTCCGCGGTGATCGTCCCGGTGCCCGCGATGTGGCGGTCCCCGGCCAGGGAGCCCGGGGTCAGCTCCTCGACGATCCCGAGGGCGAACATCATCCCGGCGCTCGGCCCGCCCACCTGCTCCAGCTGGAAGTCCACGTCCACGGGGAAGTCGTAGCGCGGCACGAGGTAGACCCCCAGTTGCCAGCTCTTCGTCTCCTGCTCCTGCGTCAGCGCCACGTGCTCCGTGCGTGTGCCGCCGTCACGGCGCACGGTGACGTCCGCTCCGTGGGCGCCGGCGGCGTCGAGCCGGGAGCGCAGCTGCTTCAGGGAGGTGACCCTGGTGCCGTTCACGGAGACCAGCTCGTCCCCGGGCTGCAGGGCGCCCTCAGCGGGACCGCCCGGCACCACGGCGTGGACCGTGAGCGTGGTGGTGTAGGGCTTGTCCAGGTAGCCCATGGCGGCGGCCACGGAGTCCTCCTGGGACGTGGTCATGGCGGCGGCGTTGGAGTCGTCCACCTGCTCGCGCGTGGTGTCCGGCGGGTAGAGGGTGTCCTCGGGGATCACGGCCTGGGCCGGGTCCAGCCAGCCGAGCACCGCGTTGATCGAGTTCACGCGGCCCGAGGGGCCGCCCTTGACGTAGACCGTGGTGAGGTCCAGCTGCCCGTCGCTCGGGTACGTGGGGGCGCCGTCGATCTTCACGAGCTGCTTGTCGTCCACGGTGCCCACCGTGTTGAACGTGGGCCCCGCCGCCTCGATCACGTAGGGCGCCGGCAGCACCACACCGGCCACCATGAGCACCGAGGTGCCCGCGAGCGCGAGCGACGGAAGGGACTGCCGGCGCGCCAGCCGCCGCCACCGGCTCGTCCGGGGCGTGGTCTGGGTCTCGGGGTTCTGCGCGGTGTCCACGATGGCTCAGCGTACCCGCGCCCGCTTCCGGGCCACGGCCGGACGACGCCGCCCTGCCGCCCTCCCGCGGTCGGCGTGCCGGCAGCGCGGGCCGGCCGCGCGGGCCGCGCACCGGCCGGTCGCGGCATGCTCCGGGACCGCCGGAACCCCGTGGCGAACGGCCCCCGCTCGGCAGAAGAGACGCGGGTGGAGCACCTGAGCCATCAGCGAACTGGGGGCCGCGGCCATGGTTCACCCCGGGGTCGGGCCGATAAACTCGGAGGCAGTTCAGCCCACTTTCCTCGATGATTGGCGGTCCCATGCCTGCGAACCCTCCGAACGACGAGAACGGCCAGAACCCCAAGGATCCGTTCCAGGAGATGTTCGAGCGTCTGATGGGTTCCGGGGCCATGAAGCCGGGTGACATGCCCGCCGGCATGCCCACGGACCCGCAGTCCATGTCCATGATCTTCCAGCAGATCCAGTCCATGATGAGCTCCTCGAACTCCGGGGACCCCGTGAACTGGGAGCTCGCGAACCAGCACGCGCGCCAGGTGGCCTCCCAGAAGGGTGACCCCTCCGTCACGGACCGTCAGAAGGGCGCCGTGAGCGACGCCATGAAGCTCGCGGACCTGTGGCTCAAGGACAACACCGCGTTCGACGAGGCCCCGGTGCTGCCCTCCGCGTGGGCCCGTGCCGAGTGGATCGAGGCCACCTGGCAGACCTGGCAGGAGATGTCCGCCCCGGTGGCCGCGTCCGTCACCAAGGCCATGTCCGAGGCCCTCACCCAGCAGCTGCCGCCCGAGCTGTCCCAGGCGATGGGTGGCGCGGACCTCTCCGGGATGCTGTCCGGGGCGGGGTCCATGATGTTCGGCATGCAGCTGGGCCAGGCCGTGGGGGCGCTGTCCTGCGAGGTGCTCTCCTCCACGGACGTGGGCATCCCGCTGGCGCCCAAGCACTGCGCGCTCGTGCCCTCCAACGTCGCGGAGTTCAGCGCGGACCTGGACCTGCCTGCCTCGGACGTGCTGCTCTACCTGGCCATCCGCGAGGCCGCACACATCCGGCTCTTCCACGGGGTGCCGTGGCTGCGCCAGCACGTGCTGGACCTGATCACCGCGTTCGCCTCCGAGATCCACATCGACATGGAACGGATCGAGTCCATTGCACGGGACCTCGACCCCTCGGACCCGTCCGGCATCCAGGACGCGCTCTCCTCGGGCGTGTTCAGTCCCGAGATGACGCCGAGCCAGGAGGCCACCCTCGCCAGGCTCGAGACCGTGCTGGCCCTCGTGGAGGGCTGGGTCAACCGCGTCACGGTGGCCTCCACCGTGAACATCCCGTCCGCACCCGCGCTCACCGAGATGATGGCCCGACGCCGCGCCGAGGGTGGCCCGGCGGAGCGCACTTTCGGATCCCTGGTGGGTCTCGAGCTGCGCCCGCGCCGGCTGCGCGAGGCCGCGTCCTTCTGGGACTACGTGGCCGAGCAGCGTGGGATCACCGAGCGGGACAGTCTGTGGGAGTCCCCCGAGCTGCTGCCCACCAACGAGGACCTGGACGATCCCCAGGGCTTCGAGGAGCGGCGCGGGCTGCTCACCGCGAGCGACGCGGAGATGGACGCCGCCCTCGAGAAGCTGCTGGCCGGCGGGTACGAGGCCGGGAACGAGCCCGGAACGGATGCCTCGGGCGACAACGCCTCCGGGACGGGTCCCGCGAACGGCACCGGCAACGGGGCACAGGATGCGGGCGACGACCCCGCGCGGCCCGGCGACGACGGCGACGCGCAGAACGGGGATGCCCCCCGCTCTCCGGACAGCGGACCCCAGGGCGGTGGCGGCGCCCCCGCCTGACCCCCCGGCCCGCTCGGTTCCCCCGCCTGTCCGACCCCGGTGCTCGCACCGGGGTCGGTTCAAGTCCAGATCCGCGCCCCGCCAGGTAGCGCGAGCCTCCCCTGGTGATTCACCGTCACGCGGCGCCCGGGCCGCCTGCCGGGTGGGCGTCCGCCCAGGCCACGCCGTCCAGGAACCGGGCGGCGTCCCCGGCACGGGGATGGCGCCGCGCGAGCGACCAGAACCGCTCGTTGTGGTGTGCCTCCAGCAGGTGGACCAGCTCGTGCAGCACCACGGTCTCCAGCACCCACTCGGGGGCTTCCGCGAGGCGCCGTGAGATCCGGATGGTGCCCGTCGTCGGGGTGCACGAACCCCACCTCGTGTGCTGCCGGGTGGACCACGTGATGCTCGTGGGGACCGCGCGTCCCTCCAGGTGGGTGCGGGAGAGCCGAGCGGCCATCTCCTCGAGCACCGTGTCCGTGGCGCGCCGGGCGGACGAGGACTCCGCGGCACGGCGCTTGGCCACGACCTTGGGCACCAGGGTGGCGCTCCAGTGCGCGATCTGGGCCCGTGTGGCCCGCTGCGGCACCGCGAGCACCACGGCGTCGCCACTGAAGTGGGCACTCACCGTCTTGGTGCGGCGCGCACTGCGCTGGACGATGATCTCGGGCATTCCGTCCGGGAGCTCCCCGGTGCTGGGGGTCGACGGCGTGCGGTGGCGTCCTCGGGGCATGGGGACAGTCCACCATCCCGCTCGGACACGCAGAACCGCCATCCGTGCTGTGGACATCCCCGGCACCGTGGACCGGACGCGCGAGCACGGGAATCCTGGGGCCATGACATCCCCACCGCGCTTCCCCGATCCGCCGGGCCCGCTCCGGGACCAGCTCGCCCTGGACGAGCTGCACGTGTTCGTGAACGGCCTGGATCCCCTGGCGGCCTGGGTCGCGTGCGCCCTCGTGGGCGCCGGGGTGTGCCTGCTCGACGTCGCGGATCCCCAGCCCGTGTCACGGTCCGACATCGCCCGGG
Source organism: Kocuria tytonicola (assembly GCF_003687455.1). Lineage (GTDB taxonomy): Bacteria > Actinomycetota > Actinomycetes > Actinomycetales > Micrococcaceae > Kocuria > Kocuria tytonicola. Next base: position 5,933 of record NZ_PHOA01000069.1, on the reverse strand, counting down.
GACCGTACCCCGCCGAGGTGGAGGGGCAGCCGAGGGAACTGGCCCTGAGAGGCGTGCTGCGGCGTCGTTCCCCGCGGTGCGTGCCGCTCACGGCCCCCGAGCTCTTCCCCAGCGCCGCGGTGCCCGGGACCGTGGTGCTCAACGCGTGGTCCGTGGCAGGGGACCTCGTGGCGGACCTCGCGGCACCATCCGCTCCCCCGCTGGACCCCGCGCTGGCCACCCTCACGGTGGCCGCCGACGGGGCGAACGTGCTGCGCTGGCCCGGGACGTCCTGGGAGCACCGCCCCTGTCGGGAGTGCCTTGCGGAGGCGGTGCGGTCGGCACGCAGGACGGCGCGCCACGTCGTCCCGGACACCGTGGGCGCGCCACTGCCCAACGGCGACTCCCCGCTCACCGCCGTCACCCGCAGCTGTGCCGCCGGGGAGATCGCCGCGCTGCTCCTGGCCGCGGGGCTGGGACTGGGACGGGACACCATGACGGCTCACACCACCCCGGAGCGGCGGCCATTCCGAGGCGACGACCACGCACCGGAGATGAACGGGCCGCGCGGAACGGGGCCGTTGCTGCTGGAACCGTGTGGACCGGTTCTCCGGCGGGGGCTGCTCGTCCGCGAGCTGCCGCCCAACCCGCAGTGCCTGTGTTCGCTCGCCTTTGCCGCGCCCTGACCGCGCGCCCAGGGCCCCTCCCGGGCCGGGTCAGACGGAGCCGCGGTCCACGATGCTCGCCCCGCCCGTGGCCGGGGCCTCGGGCAGGGGCCGCTCCGCCACCAGGGCCGTGATGACCTCCACGGTGTACCGGGCGGTGACGTCCGCGTCCAGCGCCACCATCGTGAGCGGCGGGTCCGCGAGGGCGGCCGCGGCGGAGTCGTTGACCCCCACGATGGCCAGGTCCTCGGGCGCCGTCCAGCCGAGACGCCGCATGCCACTCAGCACGGCCAGTGCCGCGGTGGTGTCGTGGGCGCAGACCCCGGAGGCCGCGGGCGAGCGCTCCCGCCAGGCGCGCAGCACCGCCGCTGCGCCCTGCGGATCGGCAGGGACCTGCAGCAGCTCCGGCACCGGCAGTCCCCGCGCCGCGCACTCGCGGCGGAGCATCTCGTGCCGCCACTGGGACACCCCGTGCATGTGGTCGCCCCCGGTCACGGCGTAGGCCAGGTGCCGGTGGCCCGCGCTCGTGAGGCGGTGGACCTGCACCCGGGCGATGTCCTGCTCGCGCGGTCCGGTGATCCACTGCCCCATCGCGTCCGCCCCGGTCCACGAGAGCACCCCGCGCACGCCGTTGCGGCGCATCCGCTCGGCGTCGTCGTCCGCGAGGTCCCACGAGAGCACCGCGGCGGGGGTCACGGAGGACCAGACCCGGGCGGCGGGGCGGCGGCTCCACGCGTGGATCACCATCGACAGGCCCGCCTCCGAGAACAGATCCGAGAGCCGCTCGATGAGCTCGCCGATGTCCTCGGAGAGCGAGCGCGCGGGCGGGAGGTAGACGAGCACCGTGGTGGAGCGGCCGGTGCCCAGGGCCCGGGCCTCCGCCGACGGCGCGTAGGCCAGCGACTGCGCCGCCTCCAGCACGCGGCGTCGGGTCTCCGCGGAGATCGACTGCGCCGGGGTGTCGTTGAGCACGAAGCTCACGGTGGTCCGGGAGACCCCGGCCAGGCGTGCCACGTCCGCGCTCGTGGCGCGGCGCGGAGAGGTGCTGCGTGCCGGCATGGTGGTGGGGTCTCCTCGTCGATCGGTCCCCACATGCTAGCCACCGGGGAGCCGGGGCCGCCCTGTTGCGGGCCGGATGTGAGCTGTTACACTCGAGCTCCATCAAGCTAACACGCGTTAGTACCCGGACCACCGGGGACCGACGCCGGCGGCACGGCCGCGGCGCACCGCCGCGTCCCGCGAGCCGGTCCGCGACGACCACGGGCCCGGCCCCACCGCCTCCGCACGTGGCCGAGGGCCACCACGGCGGGCACCCGCCCACGCGGTGCACGCGAGAACGCCAGGGAGTTGGAGAACGGCATGAGCACGCAGGACGTGGACGTCATCATCATCGGGGCGGGGATCTCCGGCATCGGGGCCGCCCGGGAGCTCGCGGGCACGGGACGCACGGTCCGCATCCTCGAGGCGCGGGAGAGGATCGGCGGCACGTGGGACCTGTTCCAGTACCCCGGCATCCGCTCCGACTCGGACATGGCCACGTTCGGCTACCGCAGCCGTCCGTGGACCGGCGAGCGCAGCCTGGCCACGGGGGACACCATCCTGGAGTACGTGCACGCCGCGGCCGAGGAGGCGGGGGTGACGTCCCGGATCAGCTTCGGGCAGCGTGCCACGCGCGCCGAGTGGTCCTCGCGGACGCACACCTGGACGGTCACCCACGAGGACGTGCACACGGGCGAGGTCTCCACCCTCACGGGCCGCTGGCTGTTCATGGCCACCGGCTACTACCGCTACGACGAGGGCTTCACCCCGAACTGGCCCAGCCTGCCCGAGTTCCAGGGCACCGTGATCCACCCGCAGCACTGGCCCGAGGACCTGGACGTCTCCGGCAAGCGGGTGGTCGTGATCGGCAGCGGCGCCACCGCCGTGACGCTCGTGCCCGCCCTGGCCGAGCGCGGGGCGCACGTGAGCATGCTGCAGCGCTCTCCCTCCTACGTGGCCTCCGTGCCCGGCAAGGACGAGACGGGCATGAAGCTGCGCCGGTGTCTCCCGCCGCGTCTGGCGGGCGGGGCCAACCGCTGGCGCAACATCGTGCGCTCCATGGCCATCTACGAGTTCAGCCGACGCCGCCCGCAGGCCATGCGCGAGCTGCTGCACCGCGGCGCCGTGAAGCACCTGGGCCCCACCTTCCCGGTGGACGAGCACTTCACCCCGGAGTACGACCCGTGGGACCAGCGCCTGTGCGCCGCACCGGACGGCGATTTCTTCCGGGCGGTGCGCGGGGAGCACGCCGAGGTGGTCACGGACACCATCGAGCGCTTCACCACCGACGGCGTCGACCTGGCCTCCGGGAGCCACCTGCCCGCCGACGTGGTGGTCACCGCCACGGGGCTCAACGTCCAGTTCCTCGGGGCCACGGACCTCGTGGTGGACGGTGAGACCGTGGACCCCTCGGAGCACGTGAGCTACCGCGGCATGATGCTGGACGGTGTGCCCAACATGGCGTTCGCCATCGGGTACACGAACTCCTCGTGGACCCTGCGCGTGGACCTGGTCACCGAGTACTTCCACCGCCTGCTGGACCGCATGGACCGGGAGGGTGCCGTGGCCGTGACTCCCCGCTACACCGGGCCCCGCACCGGTCTGCGTCCGCTCATCGACCTCGCGTCCGGCTACATCCAGCGGGGAGCCCACCTGCTGCCCCGCCAGGGCCGTGACGGTGCGTGGAACGTGCGGCAGAACTACCTCCGGGACCGCGTGCTGTTCCGCCCGGGCGCGGAGAAGGACGACCAGCTGGAGTTCACCGTGGCCGCGCCCACCAACGCGGAGGTGTCCGCATGAGCCTGCAGCACTGGGACGGTCTGCAGTACCGCGTGTCCGGCGAGGGTGCCCCCGTGCTGCTCGTGCACGGCATCGGCCGCAGCCTCACCGACTGGGAGCAGCAGCACGAGCTGCTCTCCGACTCCTTCCGTGTCTACAGCGTGGACCTGCCCGGTTTCGGCGGCTCCGAGCGGCCCTCCGGGGCGATGACCCTGCGGAACCTGGCGGCGCGGCTCGCCGAGTTCGTGCGGGCTCAGGGCATGGCGCCCGTGCACGTGGCGGGCAACTCCCTGGGCGGGGCGGTGGCCATGCAGCTCACCGCCGACCACCCGGAGCTGGTGCGCAGCCTGCTGCTCGTGGACTCCGCGGGCCTCGGGCGCGGCGTGAGCACCGCGCTGCGGCTCGCGAGCATCCCCGGTGTGGGCGAGCGCGCCCTGGCGCCCAGCCGGAAGGGGGCACTGCGCTCGGAACGGGCGATGTACCACGACCCCGTGCTGGCCACCCCCGAGCGTGTGGAGCACGGCTACCGGATGGCGCAGCGCCCCGGGGGCTCCGCCGCCATGCTGGAGATCCTGCGCTCCCTCGGCTCCCCGGCGGGCGTGAAGGGCGCTTGGCGCCGGGCTCTGCTGCCGCGGGTGCGGGCCACGGGCGTCCCCGTGGTCGTGGTGTGGGGCGACAAGGACGTGGTGCTGCCCCACCGGCACCTGGCCCGCGCGGGCCGGGCCCTCGGTGCCCGCACCCACACGTTCCCGGACACCGGCCACGGCCCCATGGTCGAGCGCGCCGAGGAGTTCGCACGCGTGGCCCGGGAGTTCTGGACCGAGGTCGACGCCGCGTAGCCGCCACGCCGGGCGGCGTCGCCTCCGGTGCGCGGACGGCTCCTGCCGGGGGCACAGGGGGGATGGGTCGCGACCCGCGCGTTGGGCGGTGGGACGTCCAGCGCGCGGCGGCCGCCGACCAGAACGAGTGGGTGGAGCGGAGACGTACGCGGCGCACGGCCGCAGGGATCGAGGCACGGAGCGGCGTCGTGCCGGGGCGCGCGGCCATCGACCGCGAGGCTCGGTGGCCGGAGCGGCGTCGCGCGCGCAGGGTGCCTCCGGGGATCAGCGGACGGGGCGGCGTCGTGCGGGGGTGCGCGGCGCGGGCGGCAGCACGGCGTCCAGGAAGCGCGAGCGGGCGCGGCTGGGGCGCCCGCCCGGGGTGCGGGACAGGGACCACGAGAACACCAGGTGCTCCCGGGCGCGCGTGATCCCCACGTAGAGCAGCCGGCGCTCCTCGTCCATGGCGTCCGGGGTGTCCGCGAACGAGATGGGCATGAGTCCCTCCGAGAGGCCCACGAGGAACACCGCGTCCCACTCCAACCCCTTGGCGGAGTGCAGGGACGCGAGGGTCACCCCGTCCACGACCGGCGCCTCCTGGGTGGTGGCGCGGCGTTCGAGCTCCTGGGCGAAGCCCGCCAGGGTGAAGGACTCTTCCTGCTCGGCGGCCCGCGCGGCCATGCTGTCCGCGAGCGCCACGAGCGCCCGCAGGGACTCCCACTTGGCGCGGGTGGCGCTGTCGGCGCGCGGGGCGCGCTCGGTGTAGCCCAGGGAGTGCAGCATGTCCCGCACCTGACGGGGCACGTCCGCGCGGTCCGCCCCCACGGTGCGGGCGGCCGATCTGATCTGCACGAGGGCCTGGCGGATCTCGGGACGGTTGAAGAACCGCTCGGTGCCGCGCAGCTGGAAGCCGATGTTCGCGTCCCCGAGGGCGGCCTCGAACGCCTGGGACTGACCGTTGGTGCGGAACAGGACGGCGATCTCGTGCGGGGGCACGCCGTCCTCGATGAGGTCCCGGATGCGCACGGCCACGCCGGCGGCCTCGGCCTCGTCGTCCGGGTACTCGTTCCACGTGGGCTCGGGCCCCGCGGGGCGCTGGGAGACCAGGCGCAGCGGTGTGGCCCACGTGTCCGGGGTGGAGCCCGGCGCGGGACGGCGCGCGGCGAGCAGCCGGTTGGCGGTGTTGACCACCTGCGGGGTGGAGCGGTAGTCGCGGATCAGCTCCACCACCGAGGCACCCGGGTAGCGCGCGGGGAAGTCCAGCAGGTGGCGGGAGGTGGCGCCCGTGAAGGAGTAGATGGTCTGGGAGGCGTCGCCCACCACGCAGAGGTCGTCCCGGGAGCCCAGCCACGCGTCCAGCAGGCGCTGCTGCAGGGGTGAGACGTCCTGGTACTCGTCCACCACGAACTGGCGGTACTGGGCGTGCACGGCCGCGGCGATCCGCTCGTCCTCCTCCAGGATGCCCACGGTGATGAGCAGGACGTCCTCGAAGTCGATGAGGTGCCGGTCCGCCTTGAGGTCCTCGTAGGACTGGTACAGCCGCTGCATGGTGCGGATGTCGTAGCCCGCGGGCATGTCGCGGTTCTCGGCCGCGGGGGCGTAGGTGTCCGGGGTGTGCATGGACACCTTGGCCCACTCGATCTCCGCGGCGACG
>NZ_PHOA01000068.1 GCF_003687455.1 Kocuria tytonicola | reverse complement strand
GGGTGGGGTCCACGGGGTCCACGATCTGGATCCGGCACAGGTCGGGCACGGAGACCCGGAAGTTCATGAAGGCCCGCCCGTCGAGCCCGGGCCCGCGGGCGGCGCGGGCCTCGGCCCCCCGCAGGGCCTCGGCCGCGCCCACGTACTCCCGCTCGATGTGGGCGCGGCCCACGCGCAGGTCCTCGTCCGTGAGCACGATGCGAGGTGCACCCAGGTGCACCGCCAGCCCGATCCCGACCACGAGCACGGCGGCCACGATGAGGCCCACCACGGTGCTGATGGGTGCCACGGCCACGAACCCGGCGCCTCCCACGAAGGCGACGATGAGCCACACCCACCAGGAGACCGTGAGCCTCTCCTCGTAGCGCACGGCCGGTGCGGCTGCGGCACCCGGCTCGCAAGGGGTGGCCTGTTCACGGGGCTGCCGCTGCGCGGCGGGGACGGGGCCCGGTCCGGTGGTGGCCGCGGCGCGCGAGGGGTCTCCACCGGCGCCGGGGGTCGAAGGGTGAGAGCTCATGGTTCCACCTTGGCACACTCTGCTGGGCAGTGCCCCGGGAGCGCACGCGGGGCGGGCGCCGGGGCGCCCTCCGTGCCGTTCACCACCGGCGCACCCCGGGCGAGGCACCATCTCGGCCCGGGTGCGGCCCCGTAGCCCGCGCACCGGTTCCCGGGAGGCGGGGTGCAGGCCCCGGGACCCACCGGGAACGCCCGGGCGCGGCGCGTTAGAGTGGGCCACTGTGACTGACGTGAGTGAGCCCGCCACGGTGGACGTGGCCCTGCACCTGCTGGACCCCGAGCTCCCCCCTCCCGCGTACGCGCGGGCGGGAGACGCGGGCGCGGACCTGCGCGCCCGGCAGGACGTGGAGCTGCCGCCCGGAGAGCGGGCGCTCGTGGACACCGGTGTGGCGGTGGCCATCCCGGCCGGCCACGTGGGCCTGGTGCACCCCCGTTCCGGGCTGGCGGCGAAGCACGGCATCACCGTGCTCAACGCCCCCGGCACGGTGGACAGCGGCTACCGCGGGGAGCTGAAGGTGTGCCTGCTCAACACGGACCCGCGAGAGGCCTACACCGTCCGCCGCGGCGAACGGATCGCCCAGCTCGTGGTGCAGGAAGTGGTCACCGCCCGCTTCCGGACCGTGGCCGAGCTTCCCGGCAGCGAGCGCGGGGACCGGGGCTTCGGCTCGTCCGGGACCCACTGACGGGCCCCCACCACCCTTCCGCCACCCCTCGACGACTCCTTGGAGCAGATGATGTTCGGACGCAAGAAGCGCAGCAGCACCGACACCGCGGACGCGGCACAGCAGACCCACGAGACGACGGGGGCCACCTCGCCGGACGCCGCGCAGAGCACGGACCCGCGCGCCAACGGCCCGTGGGACGAGTCCGAGTTCACGGGCGAGCGCGGCGACTACCTGAACATGGGTGCCCTGCTGGTCCGGCCCCGGTCCGCCGTGGACGTGCGCATGGAGGTGGACCAGCAGACGCAGGTGCCCCGCGCCGTGCACCTGGACTTCCGTGACGGCTCCGTGCAGCTGCAGGTCTTCACCGCCCCCAAGTCCTCCGGGCTGTGGGACGAGGTCCGCGCCGAGCTCGTGGCCGCCCTGCGCCGGGACGGGGGAGACCCCACCGTCTCGGAGGGACCGCTGGGTCTGCAGGTCGACGCCCGTTTCCCGGGCACCACCTCGGACGGCCGCCAGGGCTACCGGCTGGCCCGGTTCGTGGGCATCGACGGACCCCGCTGGTTCCTGCGCGCCGTCTTCACGGGGGGTGCCGCAATGCCCGGGACCACGGCGGAGGTGCTCGACGACGCCGTGCGCGACCTCGTGGTGGTGCGGGGCCAGGATCCCCACCCGCCCCGCGACCTGCTCGCGTTCACGATGCCCGACGACGCCACCCTGCGCCGCACCGATGCACCGCACGCGGAGCCGGCACCGGCGGAGGGCGAGAGGAGCACGGGAGGCGACGCCGCGGCGTCGGGCCCCAAGGTCCAGGCACCGCGCCGCGGCCCCGAGATCACCGAGATCGGCTGACGGTGACCGGCAACAACCCCCTGACGGGGGCCATCGACGTGATGGGCGGCCCCGAGGCGGCGGAGCGGGACCTCACCCCGTCCACCGCGGACCGCCCGCGACGTCGGGCGGTGGTGGAGGGTGTGGTGGTGGAGGTCACGATCGCTCCCGTGACCTCGCCTCCCCGGTTCCGGGCCCTGCTCAAGGTGCCCCGCCCCGGCAGTGCGGTGCCGTGCGCGGTGGAGCTGCTGTGGCACGGTCAGCGCACGGTGCCCGGTGTGGCGGCAGGCACCCGGCTGCGGTGCCTGGCCGTGCTCTGCCACCCGGACGGGGTGCCCACCATGTACAACCCCCGCTACGAGATCGTGACCCCCAAGAAGGTGTGGCGATGAGCCCGGCCCCGGACCTCCCGGATCTGCCCACCACGGAGAACGGGGGAACCGGCTCGAGCGCAGTCGGCCCCGGGGCCGCACAGCCGCGGGGTGACCGGCAGCCCGGCTCGGACCGGGTGCCCGGTCCGAACCGGCGGCGGAACGGCGGAGGCCCCGGTCATGGAACCGCGCAAGAGTCGGCAGCTGCGGGTGCAGCCCCGGACTCCGAGGCCCCCGTGCGCCGCATGGCCGCGGACGTGGCGGAGCGCTCGGGCCTGCGCCGTGACGAGAACGGTCAGCTGGACGTCCTCTCCGCCCTGGGCGGCTGGCGCGGTATCGCGGAGTCCGTGCTCCCGGGTCTCGTGTACCTGGTGTGCGTGGTCGCGGTGGGTCAGCTCTCCGTGGCGCTCGCGGCCTCGCTCGCGGTGGCCGCGGTGTTCACGCTGCTGCGTCTTGCCCAGCGCCAGCCCGCGACCCAGGCCTTCGCCGGGCTCGTGGGGGTGGGCATCTGCGCCCTGTTCGCGCGGGTGGGTGGCGAGGCCCTGGACTACTACGTGTGGGGGTTCATCACCAACGCCGGCGGCATCCTGGTGCTCGGCCTCTCGGCGGCGCTCGGGTGGCCCCTGCTGGGCGTGGTGTACGGCTACGTGCGCGGCGAGGGCGTCGAGTGGCGGGCGGACCCCGTGCGGCGCGGCGCCTACCAGCGCGCCAACGGGCTGGTCATCGCCCTGTTCGCGGCCCGCCTGGCCGTCCAGCTGCCCCTGTTCTTCGCCGAGAACGTGACCGCGCTGGGGATCACCCGGCTGCTGATGGGGGCTCCGCTGTACGCCGCCGCGCTGTGGGCGGCATGGCTGTGGAGCCGCCCTCGTCGAACGCCGCGTGCAGGTTGACGTCCCGGGCCGTGGTGAACATGGCCCGCAGCTGCTCCTCGCCCTCCGCGGTGGTGATGAAGAACAGCTCGTCGCCACCCTCCAGGAGGTCGTCGCCGGACGGGGCGATCGGCACGCCGTCCCGCAGGATCGCCACGAGCGCCACGTCCGGCGGCCACGGCACCTGTGACACGGTGCTCGCCACCACCGGGTGCTCCCGCGGCACGGTGTAGGCGGACAGCGTGGCGGTACCGGTCTGGAAGCTCAGCAGCCGGACCACGTCCCCGATCTCCACGGCCTCCTCCACGAGCGCCGTCATCAGGCGCGGCGTGGACACCGCCACGTCCACGCCCCAGGCGTCGTCGAAGAGCCACTCGTTCTTGGGGTTGTTGACGCGCCCCACGGTGCGCGGCACGCCGAACTCGCTGCGCGCGAGCAGAGACACCACCAGGTTGGCCTTGTCGTCCCCGGTGGCGGCCACCACCACGTCCGCCTCCTCCGCACGGGCGCGCTGCAGCACCTCGAGGTCGCACGCGTCCCCCACGACCCACTGCACGCCGCGCAGGTTGGAGCGCCCGATCACCTCCGCCGTGGCGTCCACCACGACGACGTCGTGACCGTGCGAGAGCAGCTCCCGGGCGATCGAGGAGCCCACTGAGCCCCCGCCCACGATGACCACGTGCATCAGCGCCGCCCCCGCGCGTCATGGGTGGCGGCCAGCGCCACGGCCTCCATGACCTCGTCCGACGGCGGCCGCGACAGGATGCGGGCCACCCGCTCGACGTCCTCGACGCGCATCACGGCATGCACGATGTCTCCTTGCTGGTAGCTGGTGTCGCTCGCGGGGAGGATGCCCTCGCCGAAGCGGGTGACGAAGGCGATCCGCACCCCGGCGGCCTCCTCGATGCGGTCCAGGTGCAGCCCGGACCAGGAGTCGTCGAGGGGCAGCTCGCCGAGCTGCAGGCGCCCGGAGGCCTCCCGGAAGTCACCCGTGATGGCGTGCTCCGGCAGGATCCGGCGCAGCACCTGGTCCGCGCTCCACCGTACGGAGGCGACCGTGGGGATGCCCATGCGCTGGTAGAACTCGGCGCGGTTGGGGTCGTAGATCCGCGCCACCACGTGCTTCACCTTGAACGTCTCCCGGGCCACGCGGGCCGCGATGATGTTGGAGTTGTCCCCGCTGGAGACCGCGGCGAAGGCGTACGCGTCCGCGATCCCGGCGCGCTGCAGCACGTCCCGGTCGAAGCCGTGGCCCGTGACCTTGCGGCCCTCGAAGGAGGGTCGCAGCTTCCGGAACGCGCGGTCGTCCTGGTCGATCACCGCCACGGTGTGCCCGGAGTCCTCGAGGGCGTGTGCGAGGGTGATCCCCACCCGCCCCACGCCCATGATCACGAAATGCGCCATGGGGCACAGCATAAGTCCAGCGGCGGCGGGACATGGACCCGCTCAGCGACTAGCGTGTTCCCACGTGTATGTGTCCCAGATGGTCCGTCGCGCGCTCGTGGGCAAGCCCATCCACAACGAGCGCGCCGCGGGCACCGTGCTCTCCAAGGGCACGGCCCTGCCCGTCTTCGCGTCCGACGCCCTGTCCTCGGTGGCGTACGCCCCCGACGAGATCGTCCTGACGCTGGCCCTCGCGGGATCCGCGGCCATCGTGGTGTCACCCTGGGTGGGGCTCGCGGTGCTCGCGGTGCTGGCCGTCGTCATCACCGCCTACCGGCAGAACGTGCGGGCCTACCCCTCGGGCGGGGCGGACTTCGAGATCGCGTCCAAGAACCTGGGACGCCCCGCGGGCGCCGCGGTGGGCGCCGCCCTGCTCGTGGACTACACGCTCGTCGTCGCGGTGTCGATGGCCGCCGCGTCCCAGTACCTCGCGGCCGTGTTCCCGCCGCTCGTGGCGCACCGCACCGCCGTGGCGGTGGTGGGGATCGCCCTCGTGGGGCTGCTGAACCTGCGCGGGCTCAAGTTCATGGGTCGCGCTTCCTCCGTGCCCACCTACGCGTTCGTGGCCGTGGTGCTGCTGCTCGTCCTCGTGGGCGCCGTCCAGGACCTGGCCGGTTCGCTGGCCCCGGCGCCGTCGGCCGGGTACGACGTGCGGCCCGCGGAGGGCATGGACGAGGGCCTGGTGGGCCTGGCCGGGGCCATGCTCGTGCTGCGCGCCTTCTCCTCGGGCGCCGTGGCGGTGACCGGCGTGGAGACCATCACCCACTCGGTCCCGTACTTCCGCAAGCCCAAGGCGCGCAATGCCGCGCGCACCCTCGCGGTGCTCGGGGCGCTCTCCGCGGCCCTGCTGCTGGGGGTCCTCTACCTCACGTGGCGCACCGGCGTGGTGGTGGTCATGGATCCCGTGCACCAGCTGGTGATCGACGGGCACGCGCCGGACGCGAGCTTCTTCCAGGTGCCCGTGCTCGCCCAGATCGCCCAGGCCGTCACGGGCCCGGACTCGGTCTGGGTGGTGGTGCTCGCCCTCGTGACGGTGGGCGTCCTGTTCATGGCGGCGAACACCGCCTACTCGGGGTTCCCCGTCCTGGCGTCGCGCCTGGCCCAGGCCGCGCTGCTGCCCCGGCAGCTGCAGAGCCGGGGGGACCGCTTCGCGTTCACCAACGGCATCATCCTGCTGTCCGTGGTGGCCGCGGCCTTCACCCTCGTGTTCGGTGCGAACGTCAACGCGCTGATCCAGCTCTACGTGGTGGGCGCGTTCTTCGCGTTCACACTCACCCAGGCGGGCATGGTGCGGCACTGGAGCCGTGTGCGCCGCACGCGCGCGTCCAGGGCGAGCAGCCGGGGGCTGGCCCTGCAGCTGGGCGTGGCCGTGGTCGCCCTCGTGGCCTGCGCGGCCGTGTTCGTGGTGGTGCTCGTGACCAAGCTCGCGCAGGGCGCGTGGCTCACCATCGTCGCCATCGCGCTGACCACCGTGTTCATGCGCGCGATCGCCCGCCACTACCGCTCGGTGGACGCCGAGCTCGAGGTGCGCCCGGACTCCTCGGTGCGTGCCCTGCCCTCCCGGGTGCACTCAATCATCGTGGTCACCTCCGTGCGCAAGCCCGTGCTGCGTGCCCTGACCTACGCCCGGGCCTCCCGGCCCTCGACGCTCGAGGCCGTGGTGGTGGACACGGACCGCGGCCGCACCGAGGACGTGGTGCGCCAGTGGGAGTCCCTGGAGATCCCCGTGCCCGTGACCGTCCTCGCCTCGCCGTACCGCGACTCCGTGGGGCCGGTGATCGCCCACATCCGCGGCATCCGCCGCAAGTCCCCGCGGGACCTCGTGATCGTCTACCTGCCCGAGTACGTGGTGGGGCGCGGCTGGGAGCGCTTCCTGCACAACCAGGCCATCCGCCCCCTGCGGACCCGCCTGCACTACGAACGCGGAGTCATGATCGCCTCCGTCCCCTGGCACCTGGAATCGGTGCGCGAACTGCAGATCACGGAGAACCAGCGATGACCCACGATCCCGACCACCCCGTGCTGCGCCTGGGCGACGTGGCCCACGGAGGCCATGTGGTGGCCCGCACGGACGATGGCCGCGTGGTCTTCGTGCGCCACGGTCTGCCCGGCGAGCTCGTGCGCGTGCGGCTCACGGATGCCGACCCCGCGGCGTCGTTCTGGCGCGCGGACGTCACCGAGGTCCTCGAGCCGGCGCCCGGCCGCCGGGGCGCCCACGTGTGGCCCGCCGCCGACGCCGCCCGCGCGGCCTCCGAGGGCCGGTTCCCGCTCGGGGGTGCCGAGTTTGGGCACGCGGACCTGCCCACCCAGCGCGAGCTCAAGCGGCGGGTGCTCACCGAGCAGCTGTCCCACCTCGCGGGCCACGACTGGGACGGGACGGTCCGGGAGGCACCGGGGGAGAGCGCCGACGGCACCGGCTGGCGCCCCCGCCTGCACCTGGACGTCGCGCCGGACGGCACCCCGGGGATGCACCCGCACCGCTCCGAGGACCTCGCGCCGCTCACGGACATGCCCCTGGCCACGGACGCGATCCGGCGCCTCGCCCCGTGGTCCCTGCGCCTCGAGGGCGCCGAGCGCGTGGACGTGGCGGCACCGGCGAACGGGCAGCAGCCCCTGCTGCACGTGAGCCTGCGGGCGGACGCGGGCGAGGCACGGACCCACGCGCTGCGTGAGCGGCTCGGTGCGTGGGGCGCGCAGAACGGGGTGAGCGTCACAGCCCGCTCGGCGGACCACCGCCGGATCGGCACCTGGGCCGGGACGGACGAGGTGCGCGAGACCCTTGCCGTCCCGGAGGTCGCCGAACTCGCCCCCGGCGCACTGGAGTGGCGCGTGAGCCCCACGGGCTTCTGGCAGATCCACCGCGCGGCACCCGGCACGCTGGCCCGGGCGGTCCTGGAGGCCGCGCAGCTGCGTCCCGGGGAGACCGTGTGGGACCTCTACAGCGGCGCGGGGCTGTTCACGGCGGTCGCGGCACTCGCCGTGGGGGAGACCGGGGCGGTCTTCGCGGTGGAGGGCTCACCCGTGACCTCCGCCGACGCCGCCCACAACCTCGCCGACGTCCCGCACGTCACGAGCGTGCGCGGGGACGTGGCCCGTGTGCTCACCGGCCGGAGCGGGGGCCGCCGCGGTGGCTCCCGCGGTGCAGGTTCGCGTGCGGCGTCGTCCGGGGCGACCTCGCGGCGCAACGAGGCCTGGGCGCCCCGACCGCCGCGCCCCGACGTGGTCGTCATGGACCCACCCCGCGCCGGGGCCGCCAAGGAGGTGCTCGCCGCGGTGGACCAGGCGGGCCCCCGGGCGATCGTCTACGTCGCGTGCGATCCGGCCGCACTGGGGCGGGACCTCGGGCGGCTGCGCCGCCGGGGCTGGCGGATCGACCGGGTGGAGGCGTTCGACCTGTATCCGAACACCCACCACGTGGAGGCCGTGGCGCTGCTGGGCAGGGACTCCTGAGCGCGCGCCACGTGAGCCGGGACACAGGCACGGGTGATCGGGCTCGCGTGATTACCGAGCGGTAGACCTGCCACGGGCTACACTGGCAGGGACCGTTCCGTGCGTGCGGGGGCACCTGTGTGCGCCGCACGTGGCGAACGCAACCAACGGTGGCGAGAGGAGTTCCACACCATGACTGTGGACAGCTTTGGAGCCAAGGGCGTTCTCAACGTCAAGGGCACCGACTACGAAATTTTCCGACTGAACGTCGTGGAGGGAGCACAGAAGCTTCCCTACAGCCTGAAGGTCCTGCTCGAGAACCTGCTGCGCACCGAGGACGGTGCGAACGTGACGAGCAAGCACATCGAGGCCCTGGGGTCCTGGGACCCGAACGCCCAGCCCGACACGGAGATCCAGTTCACCCCTGGCCGCGTGATCATGCAGGACTTCACCGGCGTGCCCTGCATCGTGGACCTCGCCACCATGCGCGAGGCCGTGGCGGACCTCGGCGGCGACCCCTCCCGCGTGAACCCGCTGGCCCCCGCCGAGCTGGTCATCGACCACTCCGTGCAGATCGACGCCTTCGGCTCAGCGGACGCCATCGAGCGCAACATGGACATCGAGTACGAGCGCAACGGTGAGCGCTACCAGTTCCTGCGCTGGGGCCAGACCGCGTTCGACGACTTCAAGGTGGTCCCGCCCGGAATGGGCATCGTCCACCAGGTCAACATCGAGAACCTGGCCCGCGTGGTCATGACCCGTGAGGTGGACGGCGCCCTGCGGGCCTACCCGGACACCTGCGTGGGCACCGACTCCCACACCACCATGGAGAACGGCATCGGCGTTCTCGGTTGGGGCGTTGGTGGCATCGAGGCCGAGGCGGCCATGCTGGGCCAGCCCATCTCCATGCTCATCCCGCGCGTGGTGGGCTTCAAGCTCACCGGCGAGATCCCCTCCGGTGCCACCGCCACCGACGTGGTGCTGACGATCACCGAGATGCTGCGCGCGCACGGTGTGGTGGGCAAGTTCGTGGAGTTCTACGGCGAGGGCGTCGCGGCGGTGCCGCTGGCCAACCGCGCCACGATCGGCAACATGTCCCCGGAGTTCGGCTCCACGGCGGCCATCTTCCCGATCGACCAGGTCACCCTGGACTACCTCGAGCTCACGGGTCGTTCCGAGGAGCAGATCGCCCTGATCGAGGCGTACACCAAGGAACAGGGCATGTGGCACGACCCCGCCAAGGAGGTGGCCTACTCCGAGTACCTGGAGCTGGACCTCTCCACGGTGGTCCCCTCCATCTCCGGGCCCAAGCGCCCGCAGGACCGCATCGAGCTCTCCCACTCCAAGGAGCAGTTCCGCGAGGACCTCGTGAACTACGTGGTGGAGGACGAGAACGTGGAGGTGGACGCCAACGTGGTCGAGTCCTTCCCGGCCTCGGACGCCCCCTCCCACGACCCCGCCGAGGAGCAGGACCCGCAGCACGAGCCGCGCGACTCCACCGCCGAGCAGCTGCGCGAGCGCGCGGAGAAGACCGTGCCCGTGACCATGCCCGACGGCCGCGAGTTCGAGCTGGACCACGGCGCCGTGTCGATCGCCTCGATCACCTCGTGCACCAACACGTCCAACCCCTCGGTGATGATGGCCGCGGCCGTGCTGGCCCGCAACGCCACGGAGAAGGGCCTCAAGGCCAAGCCGTGGGTCAAGACCTCGATCGCCCCGGGCTCGCGCGTGGTCACCGAGTACTACGAGAAGTCCGGCCTGGTCCCCGCACTGGAGGAGCTCGGCTTCTACACCGTGGGCTACGGCTGCACCACGTGCATCGGCAACTCCGGTCCGCTGGAGTCCGAGATCTCCCAGGCCATCCAGGACAACGACCTCGCGGTGACCTCGGTGCTCTCCGGCAACCGCAACTTCGAGGGCCGCATCAACCCGGACGTGAAGATGAACTACCTGGCGTCCCCGCCGCTGGTCATCGCCTACGCCCTGGCCGGCACCATGGACTTCGACTTCGAGAACGAGCCCCTGGGCCAGGACTCGAACGGGGAGGACGTCTTCCTCAAGGACATCTGGCCGGACCCCACCGAGGTGCAGAAGATCATCGACGCCTCCATCGACACGGAGATGTTCGACCGCGAGTACGGCACCATCTTCGACGGCGACGAGCGCTGGCAGAACCTGGACACCCCCACGGGTGACGTGTTCGAGTGGGATCCCGAGTCCACCTACGTGCGCAAGCCACCGTACTTCGAGGGCATGTCCATGGAGACCACCCCGGTGGAGGACATCGAGGGCGCCCGCGTGCTGCTCAAGCTGGGTGACTCCGTGACCACGGACCACATCTCCCCGGCCGGCTCCTTCAAGTCGGACACGCCCGCGGGCAAGTACCTCACCGAGCACGGTGTGGCCCGCAAGGACTTCAACTCCTACGGCTCCCGCCGTGGCAACCACGAGGTGATGATCCGCGGCACGTTCGCGAACATCCGCATCAAGAACCAGCTCCTGGACGGCGTGGAGGGCGGTTTCACCCGCGACTTCACCCAGGACGGCGGCCCGCAGGCCGCCGTGTACGACGCCGCCATGAACTACCAGGAGGCCGGCGTGCCCCTGGTGGTGCTGGGCGGCAAGGAGTACGGTTCCGGCTCCTCGCGCGACTGGGCGGCCAAGGGCACATCCCTGCTGGGTGTGCGTGCGGTGATCGCGCAGTCCTACGAGCGCATCCACCGCTCCAACCTGATCGGCATGGGCGTGCTGCCCCTGCAGTTCCCCGAGGGCGAGTCCGCGGACTCCCTGGGCCTGGACGGCACCGAGACCTTCTCGATCGAAGGGGTGACCGCTCTCAACGAGGGCACCACCCCCAAGACCCTGAAGGTCACGGCCGCCAAGGAGGACGGCTCCACCGTGGAGTTCGACGCCGTGCTGCGCATCGACACCCCGGGTGAGGCCGACTACTACCGCAACGGCGGCATCCTGCAGTACGTGCTGCGCCAGATCGCCAAGTAGCCCCTGCGGCGCTCACGCACCGCTGACGCCACCGGCCGGTGATCCCCTTCCGAGGGGTCACCGGCCGGTGGCACATGTGCGCGCGGTCCGCGGTGCCGCGGCACGCGGGGGAGGCGCGGGTCCTGGCGCGGCGGTCCCCCGAGAAGTGGCGGGCCCCCGTGCCCGGGCGAGTAAGATCGGACGGAGCATTCGGGCGCCGCCACCTCCCGCGCCGCACCCCGGACGGGTTCCCACCCGTTCCGCGCGGGCCGGTGGGCGCCGTGACACCCACGGAAGAGCAGGCAATGACGCTTCTGGAGAGCATCGAGGGACCCGAGGACCTGGCGGGTCTGGACGCCGCGGCCATGGAGCAGCTCGCGGACGAGATCCGGGCGTTCCTCATCAGCCACGTGTCCGCGACCGGCGGTCACCTGGGCCCGAACCTCGGCGTGGTGGAACTGACCCTCGCCGTGCACCGCGTGTTCTCCTCTCCCCGGGACTCGGTGGTCTTCGACACCGGTCACCAGTCCTACGTGCACAAGCTCGTGACCGGGCGACAGGACTTCGCCACCCTGCGACAGGAGGGCGGCCTGGCCGGCTACCCCTCCCGCGCCGAGTCCGAGCACGACATCGTGGAGTCCTCCCACGCCTCCTCCTCCCTGTCCTGGGCGGACGGCATTTCCCGGGGCTACGCCCTCACGGGCCAGGAGGACCGCCACACGGTGGCGGTGATCGGGGACGGCGCGCTCACGGGCGGCATGGCCTGGGAGGCCGTGAACAACATCGCCTCGGACCGTGATCGCAAGGTGGTGATCGTGGTCAACGACAACGGCCGCTCCTACGCCCCCACCGTGGGAGGGTTCGCGAACCACCTCAAGGACCTGCAGGCGAGCGTCCAGCAGGGAGTCGACGCCGTGCGGATGGACCGGCGCTACGAGCAGACGCTCGAGAAAGCCAAGCACCTGCTGACCACGTCCGGCCAGCTGGGCCAGGCCGTCTACCGGGGCCTGCACGGGATGAAGCAGGGCATCAAGGACGTGGTGGTCCAGCAGGGCATCTTCGAAGACCTCGGCATGAAGTACGTGGGCCCGGTGGACGGCCACGATCTCGCCGCCATGGAGCAGGCCCTCACGAACGCCCGGAACTTCGGCGGCCCGGTGATCGTGCACGCGATCACCGAGAAGGGCCACGGCTACCTCCCGGCCCGCCTGGATGAGAACGACCAGTTCCACTCGGTGCCCGTGATCGACCCGGAGACCGGCAAGCCCACCGGGACCGCGTCGGCGCGCACCTGGACGCACGTGTTCCGGGACGAGATCGCGGCCATTGCGGACGAGCGCCCGGACGTCGTGGGCGTCACCGGGGCCATGCTGATCCCCATGGGGCTGCAGAAGATGCAGCTGGCCCACCCCGAGCGGGTGGTGGACGTGGGCATCGCGGAGCAGCACGCCCTGACCATGGCCGCGGGCATGGCGTTCGCGGGTCTGCACCCCGTGGTGGGCCTGTACGCGACCTTCCTGAACCGCGGCTTCGACCAGCTGCTCATGGACGTCGCCCTGCACCGTGCGGGCGTCACAGTGGTGCTGGACCGTGCCGGCGTCACGGGCCCGGACGGCCCCAGCCACCACGGCATGTGGGACCTCGCCCTGCTGCAGATCGTGCCCGGACTGCACCTCGCGGCCCCGCGGGACGAGGCGACCATGGTCCAGGAGCTGCGCGAGGCCGTTGCCGTCTCGGACGCGCCCACCGTGGTGCGCTACCCGAAGGGCGCCGTGGGTGCTCCCCTCCCCGCGGTCCAGCGCTGCGAGGACGGCGTGGACGTGCTCGCCCGCCACGGCGAGGGCTGCGGTGAGCACGGGGAGCAGCGGGACGTGCTGGTCGTGGGAGTGGGCGCGATGTGCGTGACCGCCCTCGAGGTGGCCGAACGCCTGGCCGCCCATGGGGTGACCTCCACGGTCGTGGACCCCCGCTGGGTGCTCCCGGTCGCAGACTCGGTCGTGCGTCTCGCAGCCGACCACCGGATCGTCGTGGTCGTGGAGGACGGCGTGCGTGCCGGCGTCACGGGCCCGGACGGCCCCAGCCACCACGGCATGTGGGACCTCGCCCTGCTGCAGATCGTGCCCGGACTGCACCTCGCGGCCCCGCGGGACGAGGCGACCATGGTCCAGGAGCTGC
>NZ_PHOA01000067.1 GCF_003687455.1 Kocuria tytonicola | reverse complement strand
GGGCGGGGTTTGGCATCGCGGCCGGACGAAGGTATAGTTACTGCTCGTTGCGCGGCAGTTCCGGGACAGCCCGGAGCGCGGCGAAACCAGTGGGATATGGTGTAATTGGCAACACAACGGTTTCTGGTACCGTCATTCTAGGTTCGAGTCCTGGTATCCCAGCGCTAGTCGCACTGTCATCGAGCGGTCACGCCGAGGCATGCGCAGCACGTCGAACCACCGGCCGCATGCCGAATTGGTGAGACACGGTGTTGATGTTACTGTTTGGTGCGTCAACGCGGAGGACACAGAAAATCTTCTGGATTCTCCACTGAAAGTACACGGCCCCATCGTATAGCGGCCTAGTACGCCGCCCTCTCACGGCGGTAACGCGGGTTCGAATCCCGCTGGGGTCACGCGCTGAAAGCTCCGGTTTCCACGGAAGCCGGGGCTTTTCGCATGCCCGGTGCACATCACAGTCCGTTACGGGCCGGGTCGCAGGGCGAGGTGCCCTCCGCGCGGCCTGCCTCCACGTACAGGCCTTCCGCAGCCCGACGTGCACTCCTCCGGGCCCTTTGCCCGTTCCGAAGCGGGCTGGCGACCTCCACTTCCTCCCCGAGGCCGTGGCACCGAAACAGCGTGCCTCGGAGGTGCTGGCACAATGACCGTGTGAACACTGAGAACGCGCCCGCAGTGCCGTTGATCGACGCCCTCGAGCAGACCCGTGAGCTGCTCCGGGCCACGACGCTCCCGCTGGCCACCGCCAGCGCGCCGCAGCAGCGTGAGCTGGCGGCCCGCGCCGTGGCCCAGCTGGACGACTACGTCCTGCCCCGTGTCCGCTCGCTGGACGCCCCGCTGCTCGCTGTGGTGGGCGGGTCCACGGGGGCGGGCAAGTCCACACTGGTCAACGCCCTCGTGGGCCACCCCGTCACCCGCTCCGGGGCCATTCGGCCCACCACGCGCCGGCCGCTGCTGATCCACCACCCCCGGGATGCCGGGGCCTGCACCACCCAGCGCGTCCTCCCGCACCTCGCCCGGGTGCGCGGCGCCCTGACGGACCCGTCCCGGACCCCGCAGGCCGGTGCCGACGGCGCGGGGCCGGTGGAGGACACGAGCTCCCTCGTGCTGCTCGGGGACGAGAACATCCCCGAGGGTCTCGCGATCCTCGACGCCCCGGACGTGGACTCGATCTCGGACGAGAACCGGGCGCTGGCCGCCCAGCTGCTCTCCGCCGCGGACCTGTGGCTGTTCGTGACCACTGCCAACCGCTACGCGGACGCCGTGCCGTGGCAGCTGCTGCGCAACGCGGCGGGGCGCGACATCACGGTGGCCGTGGTCCTGGACCGGGTGCAGGCGGCGTCGGCGGCGGAGATCGAGGAGGACCTGCGCCGCATGCTGGCCCAGGAAGGGCTCGGTGCGGCGCCCGTCTTCGTGGTGCAGGAGTCGCCCCTGAACGAGCTCGGCATGCTCCCGCCCGCGGCCGTGGGGGAGCTCCGCTCGTGGCTCGCGGAGCTCGGGGCGGACGCGCACGCGCGCTCCGAGATCGCGGCCCGCACGCTCGGCGGGGCCGTGCGGGAGCTCGCGGACACCACCGACCGCACGGCCGAGGCCGTCGCAGCGCAGCAGAGCACCGAGGACCACCTGCGCCGCGAGGTCACCACGTCCTTCGAGGAGGCCCTGCGCGCGATCGTGGACTCCACCCGGGACGGCACGCTGCTGCGCGGCGAGGTGCTCGCCCGCTGGCAGGACTTCGTGGGGACGGGGGAGTTCTTCCGCGGGCTGGAGGCAGGGATCGGCCGGGTGCGGGACCGCATGACGGCGTTCTTCAGGGGCCAGCCCGCGCCGGAGGTGCGCGTGGAAGAGGCCATCGAGTCCGGGTTGCAGGCCGTGGTCGTGGAGAACACCGCGCGGGCCGCGGAGCTGGCGGAACGCCGGTGGCGGGACGAGCCCGCCGGGCAGGTACTGCTGGCGGGACGCGATGCGGCGGCGCTGCCGGCGGACTACCCCGCGCAGGTCGCGGAGAGCATCCGGGCGTGGCAGTCGGACGTCATGCTCATGATCCAGCAGGAGGGTTCGGGCAAGCGCACGCGGGCCCGGGCCATGTCCCTGGGCGTCAACGCCCTGGCCGTGATCCTCATGATCGCCGTCTTCTCGACCACGGGGGGACTGACCGGGCTGGAGGTGGGCATCGCCGGCGGATCCGGCGTGGTGGGCACCAAGCTGCTCGAGGCCGTGTTCGGCGAGGACGCCGTGCGGCGCATGAGCGAGCAGGCCCGGAAGAACCTCGAGACCCGCATCACGGCACTGCTCGACCGCCGGGCGAAGCAGTTCCTGGACACCATCGACGAGCTGGGGGAGCACCCCTCGGCGGAGCAGCTGCACGCCGCGGCCCAGCGCGTGCGCACGGAGGGTGAGGCCCTGTGAGCCCCCGTTCCCGCACGGAGACCGTGACCCTCTCGGAGCGCATCACCGGCCTGGCGCAGGCCACCGAGATCGCCGAGGGGCGGCTGGACGAGGACGTGGTGCGCCAGGCCCGGCAGACCCTGGACCGGGCGGGCCAGCGCCGCGCACTGTCCGCCGACCACACGGTGGTGGGCTTCTTCGGGGCCACCGGTTCCGGCAAGTCCAGCCTCTTCAACGCCGTGGTGGGCCAGGAGCTCGCCCGCAGCGCGGCCCGGCGGCCCACCACCTCCGCGCCCCTCGCCGCGGTGTGGGGGGAGGAGGGCAGCCAGCCCCTGCTCGACTGGTTGGACGTGCCCGACCGCCGCGTGGTGGGCCCCGCCCTCAGCGTGGCCACCGGACGGGGTCGTAAGGCCTCCACGGCCAGCGGCGGACTGGTGCTGCTGGACCTGCCGGACTTCGACTCCGTGACGGCGGAGCACCGTCAGATCGTGCAGCGCATGGTGGGCCTCGTGGACGTGGTCGTGTGGGTCGTGGACCCGCAGAAGTACGCGGACGCCGTGCTGCACCAGGACTTCGTCCAGCCGCTCGCGCGCCACGGGGCGGTCACCATGGTGGTGCTCAACCAGGCGGACCGGCTCGCGGAGCGCGACGTCCCCACCGTGCTGGGGTCCCTGGCGGAGCTCGTGGCCGAGGACGGCCTGCCCGCCACCGGGTCGAGCGCTCCGGTGGCCGTCTCCGCGCTCACCGGGCAGGGCGTCGCCGAGCTGCGGGACCGGATCCACTCGGTGGCCGCGAGCCGCGCGGCCGCGGGTCAGCGCCTCGAGGCGGACGTCGTCCACGCCGCCACGGAGCTCGCGCACGCCGCCGGGGAGGGTGATCCGCACGGCATTGACAGGGATGCGAGCGAGCGGCTGACCGCGGGCCTCGCCCGTGCCGCGGGCGTCGAGATGGTGGCCGACGCCGCCGCGCGCTCCTACCGCCTGCGCGCGGGGAAGCACACGGGGTGGATCGCCACGCGCTGGCTCGCGCGCTTCCGGAAGGACCCCCTGAAGCGGCTGCACATCGAGAGCCACGACAGGACCTCGGACCCGGGAGTGCACCGCACGTCCCTGCCTCCCATGAACGCCTCCCAGAAGGCCTCCGCCGACTCCGCGGTCCGGGGCTTCGCGGACGAGGTCTCCCGAGGTGCGGGGGAGCCGTGGCGGCGCAGCGTGCGCACGGCGGCCCGCAGCCACCAGGAGACCCTGCCGGACGCCCTGGACCAGGCAGTGGCCCGCACGCGGTTCTCCGCCCGCGGGGCCTCGTGGTGGTGGATCGCGTTCGACGTGCTGCAGTGGCTCGCCATGGCCGTCACGGTGCTGGGCCTGCTGTGGCTGCTCGGGCTCTTCCTCGCCGACTACTTCCAGCTGCAGCTGCCGCCGCCGCCCACGGTGGAGGGGTTCCCGCTGCCGGTGCCCACCCTCATGGTCGTGGCCGGGGTCGTGCTCGCGCTGTTCCTCGCGCTCACGGGCGCGGTGATCGCGTCCCTGGCC
The DNA here is from genome assembly GCF_003687455.1 of Kocuria tytonicola. GTDB lineage: Bacteria > Actinomycetota > Actinomycetes > Actinomycetales > Micrococcaceae > Kocuria > Kocuria tytonicola. The sequence continues at coordinate 9,659 of NZ_PHOA01000067.1, read as the reverse complement.
TCCCGCGTGCGCGCCCGCACCGTCCGACGCCGCCTGCTGCGCTCCGTGCGCGAGACCGCGCACGACACGGTGCAGGTTCCTGTGGAGCGCGAGCTGCGGGCGCACCGGGAGTTCACAGCAGCACTGGACCGGGCGGCGTCGCCGACCGCCTGACGTGGGATGCGCCCCGGATCGGACCGTGTCAGGCCGCGCTGACCCGCACGGCCTCCGTGAGCTGGCGCGCCGCCTGGACCACCACGTCAGCGTGCTTCTGACCGGGCTGCTTGGACAGCCGCTCGATGGGGCCCGAGATGGAGACCGCCGCGATCACGCGCCCGGACGGGCCGCGCACGGGTGCCGAGACGGACGCGATGCCGGACTCGCGCTCGCCGATGGATTGGGCCCAGCCGCGTCGTCGGACGCCGGCGAGCGTGGTGGCGGAGAACCGTGCGTGCTGCAGACCCTCGATGAGGCGAGCGTGGTCCTCCCACGCCACGAGGACCTGGGCCGCGGACCCGGCCTTCATGGAGAGCTGGGTGCCCACGGGGATAGTGTCACGCAGCCCGATGGGGCGTTCGGCGGAGGCCACGCACACCCGCCACTCGCCCTGCCGGCGGAAGACCTGGGAGGACTCGCCCGTGCTGTCCCGCAGCTGCAGCAGCACGGGGGCGGCCGCGGAGATCAGGCGGTCCTCACCCGCGGCGGAGGCGAGCTCCACGAGACGTGAGCCCAGGACGAACCGGCCCTGGACGTCCCGGCCCACGAACCGGTGGTGCGCGAGTGCGACCGCCAGGCGGTGCGCGGTGGGACGCGCGAGACCCGTGGCCTCCACGAGGTCCGCCAGGCTGGCCGGGCCGGCCTCGAGGGCGTCCAGAATCAGCGCGGCCTTGTCCACGACACCCACGCCGGAGGGGGAGTGGGTGGACTCCTCGCGCAGCCGTGCGCCCGTGCCGTGTCCGCCCAGGGACGAGCCCAGGGGCACGCCGGTGGGATCCATCGCGTTCGTCGTGTCCATGCTCTGATACTGCCGTCTCACAATGCGAGAAGCAAGTCCGCGGAGTGGAACTGGCGAGGGGCAGTGGAGAGCATGGACCGCACAGCGCTTCCCGTGCCCGACTCCGGGCGCCGACGCACGAGCAGGAGAGACGAGATGACCACCACCACGGACACCACCGCACCGCGGACCCTGGCGGAGAAGGTGTGGGACGACCACCTGGTCCGCCGCGGCGGACCCGGGCAGCCCGATCTGCTCTACATCGACCTCCACCTGCTCCACGAGGTCACGAGCCCCCAGGCGTTCGAGGGGCTGCGCCTGGCCGGGCGCGGACTGCGCCGGACGGACCTCACGATCGCCACCGAGGACCACAACACCCCCACCGAGAACATCTTCTCGACCATCGCGGACGAGACCTCCCGCAAGCAGATCGAGACGCTGCGCCGCAACTGCGAGGAGTTCGGCGTGCGGCTGCACTCCCTCGGGGATGCCGAGCAGGGCATCGTGCACGTGGTTGGCCCCCAGCTCGGGCTGACGCAGCCGGGGATGACGGTGGTGTGCGGCGACTCCCACACCTCCACTCACGGTGCGTTCGGGGCGCTCGCGTTCGGGATCGGCACGTCCGAGGTGGAGCACGTGATGGCCACCCAGACCCTGCCGCTGGCCCCGTTCAAGACCATGGCCATCACCGTGGAGGGCACCCTCAAGCCGGGCGTGACGTCCAAGGACATCATCCTGGCCGTGATCGCCAGGATCGGCACGGGCGGCGGGCAGGGATACGTCCTCGAGTACCGCGGCTCGGCCATCCGCTCGCTGTCCATGGAGGCGCGGATGACCATGTGCAACATGTCCATCGAGGCCGGGGCCCGGGCGGGAATGATCGCGCCGGACCAGACCACGCTGGACTACGTGCAGGGCCGCCCGCACGCGCCGCAGGGCGAGGACTGGGACGCCGCCGTGGCCTACTGGCGCACCCTGCACACGGACGAGGGCGCCGAGTTCGACCGCGAGGTGGTCATCGACGCGGACGAGCTGGAGCCGTTCGTCACGTGGGGCACGAACCCGGGTCAGGGCGTGCCGCTGTCCCGTGCCGTCCCGGACCCGGAGGAGGCCGAGGGGGAGGACGCCCAGGACGCCGCCCGCCGCGCCCTGCAGTACATGGGTCTGGAAGCCGGGACGCCCATGAAGCAGATCCCCGTGGACATCGTGTTCCTGGGCTCGTGCACCAACTCCCGCATCGAGGACCTGCGGGCCGCCGCCGAGATCCTCCGGGGCCGCTCCAAGGCCGAGAACGTGCGGATGATGGTGGTCCCGGGCTCCGCGAAGGTCCGGCTGCAGGCCGAGGCCGAGGGCCTGGACCGCGTGTTCACGGACTTCGGGGCGGACTGGCGGTTCGCGGGCTGCTCGATGTGCCTGGGCATGAACCCGGACCAGCTGGCCCCGGGGGAGCGCTGCGCCTCCACCTCCAACCGGAACTTCGAGGGCCGCCAGGGCAAGGGCGGACGCACCCACCTGGTGTCACCGGTGGTGGCCGCGGCCACGGCCGTGCGGGGCACCCTCAGTGCTCCCTCCGACCTCGAACCCGTGGGCTGAGCGCCCGCGCCACCCGCACGAGGGGCAGCCCCACCCGCACGAGGGGCCGCACGGCCCGTAGCTGGCCCGCCGCCCCGAAACCGACGCAGCAGAGAAGGACAGCACCATGGAGAAGTTCGCCACCCACACCGGAGTGGGCGCCCCACTGAAGCACTCGAACGTGGACACGGACCAGATCATCCCGGCCGTGTACCTCAAGCGCATCACCAAGACCGGTTTCGACGACGCCCTGTTCGCGGGCTGGCGCAAGGACCCCGAGTTCGTGCTCAACCGCGAGCCCTACCGCAACGCCTCCGTGCTGGTGGCCGGCTCGGACTTCGGCACGGGCTCCTCCCGGGAGCACGCCGTGTGGGCTCTGCGGGACTACGGGTTCACGGCCGTGATCTCCTCCCGGTTCGGGGACATCTTCCGGGGCAACGCGGGCAAGCAGGGGCTGCTGGCCGCGCAGGTGGAGCAGTCGGACGTGGAGCTGCTGTGGAAGCTCATGGCGGAGCAGCCCGGCGTGGAGCTCACCGTGGACCTCGAGTCCCGCACCGTGTCGTGCGGCGCGGTGACCGTGCCCTTCCAGATCGACGACTACACGCGGTGGCGCCTCATGGAGGGCCTGGACGACATCGGTCTCACGCTGCAGCACGAGGAGGACGTCGAGGCGTACGAGCAGCGCCGCCCGGGGTTCAAGCCCACCACGCTCCCGGCCAGAACCTGAGCGGCGACTGGACCGTGAAGCGCTCGGGGCCGGTAGAATGCTGAGGTCCCGTGCGCATTCCGCCCACGGGAGATCGCTTCCCCCAGATCGGTAGGTCATGACTTCTTTGCGCATCACCGGCGGAGTTCCGCTGTCGGGTCAGGTGACGGTTCGCGGCGCCAAGAACCTCGTCCCCAAGGCCATGGTCGCCGCCCTGCTCGGCTCCACCCCCTCCACGCTGGGCAACGTGCCGGAGATCAAGGACGTCAAGGTGGTCACGAGCCTCCTGTCCCTGCACGGTGTGGACGTCACGCGCGACGACGCCCTGGGCCGCCTCACGCTCGATCCCACCAACGTGACGCGGGCCCGTCACGCGGACATCGACGCGCACGCCGGGGACTCCCGGATCCCCATCCTGCTGTGCGGCCCGCTGCTGCACGCCCTGGGCGAGGCCTTCATCCCGGACCTCGGCGGCTGCCGGATCGGGGACCGGCCCATCAACTACCACCTGGAAGTGCTGCGCAACTTCGGCGCCAAGGTGGAGAAGCTCGAGTCCGGGATCCGCATGAGCGCCCCGCACGGACTGCAGGGTGCCAAGATCGACCTGCCCTACCCGTCCGTGGGTGCCACCGAGCAGGTGCTGCTCACCGCCACCCGCGCCGAGGGCCACACCGAGCTCCGGGGTGCGGCCACCGAGCCCGAGATCATGGACCTGATCGCGATCCTGCAGAAGATGGGCGCGCTCATCACCGTGCAGACGGACCGTGTGATCCGCATCGAGGGTGTCCCCGAGCTCAAGGGCTACGTGCACAGCGCGCTGCCGGACCGCATGGAGGCCGCATCCTGGGGCTCCGCGGCCCTGGCCACCGGCGGGGACATCTTCGTGGCCGGCGCCAAGCAGGCGGACATGATGACCTTCCTCAACACCTTCCGGAAGGTGGGCGGCGGGCTGGACATCCGCGAGGACGGCATCCGCTTCTACCACCCGGGCGGTGACCTGAACCCGCTCATCGTGGAGACGGACGTGCACCCCGGGTTCATGACCGACTGGCAGCAGCCGCTGGTGGTGGTGCTGACCCAGGCCAAGGGCGTGTCGATCGTGCACGAGACCGTGTACGAGAACCGCTTCGGCTTCACCCGGGCACTGAACCGCATGGGCGCGGTCATCCAGGTGCACCGCGAGTGCCTGGGCTCGGTACCGTGCCGCTTCGGGCAGCGCAACTTCCTGCACTCCGCGGTGATCTCCGGTCCCACGCCCCTGCAGGCAACTGACATCCACATCCCGGACCTCCGGGGTGGCTTCTCCCACCTGATCGCGGCGCTGTCCGCGGAGGGCGTCTCCCACGTGACAGGGGTGGAGCTGATCAAGCGCGGCTACGAGCACTTCACGGACAAGCTGAGCGGCCTGGGCGCCACCTTCGACATCGACGAGCGGTGAGCGCGGCCGCCGACCTCCGCGGGGGCGAGAGTCCCTGCCGTCACCAGGGGCGCAGCGCCCCGCACCGTCGTGCCCCGTTCCTGGAGGAGTGGAAGCCCGCATGAGCAGAACATCCCAGCGATCCACGTTCCGGGTCCTCGCGGCCGGGATCGTCCCCGTCTACCGCTCCCTGGCGGTCCCGCACTGGCGGGGCACGGAGAACTTCCCGGCCGCGGGCGGGTTCGTGGTGGCCGCCAACCACCTCACGGAGCTGGATCCCATCGTGGTGGCCCACGCGGTCTACAGGGCGGGGATCATGCCGCGTTTCCTGGCCAAGGAGTCCCTGTTCCGGATTCCCGTGGTGGGCAGGCTGCTGTCCCGGATCGGGCAGGTGCCGGTGTACCGCGGCACCTCGCGCGCCAAGGACTCGCTGGACGCCGCGTTCACGGAGCTGGACAGTGGCGGTGCCGTCATCGTCTACCCCGAGGGCACGATCACCCGGGACCCGCGCATGTGGCCCATGCGCGGACGCACCGGCGCCGCGCGGCTCGCGCTGCAGGCGGGCGTCCCGGTGGTGCCCGTGGCGCACTGGGGGGACCAGGAGATCCTCTACCGCGACCCCGAGGGCCACCGCACCGCGCACCCGTTCCCGCCCAAGCGCGTGCACGGCGTCGTGGGGACGCCCCTGCACGCCGAGGACCTCGTCCCGGGCGGGCTGGCGCACCCCGGCCACCCCACCGCGAACGAGCTGGCGCACGCCACCACCGTCATCATGGCGGCCGTGGCCGAGCTGCTCGGTGAGCTGCGCGGCGAGCCCGCCCCCCGGGACCTGATGGACCCGCGCGCCGACCGCGCGGCGTCGTCGTCCGGCGGCGCAGCGGCGGCAACGGCGGGGGCGGCGTCCGAGGACGACGCCGCCCGCGCACCGGGCGAGACCGACCCCGGCGACGAACCCAGCTCGGCCGGCGGGAGCGTGGCCCCGTGAGCGCGCCGCGCGAGGAGCCGCGCCGGATCACGGTCCTCGGCGCGGGGTCCTGGGGGACCGCCTTCGCCAAGGTCCTGGCCGACGCCGCCGCGGACGCGGGCGCGCAGCGCACCGTGTGCCTGTGGGGGCGCACCCCCGAGTCCATGGCCGCGCTGACCAGGGAGGGCCGCAACGAACGCTACCTGCCGGGAGTGGAGCTTCCGGGGGCCCTGGAGTTCTCGAGCGACCTGGAGAGTGCACTGCGCGGTGCCGAGCTCGTGGTGACCGCGATTCCCGCCCAGTCCCTGCGGGAGCAGCTCGTGGTGGCTGCACCCTTCCTCGAACCGGCCGCCGTGGTGCTGTCCCTGGCCAAGGGGCTGGAGACGGGGACGGGTCTGCGCATGACGCAGGTGGTCGCGGAGGTTCTCGGGCAGTGCACGGAAGCGACGGCCGAGGAGTGGGCACGGCGCACGTGCGTGCTCTCCGGGCCGAACCTGGCCATGGAGATCGCCCGGGAGGAGCCCACGGCGTCGGTGGTGGCCGCCCCCGAGCACGAGACCGCCGCGTGGGTGGCCCGCTGCTGCGCGGCGCCCTACTTCCGCCCCTACACCAACACGGACGTGGTGGGCACGGAGATCGGCGGGCTCGTGAAGAACGTGATCGCCCTGTGCGTGGGCATCTGCGACGGGCGCGGGTACGGGGACAACTCCAGGGCCTCCGTGATGACTCGCGGGCTCGCGGAGACCACGCGGCTGGCCACCGCCCTGGGCGGCCGCACGTCCACGCTCTCCGGGCTCTCCGGCATGGGGGACCTCGTGGCCACGTGCTCGTCCTCCCTCTCCCGCAACCACACGGCCGGCAGGCTCCTGGGGTCCGGGCTCACGCTCGCCCAGGTGCAGGACGCCATGACCCAGACCGCCGAGGGCATCAAGTCCGCGCCGGCGGTGCTGGAGCTGGCCCGCCGCCACGGCGTGGACATGCCCATCACGGAAGCCGTGGTGGGCGTGCTGCGCAACGACATCCCCGTCCAGGAGCTGGCCCCCCGGCTGCTGGGCCGCGACCTGAGATCCGAAGGGAACAGCGCATGAGCACCAGCCACGAGAACCCGGAGGCCACGGCCGAGGGCAGCAAACCCTGCGTCGCCGTGGTCTTCGGCGGGCGATCCTCCGAGCACTCCATCTCGCTCATCACCGCCCGGTCCGTGCTGCGCGCGATCGACCGGGAGCGGTGGGACGTGGTGAGCGTGGGCATCTCCACGGACGGCGCGTGGTTCCTGTGCTCCCAGGAAGAGCTCGAGGCCCTGCTGGACGAGCACCCGATGGCGCAGCTGCCCGTGGGAACGCACCGCGTGAGCCTCCCGCTGCAGACCGGGGACAGCCGACTGCTCATCCACGACACCGCCGAGAACGGGGCTCCGCTGTCCCGTGGGCGCCACGTGGACGCGGTCTTCCCCCTGCTCCACGGTCCGTTCGGGGAGGACGGCACCCTGCAGGGTCTGCTGGAGCTCGCGGACCTGCCCTACGTGGGGTGCGGTGTGGCCGCGTCCGCGATCGGGATGGACAAGCACTTCATGAAGCTCGCGTTCGAGGCCGCGGGGCTGGAGGTGGGCCCCTACACGGTGGTGCACGACCGGACGTGGCGCACCGACCCGCAGGGCGTGCGGGAGCGCGTGGCCGAGCTGGGGTTCCCGGTGTTCGTCAAGCCCGCGCGCGCCGGCTCGTCCTTCGGCATCACCCGCGTGGACGACCCCTCGCAGCTGGACGCCGCCATCGCCAGCGCGCGCGAGCACGACCTCAAGCTCGTGGTGGAGGCCGAGATCGAGGGCCGCGAGATCGAGTGCGCGGTGCTCGGCGGGCACGGCACGGACGAGGCCCGGGCCTCACTTCCCGGGGAGATCGAGGTCCACGGCCACGCGCTCTACGACTTCGAGGCCAAGTACGTGGAGAACGACGGCGCCACGCTCTCCTGCCCGGCGCGGCTGCCGGAGGAGGTCATCGACACGCTGCGCCGCGAGGCCGTGCGGGCCTTCCACGCCGTGGATGGCGAGGGCCTCTCCCGCTGCGACTTCTTCGTGACCCATGACGAGCGCGTGGTCATCAACGAGATCAACACGATGCCCGGGTTCACTCCCATCTCCATGTACCCCCGCATGTGGGCGGCCTCGGGCATCGAGTACAGCGCGCTGATCGACGAGCTGATCACCCTGGCGCTGGAACGGCCCGTGGGTCTACGCTGACGCGCAGCCGCCCCGAGGCGGGGACCCGCACCGGGAGGAACGCCATGTGGCACAAGACCGGGATGATCGTGCACGAGCGCGACCCCTACAACGCCGAGACCTCGCGGGAAGGCCTGCTCGCACCGATCACCGGGGCGGCGTCCTTCTACGTGCGCAACCACGGCCCCGTCCCGGACGTGGACGAGCGCACCTGGTCCTTGGCGGTGGGCGGACTCGTGGAGTCCCCGGCCCGCCTCACGCTGGCCGAGCTGACGGAGAACTTCGCGCACCACGAGGTGGTGGCCACCCTGCAGTGCGCGGGCAACCGGCGCAGCGGCTTCCTCCCCGTGGAGGACATTCCGGGTGAGGACCCCTGGGGCCCCGGAGCCACCTCCACCGCGCGCTGGACCGGCGCCCGGCTCGGGGACGTGCTCCGCTCGGCGGGGCTGCGCGACGGCGCGGCGCACGTGGAGTTCGAGGCCCCCGACGTCTCCGACCTCGCGGACCCGCCCCAGCGCTACGGTGGCTCGGTGCCCCTCGGGAAGGCGCTCGCGGACGAGGTGCTGCTCGCGTGGGCCATGGACGGTGACCCCCTGCCGCGGGTGCACGGCGGCCCCGTGCGAGTGGTGGTCCCCGGCTGGATCGGGGCGCGCAGCGTCAAGTGGGTCGAGCGCATCACGGTGCGCACGGACCCCTCCGCGAACTGGTTCCAGGCCACGTCCTACCGGCTCCTGCCGCCGGAGACGGATCCGGACTCCGCCGGGCCGGGGGACGGGATCTCCCTCGGACCCGTGGCCCTGAACTGTGACATCCTCACGCCCGAACCCGGTGAGCGGGTCTCCCCGGGGCCCGTGCGCGTGCGCGGCTACGCGCACGCGGGGGAGGACCGCGGCGTCGCCCGCGTGGACGTGAGCGGCGACGGCGGAGCCACCTGGGTGCAGGCCGACCTGGCGGAGGCCGCCTCTGCCTGGGCCTGGCGGCACTGGCAGGCCTCGCTCGAGCTCGGCACCCCCGGGCGCCGCACGCTGCTGGCCCGCGCGTGGGACACCACGGGGGCGTGCCAGCCGGAGTCAGCGGGCGCGCTGTGGAACCCCAAGGGCTACGCCAACAACTCGTGGGCGCGCGTGCAGGTGCGGGTGGGTGCTCAGGACTGACCCTGCTGCTCCAGCGTGTCCTTGACCGACTGGCACTTGCCCGTCTGCGGCACGTTCTGCACGGCCGAGCCCGCGTCCACGAGCGCGGTGCTGGACGGGACGCGGTCCCCGTCGAAGAGGACCTCCGTGGCGGGGGAGCGGCCGTATGTCACGGCGCGCCACTGGTTCTTCTCGTCCGGCACCTCGGAGATCAGCCAGTCCACCCCGTTCACGGAGGTGCAGGGGTTCGTGGTGGGCCCGGGGGGCTCCACGCCGCAGCGCACGATCATGGCGGACGGGTCCCCGTACGCGGTGGTGCCCTGGCTCGAGGTCTCCCGCTGCTCGAGATCGCTCACGTCGGCGGGCATGGCGAGCATGGCGGACGCGCACGCCGGGTCGGTCGCGTGGGGTGCGCCCTCCGCGGTGACGGTGGAACCGCAGCCGGTGAGGGCGGGCACGCCCGAGAGCGCCGCGGCGCCCGCGGCCAGGCGGCGTCGTGGTCCGGGGGACGACGTCGCCCGGCCGCCACCGCGGGCCGCCCGCGCCGCACGGGGTCCCACCGCGCCGTGGCCACCCGTCCCGGAGCCTGTCACCGGGGGCTGCGCAGACGTCTCGAGCGGGGTGCTGGGCGGGAAGGTCATGGCATCCAGGATAGGCGAACCCGCCTGGGAGGAGGGTC
>NZ_PHOA01000066.1 GCF_003687455.1 Kocuria tytonicola | reverse complement strand
GTGGCCCCGGGCGACACCCTGTGGGAGCTCTCCCAGCGGTACGGGGTGAGCGTCTCCCAGCTGATGTCCGCCAACGACCTCTCGGCCGGCTCCGTGCTGCGGCCGGGCCGCACCCTCACGGTGCCGGGCGGACCCGCCACCGCGCCCCCGGCGGCGTCGTCCGGCGCGGAGGCCACCCCGCAGGACGGGGCCGCGGGCGAGCCGGTCGCGGAGGCCGCGCGGCCCGCCGTGGGCACCACGTTCGCCGGCCGGGAGTACCCCCGGGAGGTGACCGCGTCCGCGAACAGGCACCACGCCGAGCTGCAGCGGCGCGCAGTCCCCTCCCCCGAGAAGATCCGCGAGATGGTGGCCGGGACCGCCCGCGCCATGGGCGTGGACCCCGCCCTCGCACTGGCCCACGCCTCCCAGGAGTCGGGCTTCCGCCACGACGTGGTCTCCCCCGCGGACGCCGTGGGCACCATGCAGGTGATCCCGTCCGCCGGGCAGTGGGCCTCCGCCATGGTGGGCCGGGACCTGGATCTGCTGGACCCGCAGGACAACATCACCGCGGGCGTCGCCGTCATCCGGGAGCTGCAGGACAGGGCGCCGGACAAGGCCACCGGCATCGGTGCCTACTACCAGGGTCTGCACGGCGTGCGGACGTACGGTATGTACCCGGACACCAAGGCGTACGTCAAGGCCGTGAGCGCACAGGAACGGAAATTTGCCCAGTAGCAGCACGAACGACCCCCGCGAGGGAACCCTGCTCGAGAACCGCTACCTGGTGGGGCGCAGGATCGCGCGCGGCGGCACGGCTGCGGTTCACGAGGGCCTGGACGAACGCCTCGAACGTCCCGTGGCCCTGAAGATCATCCACCCGCACATCGCGGAGGACCCGTCCTTCGCGGCACGGGCCCAGCGCGAGGCGAGGTCCGCGGCCCGGCTGCACGACCCCCACGTGGTCTCGGTGCTGGACCAGGGCCGCACCGCGGACGGCGTGCTCTACCTCGTGCTCGAGTACGTGGACGGGCCCACGCTGCGCCAGGTGATCGGCCGTGAGGCCCCCATGCCCCCACGTCGGGTCCTGGACCTTCTGGTCCCCGTGCTGCGTGGCCTCGCGCGGGCCCACCGGATCGGCCTCGTGCACCGGGACGTGAAGCCCGAGAACGTGCTGCTCACCGCGGACGGGGAGGTCAAGGTCGCGGACTTCGGTCTCACCCGCGCCGTGGACGAGCACACCGCCACCTCCACCGTGCTCGGCACCGTGGGCTACGCCGCCCCGGAGCTCGTGGCCGACGGTCCCGTGGACCAGCGCAGCGACGTGTACGCGGTGGGGATCATGGCCTACGAGATGCTCACGGGGTCCCGGCCGTACACGGGCACGGCCCTGCAGGTGGCGCACGCGCACGTGAGCCGGGACGTGCCCGCGCCCAGCGGCGCGGCACCGGGCACGCCTCCCGCGCTGGACGAGTTCGTGCTGCGCGCCACGTCCCGGGACCCCGGCCACCGGCCCGTCGACGCCGCCGAGCTCCTGGACCTGGCGCTCGCCATCCGACGGTCCCTGCCCGATCCCGTGGACCCGCCGTCCCTCAGCGGCGCCCCCACGGAGGTGCTCGCGGGAACCACTCGCGCGGACAGCCCCGGGGGCCCCGCCCCCGCCGACGCACCGACGGAGGCACTGGGGGCGGCCACCGCGGACGCGCCGACGGAGGCGCTGGGTTCCGCCCCGGGCGGGACGCCCGCCGAGGCGGCGACCGAGGCCCTCGGCACGTCAGGCGGGGGCACCCCCATCCTGCCGAGCTACGACCCCGACGCCACCGGGACCCTCGCGACCTCCCGTGTGGGACCGGGAGCGGGTTCCACCGCCCGCCGCTCCCCCGACGCACCCCGGGTCCGCCTCAACCCGCAGCCGCAGCCCCTGCACGTCGCCCTGGCGGTGGTGGTGTTCGCGCTGCTGCTGACCGTGGCCGGATTCCTCGGCTGGTGGCTGGGCTCCGCGCCGGGCACGGCCTCCGCCACCGTGCCGCCCGTGGCGGGTCAGGACACGGCGTCCGCGGAGCGCGAGCTCGCGGGTGCCGGGATCTCCAACGTGGGCGTGCGCACCACCACCAGCAGGGACACGCCGGAGGGCATCGTGCTCGCGACGGATCCCGCGGAGTCCAGCACGGTCCGAGGCATCGAGCAGGTCAACCTGCTGGTCTCCTCGGGGCCCGCCCGGGTGTCGGTTCCCGCGCTCACGGGGAGCTCTCTCGACACCGCCCGCGGCGCCGCCTCGGCCGCGGGCCTGACGCTGGGGGCCGTGACGAACGAGTACTCCACCCAGCCGCAGGGCACGGTGCTCTCGCAGTCCACCGCCGCGGGGAGCGAGGTGGACGAGGGCACGTCCGTGGAGGTCACCGTGGCCGTCAGCACCCCGCAGGGCGAACCACCGGCCGTCGTGGGCCAGGACGTGGAGGCCGCGCGGGCCGAACTGGAGGACAAGGGGTTCACCGTGCGCGTGGACGCCCCGGTGGGCTCCCACCTCAACCGCGTGGTGCGCCAGCGCCAGGACGGGACCACCGTGGTGCTCACCGTCGTGTGAGCGGGTCCCGGCCGGGCGGCGTCGTCGGGGCCGGCTGCGGCACGACGACGCCGCGGCGCGTCAGTTCTGCTCGGAGAGGTACTCCGCCACGAGGAAGGCGATCTCCAGCGACTGCATGTGGTTCAGGCGGGGGTCGCACAGCGTCTCGTAGCGCTCGGCGAACGAGGACTCCGCCACGGGGTCCGAACCGCCCAGGCACTCGGCGACGTCGTCACCCGTCATCTCCACGTGGATGCCGCCGGGGAACGTGCCGAGCTCACGGTGCACCTCGAAGAAGCCGCGGACCTCGTCCACCACGTCCTCGAACCGGCGGGGCTTGTACCCGGACGGCAGGGACACGGTGTTGCCGTGCATGGGGTCCGTGACCCACACCGGCTTGGCGCCGGACTCCTCCACGGCCCGGATGACCGGGGGCAACTTCTCGCGGATGTTCTTCGCGCCCATGCGGGTGATGAACGTGAGCCGCCCGGGCTCCCGCTCCGGGTCCAGGGCGTCGATGAGGCGCAGCGCGTCCTCGCCCGAGGTGCCCGGACCCAGCTTCACGCCGATCGGGTTGCGCAGCCTGGACAGCAGGTCCACGTGCGCGCCGTCGAGGTCGCGGGTACGCTCCCCGATCCACAGGAAGTGCGCGGACGTGCCGTACGGCAGGTTGGTGCGCGAGTCGATGCGGGTCAGTGCCCGCTCGTAGTCGAGCAGCAGGGCCTCGTGGCCCGCGAAGAACTCGGTGGTCTTGAGCGCGTCGAAGTCCGAGCCGCACGCGGCCATGAACTTCACCGCGTGGTCGATCTCCCGGGCCATCGTCTCGTAGCGCGCGTAGGCGGGGTTCGCGGCGAAGCCCATGTTCCAGGCGTGCACACGACGGAGGTCCGCGAAGCCGCCCTGGGTGAACGCCCGGATCAGGTTCAGGGTGGAGGCGGAAGTGTGGTAGCCGCGCAGCATGCGCTTGGGGTCGTGGACCCGGGACTCCTCGGTGAAGTCGAAGCCGTTGACCATCTCGCCGCGGAAGGACGGCAGGGTCACCCCGTCCCGGGTCTCCTCGTTGGAGGAGCGCGGCTTGGAGAACTGGCCGGCCATCCGGCCCATCTTCACCACGGGCAGCGAGGCGCCATAGGTGAGGACCACCGCCATCTGCAGCAGTGTGCGGACCCGGCCGGAGATCTTGTCCGCGGTGGCGCCCGCGAAGGTCTCGGCGCAGTCACCGCCCTGCAGGAAGAACGCCTCTCCGTTGGCCACCTGGGCCAGCCGGGAGCGCAACCGGTCCACCTCGCCGGCGAACACCAGCGGCGGCACCGCGTTGAGCTCCTGGATGGAGTCCGCGAAGTCCGGGTGCTCCGCCCACTGCGGGTGCTGCCCGATGCTGCGCTCGCGCCACTCGTCCAGGCCGGGGTAGTCGGCGGCGCTGGGAGAGGGGGTCGTCACGGAGCGGAACTGTTCAGGCAGGGTCTCGGAACTCATCCCACCAGTCTAGGACGTGGGCCCCGAGGAACCCTCATCCGTGTCCTCCGGCGTCCGGCCGTGGAGCCTGGCGTTGAGCGTGCTCGCCTGCTGGGAGACCGCGTCCGTGACGGAGCGCCCGCGTTCGCGGGTGGCCTGGGCCACGTCCCGCGCCTGCGCCTTGAGACCGGCGGACCTCTCCTCCGCCAGACGGCGCTTGTGCTCGGACGCGTAGCCGTCCGCGGTCTCCTGGCCCGAGAGCTGCTGGATGGCCGCCATGATCTCGTCCGTGACGCGCCGCAGGGTCGCGTGGTCGCCCTGCCGGCCCTTCAGCTCGGAGAAGTCCAGGGGCGCGCCGAAGATGGTGGTGATCCGGGCGCGCCGCGGGTCCGGGAACCGCGATCCCAGGGGCTGCATCTTGTCCGTGCCGATCATCGCCACGGGGATCACGGGCGCACCGGTTTCCAGCGCCAGGCGCGCCACGCCCACCTTCCCGCGGTAGAGGCGCCCGTCCGGGGAGCGGGTGCCCTCGGGGTAGATGCCCACGAGCTTGCCCTCCGCGAGCGCCTGGCCACCCGCACTGAGGGACTTGGCACTCGCGCTGCCGCCGCGCCGGTCCATGGGGATCTGGTTGATCGCCCTGAAGAACGCGGCCACGATCCGGCCCCGGACGCCCGGGGTGGTGAAGTACTCGGACTTGGCCAGGAAGTACACCTGCCGGGGCACGGCCACGGGCATGAAGATGGTGTCCGGCACGGAGAGGTGGTTGCTCGCCAGGATCGCGGGGCCGTGCGCGGGGACGTGCTCCAGGCCGATCACGGTGGGCCGGCAGACCAGGTTGACCACGGGGGCCACCACGTAGTTCCTGAGGAACATGTACACCATGAGCGGGTGACCTTTCGTCGCTGCCGGGGGCGCCGGGCGAGGGCCCGGAACGTGTGGTGGAGGGCGTCCCTGACCGGGCCGTTCCCCGGCCGATTGTCTCATGCTCCCCCGCGGGGGCTGGCACAATGGCGCCATGTCATCGGATCAGCACGGCCACCTCACCCTGCCCGGCACCTCCTCCGTGGGTGTCCTGGTGCTCCACGGCTTCACCTCCACCACGGCGTCGGTGCGGGACTGGGCGCGCGCCCTCCACGGCGCGGTCGACGGCGCCGGGGCCCACCCCGGCGTGAGCGTGCCGCTGCTGCCCGGGCACGGGACGCAGTGGCAGGATCTCGCCGAGCAGCCCTGGCAGGCGTGGCGCGACGCCGTGGACGAGCAGTACTGGCGGCTGCGGCGCCACCACGAGCACGTGGTGGTGTGCGGGCTGTCCATGGGTGGTGCCCTGGCGCTGCACACCGCCGCCCGGCGGGACGTGGCCGGGGTGCTCCTGGTGAACCCGGCGCTGGCGCTGGTCAACCGGATGGCCCGCTTCAGCAGGCTGCTGAGCCCCGCTGTGCCGTCGCTGGCCGGGATCGCGAGCGACATCAGGAGCGAGACCGCGCTGGAGTCCGCGTACGACCGCACGCCGCTGGCCGCCGTGGCCCAGCTCAACGTGCTGATGCACCGCACGGTGCGCACGCTGCCCGCGGTCACGGCGCCCACCGTGGTGTTCCGCTCCGACGAGGACCACGTGGTCTCCGGGGACTCCGCCGAGCTCGTGGCCCAGCGCTCGTCCGGTCCGGTGCGGGTGGTGGCGCTGCCCGACAGCTACCACGTGGCCACGCTGGACCACGACGCCCCGCTGATCGAGCGCATGTCGCGGGACGCGGTGCAGCGGCTCTCCCGCGGGGAGGACTTCCTGGGCGGGGCCCCCGCATGACGCCGCGCGAGCCCTCGGACGATCCCTTCGAGAGCATCATCCGCGGCAACACGTGGGACGACATCCCCGGCGACGACGAGGATCTGGACCCGTGGGCCGAGGACGTCGTGTGGCGCGGGGCGGAGCAGCCCGTCGAGGACGTTCCCCCGGAGCTGCGGGAGGATCCCGAGGACGAGGTCTACGACCCGGATCCCGGCCCCGTGACCGGCGGCATCTCCCCCGCCATGCTGCGGGCCCTGTCCGCCGTGCTCGCGGTGGTGGTGGTCGTGACCGGGCTGTCCCTGCTGCCCGGGCCTCTCCCGGGGCTCGTGTGGACCGCGGCTCTCGCGGGTCTCGTGGGCGCGCTCGTCCTGGTGTTCCGCGCCCTGCCGAGCGATCCCCCGGAGGACGACGACGGCGCCGTCGTGTGAGCCGCCCCGGCGCACCGGCCCACCCGGGATCCAGGAACCGCGGGGCCCCGTCGTGTCCGCTCTTCCGGTGGCAGCTGCACCGGCACGGCAGCTCCCGGGCCCGCCGTGACGCTCCGGGAACGGGCACGACCCCGCCCCATGATGCGGACGTGTCACCTGGCCGCACGGTGTGAAGATGCACACACCGTAAACTGAGACGCAATCTCGTCAGGAAGGTTTTACATGAGACGCGTCAGCGCCCCCGCCCTCGTCAATCCCCTGCCGTACCCGGGAATCGCCCACATCCTCGCGGAACGCGCGCGTGAGCAGCCCGACCTCGTGCTCTACACGGTCCTGACCGCGGGCCGGGAGCGGGACGTCACCGCGCGGCAGTTCCGGGACGAGGTCGTGGGCCTCGCCCGCGGCATGGCCGAGCAGGGCGTCCGGCCCGGGGACCGCGTGGGAATCCTGAGCCGCACCCGCTACGAGTGGTCCCTCGTGGACTTCGCCCTGTGGTGGCTCGGCGCGGTGCCCGTGCCGGTGTACGACACGTCCTCTCCGGACCAGATCGCCTGGATCCTCTCGGACTCCGAAGCCACCGGGATCTTCGTGGAGTCGGAAGAGCTCGCGCAGCGCGTCCGGGAGGCCGCGCGCATCACCCCGTTCCCCGCCGAGCAGCGCATCCGTGTGTTCGACACCGACACCCCGGACGTCTCCCTGGAGTCCGTGGTCGCCGCCGGTGCCCACCGGGAGGACCTCGCGGACCCGTTCGACGGCGTGAGCCTGGAGGACACCGCCACGCTCATCTACACCTCCGGCACCACCGGCCCGCCCAAGGGCTGCGAGCTCACCCACCGCAACTTCGTGGCGTGCTCGCAGAACACGATCCAGGTGGCCGGGGAGCTCATGCACGAGGGTGCGCGCACCCTGCTGTTCCTGCCCCTGGCCCACGTCTTCGCGCGTTTCGTGGAGGTCACCTCGCTGGACGCCGGGATCGCCCTGGCGCACACCCCGGACGTCTCCCAGCTCATGGACGACCTCGCCCGGTTCAAGCCCTCGTTCATCCTCGCGGTGCCGCGGGTGTTCGAGAAGATCCTGGTGGGTGCCCGCTTCAAGGCGCAGGCCGCCTCGCCCGTGAAGAAGCTCATCTTCGAGCGCGCCGTGGCCACCGCCGCGGCGTGGTCCAAGGCCTCGCAGAATGGCCGGGTCTCGCCGTGGCTCGAAGCCCGCCACCGGCTCTACGACAGGCTCGTCTACTCCACGCTGCGGGAGGCCATGGGCGGGGAGGTGCGCTACGCCGTCTCCGGCGGCGCGGCCCTCGGCGAGCACATGGCGCACTTCTTCAACGGGATCGGCGTGTACGTGGTGGAGGGCTACGGGCTCACCGAGACCACCGCACCCATCTCCGCGAACGTCCCCAGCATCAACAGGCTCGGCACCGTGGGCCACCCCATGCCGGGCAACGAGGTGGCCATTGCCGAGGACGGCGAGATCCTGGTGCGCGGTGTGAACGTCTTCGAGCGCTACAACGGTCTGCCGGAGAAGACCGCCGAGGCGTTCCGGGACGGCTGGTTCGCCACCGGGGACCTCGGCCACCTGGACGACGAGGGTCTGCTCACCGTCACGGGCCGCAAGAAGGAGATCATCGTCACGGCCGGCGGGAAGAACGTGATCCCCAACCAGCTCGAAGACCCCATCCGCACCTCCGCCACGGTGGGACAGGTCATGGCCGTCGGGGACAACCGCCCGTTCGTGGCCGCCCTCGTCACCCTGGACCCCGAGACGCTGCCGAAGATCCTCCCCACGCTCGGGCTGGACCCCGGCCTCACGCTCGCCGAGGCCTCCCGCGAGGAGGCGGTGGTCGAACACGTGCAGCGCATCGTGGACCACGCCAACGCCAAGGTGTCCCGGGCCGAGAGCATCAGGGCCTTCCGGATCCTGGACCGTGACCTCACCGTGGCCGACGGCTACCTGACCCCGTCGCTCAAGCTCAAGCGCGCCAAGGTTGCCGAGGACTTCGCGGACGTGATCGAGGGCATGTACACGAAGTAGCCACCCGAGCGTCCGCCCCTGGCCACGACGCCGCCGCCCGCACCCTGGAGTGCCAGGGTGCGGGCGGCGTCGTCGTCCCGTCCGGGACGCGGTCTCAGGAGGCGTCCGGACGCTGGCCGGGGATGTCCAGGCCCAGCAGGGCGTTCTCCACGACCTCCGCGAGCGCGGGGTGGATCCAGTACTGCCCGCGCGCCATCTCGTGCACGCGCAGCCCGAACGCCATGCCCTGCACGAGCGGCTGGATCAGGTTGGAGGCGTCCCGCCCGATCAGGTGGGCGCCCAGCAGCTCGCCGGTGCGGGAGTCCGCGACCAGTTTGCAGATGCCCACGTGGTCCTCCATGGCCCAGCCGTAGGCCACGCCCCCGAAGTCCTGCTCCTTCACGGTGATCTCCGTGCCGTGCTCGCGGGCCCACTCGCGCGCGGCGCGCTCCGTCAGGCCCACAGATGCGATCTGCGGCTCGGTGAACACCGCGGACGGCACGGCCCGGTGGTCCATGGCGCGGGGGTCCTCCGGGTGGACCACGTTGTGGGAGACCACGCGCGCCTCGGCGTTCGCCACGTGCTTGAGCTGGTGCGGGGAGCACACGTCCCCCAGGGCCCACAGCCCCTCGACGGGCTCTCCCTGGGAGAGCACGCGCTGCTGCTCGTCCACGGCCAGCAGACCGCGGTCGGTCACGTCCAGCTGCGCTGCCGCCGGGTCCAGCGTGTCCGCGTTGGGGGTGCGGCCCGTGGCCAGCAGCACCACGTCCGCGGTGCGCTCCCAGCGCGTCCCCGACCCGTCGGTGGCGAGCGCCGCGACCGTGGGCCGCCCGTCCGCGGCCCGCTCGATGCCCGTGATGCTCCACCCCAGCTGCAGGTCCCACTGCTGCGCGGCTTCGCGTGCGAACCGCTCGGCAATGGTGTCGTCGTGGGCGCGCAGCAGCCGGTGGGAGCGGTTGAGCTGGGTGACCGAGGAGCCCAGGCCCTGGAACACGTGGCAGAACTCGGCGGCAATGTACCCGCCGCCCACCACCACCACGTCCCGGGGCTGCTCGGGCAGGCGCATCACGGTGTCCGAGGTGTGCACCCCGGGCAGGTCCGTGCCGGGCACGTCCGGCAGCCGCACACGGGAGCCGTTGGCGAGCACGATGCGCGGCGCGGTGATCCGCTGACCGGAGTCCGTCTCCAGGACGTGCGGCGCCACGAGGTGCACGTACTCCCGGATGACCGTGACGTTCTCCAGGGACTCCCGGAACTGCAGGCCGCCCTCGGAGATCGCGTCGATCCGGCCGAAGATCCTGTCCCGCATGCCGCGCCAGTCCACGCGGTCGATGCTCGCGTCCACCCCCAGCCGGACGGCGTCCCGGGCCTGCTCCGCCACGGTGGCCGGGTACACGTACATCTTGGTGGGGATGCAGCCCACGTTGAGGCACGTGCCGCCGAAGCGACCGGGTTCCACGATGGCCACGTCCAGGCCCCTGTACTCGTCGGTGAGCAGGGAGTTGCCCGAGCCGGAGCCGACGATGATCAGATCGAATGAGCGCATGCGCCCCATGCTAGGACGCCGCCCCGCACGCGGAGCTTGGGGCGGCGTCCGTTCAGCCCACGGCGTGGCGGGCACGCGGGGCGGGGTGGCTCACTGCGGGTCGACCACCAGCACGAGGTCTCCGCCGCTCACGTGCGCGGTGTCCGCCAGTGCCACGCGGGAGACCGTGCCCGCGACGGGCGCGGTGATGGACGCCTCCATCTTCATGGCCTCGATCGTGGCCACAGCGTCCCCGGCGGAGACGGTGTCCCCCTCGGAGACCGTGACGGTGACGGCACCGGCGAAGGGCGCCGCCACGTGACCGGGCCGGGACGTGTCCGCCTTCTCGGTCTCCACCACCTGGGACGTCACGGACTCGTCCCGCACCTCCAGCAGGCGCAGCTGGCCGTTGAGGGTGACCATGACCGTGCGCATGCCCTTCTCGTCCGGCTCGGAGATCGCCTGCAGGGTGACCAGCAGGCGCACGCCCTTGCCCAGTGAGATGACGTGCTCGTGGTCCTGCTCCAGGCCGTACAGGAAGTCGCGGGTGTGCAGCACCGAGACGTCACCGTACTTCGTGCGGGAGCTCTCGAACTCCTTCGTGGGACCGGGGAACAGCAGCCGGTTCAGCGTGGCGCGGCGTGTGGCGCCGGGCTCGTCCAGACCCGCGCGGTCCTCGTCGCTGAGCTCCTTGTCGGCGAGGTTCACCGTGCGCCCCTCCAGCGCCTTCGTGCGGAACGGCTCGGGCCAGCCCGCGGGCGGGGTGCCGAGTTCACCGGCGAGGAAGTTGATCACGGAGTCCGGGATGTCGAACTTGCGGGGGTCCGCCTCGAACTCGGCCGGGTCCACGTCCATGCCCACGAGCTGCAGGGCGAGGTCGCCCACCACCTTGGAGGACGGGGTCACCTTCACGAGGTGGCCGAGCATCTGGTCCGCGGCGTGGTACATGTCCTCGATGGCCTCGAACTTCTCCCCGAGGCCCAGGGCAATGGCCTGCTGCCGCAGGTTGGAGAGCTGCCCGCCCGGGATCTCGTGGCGGTACACGCGTCCCGTGGGGCCCGTGAGTCCGGACTCGAACGGCTTGTAGATGGAGCGCACCACCTCCCAGTACGGCTCCATGTCGCTGACCGCGTCCAGGGACAGGGTCGTGTCCCGCTCCGTGTTCTCGAGTGCGGCCACGAGCGCGGAGCCGGAGACCTGCGAGGTGGTCCCCGCCATCGACGCCGACGCCGCGTCCACCGCGTCCACACCGGCCTCCGACGCCGCCAGGAGGGTGGCCAGCTGGCCGCCCGCGGTGTCGTGGGTGTGCAGGTGCACGGGCAGGTCGAAGCGTTCACGCAGGGCGGTCACCAGCCGGCGAGCCGCCTCCGGGCGCAGCAGACCGGCCATGTCCTTGATCGCCAGGATGTGGGCGCCCGCGTCCACGCACTGCTGCGCGAGGTCGAGGTAGTAGTCCAGCGTGTAGACGCTCTCCTCGGGATCGAGCAGGTTGCCCGTGTAGCACAGGGCCACCTCCGCCACGGCGGTGCCGGTCGCACGGACGGCCTCGATCGCGGGACGCATCTGCTCCACGTCGTTGAGGGCGTCGAAGATGCGGAAGATGTCCACACCGGTCTCCGCGGCCTCGGCCACGAACGCGTTGGTGACCTCCACCGGGTACGGGGTGTAGCCCACCGTGTTGCGTCCCCGCAGCAGCATCTGGATGGGGATGTTGGGCATGGCCTCGCGCAGCAGACGCAGTCGCTCCCAGGGGTCCTCCCCCAGGAAGCGCAGTGCGACGTCGTACGTGGCACCGCCCCACGCCTCGACCGAGAGCAGGCCCGGGAGCAGGTGCGCGTACGCCGGTGCCGCCGCGAGCAGGTCGCGGGTGCGCACGCGCGTGGCCAGCAGGGACTGGTGGGCGTCACGGAACGTGGTGGACGTGACCGCGAGCGGCTCGTACTCGCGCAGCGCACGGGCGAACCCCTCGGGTCCCCTCTCCTGCAGCACCTGGCGCCAGCCCGCGGGCACCTCGTGCTTCGACGGGCCGTCGAACGGGCTGCGGTAGGGCTCGTCCCGCTTGTCCCCGGGGTAGTGGGGAAGCTTGTCGCGCGGGTCGATGCCGTTCACACGCTCGCCGTTGGGCTTGTTGACCGTGATGTCCGCGAGGTAGTTCAGCGCGCGCGTGCCGCGGTCCGCCGAGCCCTTGCCCTTGAGCAGGTCCGGGTGGTTCTCGATGAAGTCCGTGGCCACGTCCCCGGCCAGGAAGTCCGGGTTGTGCAGCACGGCCTGCAGGAACTGGATGTTCGTGGCGATGCCGCGGATGCGGAACTCGGCGAGCGCGCGGCGGGCACGCAGCACGGCCGTGGGGTAGTCCCGGCCGCGGCACGTGAGCTTCACGAGCATCGAGTCGAAGTGCGGGGAGATCTCCGCGCCGGCGTAGAGCGTGCCGCCGTCCAGGCGGACACCCGCGCCGCCCGCGGAGCGGTACGCGCTGACCTTGCCCACGTCCGGGCGGAAGTCGTTGGCGGGGTCCTCCGTGGTGATGCGGCACTGCAGCGCCGCGCCGCGCACCCGCAGGTCCTCCTGGTGGATGCCGAGGTCGTCGAGGGTCTCCCCGGCGGCGATGCGCAGCTGGGACTGCACCAGGTCCACGTCCGTGATCTCCTCGGTCACGGTGTGCTCCACCTGGATGCGCGGGTTCATCTCGATGAACACGTGCTGTCCGGCGCGCTCACCGGCCGTGTCCACGAGGAACTCCACCGTGCCGGCGTTGACGTAGCCCAGTTCCTTGGCGAACTTCACGGCGTCCCGGTGCAGGGCGTCGCGGATCTCGGGGTCCAGGTGCGGGGCCGGGGCGATCTCGATGACCTTCTGGTGGCGGCGCTGCAGCGAGCAGTCCCGCTCGAAGAGGTGCACGATGTTGCCCTCGTTGTCCGCCAGGATCTGCACCTCGATGTGACGGGGGCGCAGCACGGCCTGCTCGATGAACACGGTGGGGTCGCCGAACGCGGTGTCCGCCTCGCGCATGGCGGCGTCCAGGGCGCCCGGCAGCGCCTCGGCGCTCTCCACGCGGCGCATGCCTCGACCGCCACCACCGGCCACGGCCTTCACGAAGACCGGGTAGCCGATCTTCTCCGCGGCGGCGATCAGCTCGTCCCTGTCCGAGGAGGGGTCCGAGGAGTCCAGCGTGGGGATGCCCGCGCGACGGGCGGCACGCAGCGCCTCCACCTTGTTGCCCGCGAGCTCGAGGATCTCCGCACGCGGGCCCACGAACGTGATCCCCTCGGCAGCCGCGGCCCGAGCCAGCTCCGGGTTCTCGGAGAGGAATCCGTAGCCCGGGTAGATGGCGTCCGCGCCCGCCTCCTTGGCCACGCGGATGATCTCAGCCACGTCCAGGTAGGCGCGGACGGGATGCCCCTCCTCCCCGATGTGGTAGGCCTCGTCCGCCTTCTGGCGGTGGATGGAGTTGCGGTCTTCCTGGGGGAACACGGCCACGGTTCCGGCACCGAGCTCGTACGCCGCGCGGAAGGCGCGGATCGCGATCTCGCCGCGGTTGGCCACCAAAATCTTGGAGAACATGTCTGCCGTTTCCGCACGCGGGGCGCTGCGGCCGCCGTGTGCTGGGTGAGGAGGTGATACTGGCTCCGAGCTTACGTGAGCGGCGCCTCACCGGGACGTCGTCCGGAGATCGTGTCACGGGGCCGGGACGACGACCGCGTGGCACGGTGCGGCACGCACCGCCCCCATGTCAGGGGACACCCACGAGCGGAAATACACCCATTAGCATGTAACAGGGCGGCGGACCGCCCCCACTTCAGGTGACAGAAGGGTGATCCGTGCAGATCGTCAGCATCAGCAGCCTCAAGGGCGGCGTGGGCAAGTCCTCCGTGGTCCTCGGTCTGGCCTCCGCGGCACTCGAAGCGCGTGTCCCCACCCTGGTGGTGGACCTGGACCCGCACGGGGATGCCTCCACCGCCCTCGGTGTCCACGCCCGCGCCGGCCACGAGGTGGGCAGCGTGCTGCGCCGCCCGCGCAGGGGGGCCCTGGCCCAGGTGGCCGCCCCCTCCCCCTGGACCGAGCACCCCATCACACCGGACTCCGCGAAGGCCGCCGTGCGCGAGTGGGCACCCGACGACGCCCGCAGGCCGCGGCGGCCCGTGCTGGACGTGGCCCCCGGCTCCGCGGCGTCGTCGCACCTGGACCACGCATCGTTCCGCCCCAAGGACCTGACCCGGCTCGAGAAGGCCCTGCGCGGGCTGGACCGCTACTGGCTCTTATACACATCTGACGCTGCCGACGCAAGA
>NZ_PHOA01000065.1 GCF_003687455.1 Kocuria tytonicola | reverse complement strand
CTCGTTCCCGCCGCCCCCGTGGCCCTGAGCGCACCCCGGGCCACGGGAGCCCCTGAGAGCGGGACCGGACCGGGCGGCGTCGTCCGCGGCGGCGTGGACGTCCGAGGTGCCGCACCCGCTTCCCCCGGGGTCTCCGGGGCAGCCGGGGCGCAGGCCGCGGGCGACCCCGTCCAGGACGTGGCCGCGGGCGTCATCGACCCGGCGCCCGACGCCGCCGCGGCACTCGCGTGGTTCGGCGCGGATCCGCACGCCAATCCCACGGCAGCCGCGCTCGCGGAGGGCTTCGAGCACCCTCACCCCGAACCCCCTGTGGCCGTGCTGGGGTTCTCCTCCGCGAACCGCTTCTCGGGGGTGGAGTTCGCGGACTCGGGCGCGTGGATACTGGGGGCACCCGAGGTGCTGCTGGGCGCCGATCGGCACCGGGAGGCCAGGGAGCACGCGCAGCGTCTCGCCGCCGCAGGCATGCGGACCATGGTGCTGTCCCACGCGGAGCACCTGGTCATGGAGGACCCGAGCGGGCCCCGGACCGCACCGCGGGCGGCGCAGCAGCTCCCCGCGGACCAGTCCCCCCAGTTCCTCATCACCTTCCGGGAACAGGTGCGCTCGGACGCCCGGGAGACCCTGGCGTACTTCACGGAGCAGGGGGTGGACCTGAAGGTCTTCTCGGGTGACAACCCCGCAACCGTGGCGGCCGCCGCGCGGATGGCCGGGATGGACGTCTCCCACGGGGCGGTGGACGCGAGCGAGCTGCCGGAGGACGGCGAGGTGCTGCACCGTGCCGCCCTGGAGCACAGCGTGTTCGGACGCGTGTCGCCCCACCAGAAGAAGAACATGGTGACCGGTCTGCAGCGGAGCGGGCGCGTGGTGGCGATGACCGGGGACGGCATCAACGACGCCCTGGCCCTGAAGCACGCGGACCTCGGGATCGCCATGGGCAATGCGGCGCCCGCCACCAAGGCGGTCTCCCGGCTCGTGCTGCTGGACGGCCAGTTCTCCCGGCTGCCCGCGGTGCTCGGCGAGGGCCGGAAGATCATCGCCAACATCGAGCGCGTGACCAACCTGTTCCTCACCAAGACCGGATTCGCGGTGTTCATGGGGGTGGTCCTGGGGCTGCTCGCGTGGACCTTCCCGTTCCTGCCCCGGCAGTACTCCACGGCGGACGCCCTGATGATCGGCTTCCCGTCCTTCATCCTGACCATGCTCCCGAACACCCGCCGCTACGTCCCAGGGTACCTCCGCAGGTCGCTGCACTTCGCCCTGCCGAGCGCGGCCATCGTGACGCTGTGCGTAGTGGCGCTGAACTACTACGAGCGCACCCTGGACCCAGCGGCGAGCACGCAGGCCTTTCAGACGTCCAACTTCCTGGTGCTGGTCCTCGTGGGGCTGTGGGTGCTGTGCGTGGGCGCCCGTCCGCTGAACGTGGTGCGGTTGGCGCTGGTCCTGGGGATGTACGCGGGGCTTCTGCTGGTGCTGGTCATCCCGATCTCGCTCACCTACCACCAGTTCGAGCTGCCCCACGCCTCGCTGCTCTGGGCCGGCCTCGCGATCGCCGCCGTGGGCTCGCTGCTGGTGGAGATCAACTTCCGTGTCCACACCCGCTGGCTGCGCCGGTCCCAGCCGGAGGCCCACGCCGCCGACGAGCGGGCGCGGCGCACCGAGGCGGGCGCCCGGACGCACTGAGCGGACCTCTCGCGCGGGGGAGAGGCCCCGGAACACGCGAAACGCCCCGTCACCGGTGCGGTGACGGGGCGTTTCGTGGTGGAGCCGCCTGCCGGAATCGAACCGGCGACCTATTCATTACGAGTGAATCGCTCTACCGACTGAGCTAAGGCGGCGTGACCGGGATGCGGTGACCCCAGATGCACGCCGAAACATTATCAGATGGCGGCGCGGCACCACCAATTAGCGCCGGGGCGATCCGCGGCTCAGCCGGCCCCGCACGTGGTCCCCTCCTCGGGCAAGGTGCCGTCCAGGAGGTAGTCGTCGACGGCGCCCGTCACGCACGGCTCACCGGAGGTGTAGGCCGTGTGGCCGTAGCCCTCGTGGGTCAGCAGCCGGGCGTCCCCCAGCTGCTCGGTGAGGGACTGCGCCCACGGGTACGGCGTGGCCGGGTCGTGGGTGGTTCCGACCACGAGGGCGGGTGTTGCCACGTCCGCCCGGTAGCCGGGGAGCGGGGTCACCGGCTTGTCGGGCCACCCCTGGCACGCGGCGGCACCGTAGCCCAGGTACGGGCCGAACGTCGGGGCCTGCTGGGTGAGCTCACGGGCGGCCTGCCCCATCTGCTCGTCGGTGACCCGCTCCGGGGAGGCGTCCAGGCAGCTCACGGCGGTGAAGGCCATGGACACGTTGGAGGTGTACTTCCCGGAGGCACCGCGTCCGTGGTTGGAGTCGGAGAAGGCCATGAGCTGGTCCAGGTTCCCGTCGAAGGCCTGGGACAGCGCCGAGTTCAGCTGCGGGTACGCGGTGGTGGAGTACAGGGGCACCAGGATGCCCTCCAGTGCGTTGGTCGCTGTGACGGGGCGGCCGTCGGAGGCCCTGGCGTGCCCCTCGGCGGTGGTGGCGAGCATGTCCTGGATCTGGCGGATTCCGGCGTCCACGTCCTTTCCTCCCACCGCGCAGTCCCGGGTGGTCTGCTGGCAGTCCGCCACGAAGTGCCGGAGGTTGTCCTCGAAGCCCCTGGCCTGGGCCAGGGACGAGGCCCGGTCGTCAAGGGTGGGGTCCACCGCCCCGTCCAGGACCATCCGGCCGGTCCGGGACGGGAAGAGGTGGGCATAGGTCGCGCCGATCTCCGTTCCGTAGGAGAACCCCAGGTAGTGGGTGGTCGGCTGCTGCACCACGGCGCGCAGCACGTCCAGGTCCCGGGCCACGCTCTGGGTGTCCATGTGGGACACCACCGCGGAGGAGTGCTCGTGGCACTTCTGCCCGATCTCCCGGGAGTTCTCGCGGACGTCGTCCAGGGACTCCCTGCGGGGGTCGAAGGCGGGCTCGGCGCGCCACTCGTCCATCTCCCGGTCGGTGAGGCAGCTGATCCCGTCGGAGCGGCCCACCCCTCGGGGGTCGAAGCCCACGAGGTCGTAGTTCCTGCGCGTCTGCTGGGAGGTGAAGTACTCCGCGGAGGCCATCATGTCCACGCCGGACCCACCGGGGCCGCCGGGGTTGAGGAACAGCGCTCCGTGGGAACCGGAACCGGTGGCCTCGAGACGCGCGATCGTCACGGTGGTGTCACCGGCCCCCGGGTCCGAGTAGTCCACGGGAACCGTGATCCCGGCGCACTCGAGGCCACGGGGGAACTCCTGCTCCTCGGAGGTCCGCTCGCACTGACCCCACTGTGGGGACTGGGTGTAGTACCGCTGCAGCGCGGTGTCCGTGCCCGCCGTGACGTCCGGGTCCGCCGTGCCCCTCGCCGCGGGGTCGGAGGGAGCGCCCCCGCTCGAGCAGGCGGTGAGGGACAGTGCCGCGGCGCACAGCAGGACCGCCGCGCGGCGGGGGAGGGAGGAAGTCACGGGGGCCTCTCGGAGGGGTCAGACGATGGACACCATCATGGCCTCGAACGCGAGCTGCGCGCTCACGTTCGTGCGGATCCGGCGCCGCGTCTCACTGATCACGTCGATCTTGTGCAGGGTCTGCTCCGCCGGGGTGTTGGTGGCGTAGCCGCGGATCTGCCCCTCCAGGTGCAGGTTGATCAGCGGCATCCCCGTGCCCAGCTGCACGCTCAGCACGTCCCGGTAGAACGTGGTGAGGTCGATCAGGAAGCGGTCCAGGGTGTCGGTCTGGATGCGGCGGGAGCGTCGCTTCTGGTCCGCTTCCAGTCGGTTGAGGGCACCCCGGATGGCGGGTGGCACGCGTCCCGTCTCGGGTGCGCCCATGGACACGAGAAGCTGCGCGCGCTCGGCGTCGTTGCGCGCCTCGGCGTCCGCGGCGGACTCGTCCACGGCCAGGCGGTGGAGACGGTCCGCGGCACGGACGGCCTGGGTCACGCCCCGCATGGACAGCGGGAGGGAGACGACCTCCTGGCGGCGCGTGCGGGCGTCGTCGTACAGCGCGAGGCGCGTGGCCACCCCCACGTGGCACTGTGCGAGCCGCGCGCACTCCACGGCGCGCTGCTCGCTGACACCGTGGCGGGCCACCAGCAGGCGGGCGACGTCCTCCGGGGACGGCACCTTGAGGGTCACCGCGCGGCAGCGGGAGCGGATGGTCACGAGCACGTCCATGGGGGAGGGCGCGCACAGCAGCCAGATGGTGTGCGGGGGAGGCTCCTCGATGCTCTTCAGCATCACGTTGGAGGTGCGCTCCGTCATGCGGTCGGCGTCCTCCACGATCATCACGCGCCACGAACCGACGGAGGGGCGGTCCTGGGCCCGCACCACGAGCTCGCGGGCCTCCTCGATGCTGATCTGGGGGTTCTCCGTGACGAAGTTGGTGACGTCCGCGTGAGTCCCGGCGAATGCGGTGCGGCACGCGTGGCACTGGCCGCAGCCCGTGCCGTGCTCGCACAGCAGGGCGGCCGCGAGCGCGCGGGCCGCGGTGGAGCGCCCCGAGCCCGGCGGGCCGGTGAAGAGCCAGGCGTGGGTGGGTTCGTTGTCCCGTGCGGCGCGCTGCAGCTGCTCCACCACGCGCGGCTGACCGACCACCTCGTCCCAGACGCTCACCGTGCAGCCTCCGGGGGAGCCGGGACCAGAGCGGACACGCGCTGCAGCACCGCGCGGGTGATGTCCTCGGCAGGTGCCGCGGCGTCCAGCACGAGGTAGCGGGAGGGGGCGAGCTCCGCGAGGTCGCGGAAGGCGGCGTTCACGGCCTCGTGGAAGGCCGCGGCCTCGGACTCCATGCGGTCCGCCGCAACCCCGCGGGAGCGGCGCCGGGACTCGGCGGTGGCGTGGTCCACGTCCAGCAGGACGGTGAGGTCCGGCACGAGCCCCTGCAGCGCCCACTCGTTGAGGCCGCGGACCGCGGCCGTCCCGAGCCCGCGCCCCGCGCCCTGGTACGCCGCGGAGGAGTCCACGAAGCGGTCGCAGAGCACGATCTCGCCCCGTTCGAGGGCGGGGTGGATCAGCCGGGCCACGTGGTCCGCGCGCGCCGAGGCGAAGAGCAGCGCCTCCGTGGCCGGTGAGACGGGGGCGTTGGTGGGGTCCAGGACGAGCGAGCGCACTGCCTCGGCGAGGGGTGTGCCGCCCGGTTCCCGCGTGCAGGTCACCGTGTGCCCCGCATCCTGCAGCGTGTGCGCGAGGGCCGTGACCTGGGTGGACTTCCCGGCGCCGTCACCGCCTTCGAACACGATGAGGGCCCCGCGTGCTGCTTGATTCACGCCTCCCACTGTAGCGATCGCCCCCGACAGCGACACGGCGCGCACGGGGTGGGCAGGGCGCACCGCACGGTGCGTCCGAGCAGGGCGCCCGCAGGCCGCCCGAGCAGATGGTGGGCGCCCGACGCGCCGATAGTGTGGGGGGATGCACAGAGACACCGTGGTGGTGGCCGGCGGCCGCCCCGAGCCCACGCACGACGCCCCCGTGAACCCGCCCGTGGTGCTGACGTCCACCTACCGGGGTGTGGGCACCGTGGCCGAGGGCGACCGCTCCTACGCACGGCTCACGAACCCCACGTGGGAGGCCTTCGAGGACGTCCTCGCGCAGCTCGAGGGAGCACCCTGTCCCGCACTGTCGTACGCGTCGGGGATGGCGGCGATCACCGGGGCGCTGAGCCTCGTGCCCGTGGGCGGGACGCTCGTGGTTCCCCGGCACAGCTACCAGGGGACCCTGCAGCTCGCGCGGCGGTGGCAGGACCGCGGCATCTTCACCGTGCGCACCGTGGACATCGCGGACACCGCGGCCACCCTTGCGGCTCTCGACGGCGCGGACATGCTCTGGATCGAGAGTCCCACCAACCCCGTGCTCGAGGTGGCGGACCTGCCCGCCCTGCTGCGCGGCGCCCGGGAGCGGGCCGTGCTCACCGCGGTGGACAACACGTTCGCCACACCGCTGCTCCAGCAGCCCCTGGCACTCGGGGCGGACCTCGTGGTGCACTCGGCCACCAAGTACCTCGCGGGGCACTCGGACGTGATCATGGGGGCGGTGGTGTGCGCCTCGCAGCCGCTGCGGGACCGGCTGCACTCCCAGCGCTCGCTCGAGGGCGGAATCCCCGGCCCGTTCGAGGCGTGGCTCGCGCTGCGCGGCGTCCGCACCCTCGCCGTGCGCCTCGAACGCTCCATGGCGAGCGCCGCGGAGCTGGCACACCGGCTGCAGCGGCACCCCGCCGTGGCGCGGGTGCGCTACCCGGGGCTGCCGGAGGACCCCGGCCATGAGCGTGCGGCGGCCCAGATGCACGGCGGTTTCGGCGCGGTGCTCGCGGTGGTGCCGCACGTCGACGACGCCGCCGCGGTCGAGGAGCTCGTGTCGCGCCTGCGCGTGTGGACCCCGGCAACGTCCCTCGGCGGGGTGGAGTCGCTCGTGGAACGGCGCAGACGCCACCACGACGAGCCGGGCAGCGTGCCAGAGAACCTGCTGCGGCTGTCCGTGGGCATCGAGAACGTCGAGGACCTGTGGCAGGACCTGCGTGCCGGACTCGACCGGCTCGTCGATCGGTAGACTGGCCCCGTGACTTCCTATCCGTGGGCCCTCGCACTGGCGAACTACCTCGACTACGCCGTCACCCTGGTGGTGGCGGTCCTCGCGCTGATCGCGGTCCTGGACTGCGTCCGCCGCCCGGCGGTGCAGTTCGAACGGGCGTGGAAGCGCACCAAGCCCTTCTGGCTCGCGCTCACGGGCGGCGCCGCGGTGGTCACCGTGTTCAGTGCGGTGTTCTCCACGCTGTCCCTGGTGCGCCTGGGCGTTCCGGGAGCCGGCTCGCTGCTGCTGATGCTGATCGCGGCCACCATCGCGGGCGTGTACCTCGCGGACGTCCGTCCGGCGGTCTCGGGTCAGTCCAAGAACCCCGGGTACTGGTAGGGGGCGCCCCGAGCCCGCTGCGGGGTCTCAGTCGTGGGTGTCCCAACCCTCGTGCGGTGCCACCGCGGACCACGGCACGGTGACCTCACCGAGCCGCCAGCGGTGCGGACCGTGCAGCACCGGCCACCCGGCGGCGCGCAGGCCCCGGCACGTGGCGATCCAGCGCTGCCGCGCCCCGAAGGGCGAGAGCGGGGCGTTCGACAGCCAGATGGCGTCGGCGGCGGCCAGGAAGTCGTGCACGGCCTCGCCGGGCACGTTGCGGTGGATGAGCACCTTGGGCAGTCGAGCCGCCACGTCCGAGGGGCGTTCGTAGGCCCCGGGGCGCATGCTCACGGTGAACGTCTGCGGCCCCTGCGCGGTGCAGCACAGCCACGTGGCCAGGCGGCCGATCTCGTCGCACGTGCCGTCCATGAGCACGCCGTCCGGTGCGAGGCGGGAGCACGCCAGCTGCCACGCCGCGGGAACCTCCTCCACCGGGTACTGCCGCAGGACGTTGAAAGCCCTCACGAACACCGGTGAGCGGGTGCCCGTGGGCAACTCGAAGCCCCCGCGGCGGAAGGACAGTCCGGGACGGGCATGCACCTGGGCGGCGGCCACGCGCTCGGGATCGATCTCGATCCCCAGGACCTCGACGCCGCCGCGCACGGCCTGGACGCGGTCCGCCAGCTCCAGCGTGGTCAGCGGAGCGGCACCGAACCCGAGGTCCACCACGAGGGGGTCGCGGGCTCGTCGCAGCACCGGGGCGAGCACGCCCGTGAGGTAGCGGTCCGCGCGGCGCAACCGGTTCGGGTTGGTGGTTCCCCGGGTGATGGATCCCACAGGACGGGGCTGAGACGGCACACGGTCACTGTACGCGGCGGTGCGCGTCGCCCGTTCCCCCGCGGCCGCGGTGGTGGGACAATGGGGGCATGGCTAACGATTCAGCGAACCACAAGCTCATCCTCCTGCGCCACGGCCAGTCCGAGTGGAACGAGAAGAACCTGTTCACCGGGTGGGTGGACGTTCCCCTCACGGACCAGGGCCGTGCCGAGGCCGCGCGGGGCGGCGAACTGATCGCCGAGAACCAGCTGCTGCCGGACGTGGTGCACACGTCCCTGCTGCGCCGCGCGATGAACACCGCGAACCTCGCGCTGGACGCCGCGGACCGGCTGTGGATCCCCGTGAAGCGGTCCTGGCGCCTAAACGAGCGCCACTACGGTGCGCTGCAGGGGAAGAACAAGGCCGAGATCCGCGAGGAGTACGGCGAGGAGCAGTTCATGACCTGGCGCCGCTCCTACGACACCCCGCCGCCCGCCCTGGACGACTCCTCCGAGTGGTCGCAGGCCGGGGACCCGCGCTACGCGGACGTGGCCGACCTGCCCCGCACCGAGTGCCTCAAGGACGTGCTCGAGCGCTTCCTGCCGTACTGGAACGAGCAGATCGTGCCGGACCTCAAGGCGGGCAGGACCGTCCTGGTGGCGGCGCACGGCAACTCGCTGCGCGCCCTGGTGAAGCACCTGGACGGGATCTCCGACGAGGAGATCGCCGGGCTCAACATCCCCACGGGCATCCCGCTGTTCTACGAGCTGGACCAGAACTTCAAGCCCGTGACCCCGGGCGGCCGCTACCTGGACCCGGACGCAGCCGCCGAGTCCATCAAGGCCGTGGCCAACCAGGGCAAGAAGTAGTCAGCACCCGCCCCGCACGTCGAAACCCCCTGTCGCGCGGCAGGGGGTTTCGTCACACCGGGGGGCGAGGGTCACTCGCCGGCGTCGGTGCCGATGTGGCCGTGCCCCGTGGGACGGGTGTCCGAGGCGGGCGCCCAGTCACCGGTCACGAGGTAGGAGACCTTCCGCGCCACGGACACCCCGTGGTCCCCGATGCGCTCGAGGTAGCGGGAGGCCAGGGTGACGTCCACCGCGGTGGGCACGGAGGAGTCCCAGCTCGGGTCCGCGAGCATCTCGAAGACCCGCTGGTGCTTGAGGTTCAACTCGGACTTCAGTGCGAAGATCTCGTCCGCCTCGCTGATGTCCCGGTCCTCCAGGACGGAGATCATGCGGGAGATCAGCTTGAGGTCGATGTCGAACATCTGCTCGAAGTGACCCCGCATGGACTCGGGGAGCACGGGCTCGGGGAAGCGCAGCCGGGCGAGCTGCGCGAGGTGGCGGGCCAGGTCTCCCATGCGCTCCAGGGAGGCGCTCATCCGCAGGGCCCCCACGATCATCCGCAGGTCCGACGCCACGGGAGCCTGCAGGGCCAGAATGTCGATGGAGCGCTCGTCGAGGTCGTTCTGCAGGAAGTCGATGCGGGCGTCGTTGGAGATGACCTCCTCCGCCACCTGGATGTCGGCGTCGAGGAACGCGGTGCGGGCGCTGCTCAGTGCGTTCTGCACGAGCGTGGCAATCTGGATCAGCTCTTCGCCGACCTGGTGGAGCTCGGCCTGGAAAACCTTACGCACAGGGGCGTCCTTTCGTTCAGGGCAATTCTTGGTCCCGTAGCTTACGCGTCTCACAGGGCTCGGGGGCCACCGGGGGGAGCGGCACGACGAGTTCGCACACGCCCCACCAGATTCACAGCCGGGCGTGAACGAACCGCCATGCCCAGGTGAACGTTGGCTGAACCGGGCCCGGGCGGGGCCACGCCGCGGGGGAACGGCCGAGCGGGGCGTCTAAGCTGGCACCGTGAGCGAGACGACGATTGCCCTGCTGGCCGGGTTCACCGGCTTCCTGCTGGGCATCAGCGGCCTGGTCGCCGTGCGGGTGAGCCAGCGCCGTCGTCATGCGTTCGTGGACGTGCAGGAGCCCACACTCCCGGAGGGAACCGCCGAGATCCTCGCGGCCCTCGGGCTCGCCTACGTGGTGGTGGACGCAGTGGACGGCGTGGTCAGGGCCTCGCCGGCGGCCTACGCGTACGGCCTGGTCCGCGGGCACACGGTGGTGCACCAGGAGCTGCTGGACATGGTCCGCCGCACCCGCCGCAACGGGGTGGTGGAGGAGAAGCGCCTGGAGCTCACCCGGGGACAGCTGCAGCGCGGGTCCATCGTGCTGGACATCCGCGTCGTGACCATCGCGGACGAGTACATCCTGCTGCTCGCGGACGACCAGACCGAGATCGTGCGCGCGCAGTCCATCCGCAACGACTTCGTGGCCAACGTGTCCCACGAGCTCAAGACGCCGGTGGGGGCCATCAGCCTGCTCTCCGAGGCCATCGAGGACGCCGCCGAGGACCAGGACTCCGTGCGGCACTTCGCCGCGAGCCTGCAGCGGGAGTCCCTGCGGCTGAGCGCGCTGGTCCAGGACATCATCGAGCTCTCCCGGCTCCAGGGCACGGACGTGGTGGCCAAGGGCACCACCGTGGACCTGCACCGCGCGGTCGGCGAGGCCGTGGACCGCAGCCGGCTGGCGGCGGAGACGAAGCACATCGAGATCAAGGTGGGCGGACGGATCGGGTCACCGGTGTTCGGGGACCCGGACATGCTGGTCACGGCCGTGCGCAACCTGATCGACAACGCGGTGCGCTACTCCCCGGAGCATACCCGGGTGGGCGTGGGACTGCGGGAGCGCGGTGGCACCGTGCAGATCACCGTCACGGACCAGGGCCCGGGCATCCCCGAGACCGAGCAGGACCGGATCTTCGAGCGCTTCTACCGGGTGGACAGCGCCCGTTCGCGCCAGACCGGGGGGACCGGGCTGGGCCTGAGCATCGTCAAGCACGTGATGGCGCAGCACGGCGGGGAGGTGTCCGTGTGGTCCCAGCCGGGGCGGGGCTCCACGTTCACCCTCGTGCTGCCGGCCATGGAGGACCCGGAAGACCAGCCGGAGCCGCCGCGGTCACGCGGCGCCCAGCGTCACCATCAAGTGGAGGAGCGCGCGTGACCCAGATTCTCATGGTCGAGGACGAGGAGTCCCTGAGCGACCCGTTGGCCTACCTGCTGGGCCGGGAGGGCTTCGACGTCGCCGTGGTGGCGGACGGGATCAGTGCCGTCACGGAGTTCGACCGCTCCGGTGCGGACCTCGTGCTGCTGGACCTCATGCTTCCCGGGCAGTCCGGCACGGAGGTGTGCAAGCAGATCCGGCAGCGCTCCAACGTGCCGATCATCATGCTCACGGCCAAGGACGCGGAGATCGACAAGGTTCTGGGCCTCGAGCTCGGCGCGGACGACTACGTGACCAAGCCGTACTCTTCGCGGGAGCTCGTGGCCCGCATCCGTGCGGTGCTGCGCCGCCGCTCCGAGCCCGAGGAGCTCATCACCGCCACGGTGTCGGCCGGCCCGGTGCGCATGGACGTGGAGCGCCACGTGGTGCACGTGTCCGGCGAGCCGGTGGCCATGCCGCTCAAGGAGTTCGAGCTGCTGGAGATGCTGCTGCGCAACGCGGGGCGTGTGCTCACCCGCGGTCAGCTCATCGACCGGGTGTGGGGCTCGGACTACGTGGGGGACACCAAGACCCTGGACGTGCACGTCAAGCGGCTGCGCTCCAAGGTGGAGCCGGACCCCTCCGCGCCCCAGCACATCGTCACGGTGCGGGGACTGGGCTACAAGTTCGAGCCCTGAGCGGGAAACGGCCCGGTTCGGCACCGCCGCCCGCCGCCGCCCGGCCGGGCGGCGTCGCCCGCCAACGTGGTCGCGGGGCGGCCGCCCGTGCACCGGCGCCGCGCGTAGGGAGGAGCCGCGCCCACGGAGAGGCAGAGCCCATGCAGAAGGGGGACCGCATCCGTGGTGGATGCGGTCCCCCTTCTGCGGGAGGTTCCAGGAATCAGTGGCCGCCCTCGGCGTGCTCGCCGTGGCCCTCGGGAGCCTTCGTGTTCGAGGGGTTGGCGGGCGTGGTGGGTGCCCCGCCCGGGACGAAGGACGCGTAGCGCGGGTAGGTGTGGTCCAGCACGGGGACCGACACGGTGCTGTCCTTGCCACCCGCGGTGAACGTGGTGTCCACCATCAGACCGGGTTCAGCACCGGCGTGCTCGAGGACGACGGGCTTGGACTTCTCCAGCACGACCTCCTTGTTGGCGGGGACCTCGATGGTGGCCTTGGCGCCGTCCGCGTCCATGGTGACGGTCTGGGCGCTGTCGCCGTCGTTGATCACGGTGCCCAGCACGCGGCCCTGGGACTTCGCGTCCTCGGCAACCACGAGCACGTTGCGCAGCTTCACGTCACCGAGGTCCATCTGCACCCCGTCCGCAGGGGCGAAGCTGTCCGTGGTGGCCTGAGGGCTGATGTACGCGCACCCGCTCACGCCGGTCAGGACTGCAAGCGCTGCCGCACCCAGTCCGAGCTGCTGCAACTTCTTGTGGGCGGCGTTCTTCACGGCGCGAACTCCTCGGGCTCTCTGGTGGTGGGACACAAACTGCCACGAGTCTATCCGTTTGGCCACGGATCGTCTGCATCCCCGCGCCTCTCATGGCGCGCGTTCGTGCCTGGCGCGAGGGGCTGGCGGGCGGCGCCGGGAGGGGCCCGGCGGCGTCGTCGAGGGCGCTGCGGGCACACTTCCCGAGCCGGGGAGCAAGGAATCGGGCATCATACACCGTGGTAGACTTGGCGGGCTGAAAGGGGTTTGTGCATGGTTTTCGAGGTTGGCGAAACGGTCGTTTATCCGCACCACGGTGCCGCGACCATCGAGGAGATCAAGACTCGCACCATCAAGGGCGAGGAGAAGATGTATCTCCGGCTCAAGGTCACCCAGGGGGACCTCATGATCGAGGTCCCGGCGGAGAACGTGGACCTCGTGGGTGTGCGGGACGTTGTGGACGAGGACGGCCTCAAGCAGGTCATCGCCGTGCTGCAGGCCCAGGACGCCGAGGAGGCGTCCAACTGGTCCCGCCGCTACAAGGCCAACCTCGAGAAGCTGGCGTCCGGGGATGTCCTCAAGGTCGCCGAGGTCGTGCGCGACCTGTGGCGCCGTGATCGCGGCAAGGGACTATCCGCCGGCGAGAAGCGCATGCTGACCAAGGCCCGTCAGATCCTCACGTCCGAACTGGCCCTGGCCAAGAAGATCGACGAGGAAGAGGCGGAGAAGCGCCTCGACGACATCCTCTCCGCCGACTGACCACCGTCGCGCGCCGAGCCCAGTGCTCACCATGACTCGTCACGAGACCGCGAGCCCGTCCACGGTGGACGGGCTCGCGGTCGTGGTCGTGGCCGCCGGTTCCGGCACCCGGCTGGGGTACGGCATGCCCAAGGCCCTGGTTCCCGTGGCTGGGCGGACCCTCCTGGAGTGGGCGCTCGGCACGGTCCGTGAGGCCCTGCCCGCGGCGAGCGTGGTGGTCACCGTTCCCGCGGGGGACACCGAGCTCAGCGCCGTGGCCCGCGGGATGGGCGCCGCAGCCGTCACCGGGGGAGCCACACGTGCCCAGTCGGTGGCCCGCGCCCTCGCCGCACTGCCGGGGCGCACCACGCACGTTCTGGTGCACGACGCCGCTCGCTGCCTCACCCCGCCCGCCGTCTTCGAGCGCGTGGTCACCGCGCTGTCCGCCGGCTCCCGCGCCGTGGTGCCCGTGACCGAGGTGACGGACACCGTGCGGGGAGTGGACTCCGAGGGCCGCAGCGCGGGAACCGTGGACCGTTCCGCACTGCGGGCCGTGCAGACTCCCCAGGGCTTCGAACGGGAGCTGCTGGAGCGGGTCAATGCGGCGGCGGGTCTGCTGAGCGGCCCTGCCCCCTCGAACCCTGCGAAGGAGGGTGTCCAGGGCCCGGGTCCCGCGGGACCAGCCGGTCCCGGGGTTCCGCGTGGGCACGCGGCGCACAGGGCCGTGGCTCAGGATCGGGACCCGGAGGGCATCACGGACGACGCCAGCCTCGTGGAGCGCTATGCCCCGGAGCACCCGGTGGACCTCGTGGCCGGGCACGCGGAGTCGTTCAAGATCACCCGCCCCGTGGACCTGCTGCTGGCCCGCGCGGTGGTCGAGTCCCGCGCCTGAGAGCACCTGTGAGTACCTGGGTGCCTGGGTGCCGGGGTGCCTGGACGTGAGGACGCTCGAATGACATGGGTGCCTGCACGCCTGGTGGGGGACTGCACGCCCGACGCCCGCCCCTGAGATCGCGTCCGCCACAATGGGTCCATGACCGAGGACACCCAGCGCCACCAGGACCAGGCCCACCGGAACGACCCCCGCGCGGAGTTTCCCGCATCCCCCGGCGCCCAGGCACCCAGGTACTCACAGGTGCTCTCAGG
>NZ_PHOA01000064.1 GCF_003687455.1 Kocuria tytonicola | reverse complement strand
CTGCTGCGTGGGCGCGGGACCCGGTGCGCACCGGGTCCCGCGCCCACGCAGCAGGAGGAATGGTCAGCAGTGTCTCAGCCCAGGAAGCGCTTCGGCAGGCCCCGTGACGCGCAGGAGGACGCTCAGCAGTTCACCCTCACGGAGCGGGACCGCGAACTCGCGGCACTGGCCGCAGAGATCCTCCCCCGCAACAGCGCGGCCGCCTCCTTCGAGCGCGCCGCGGCGCGCAACGCGGGGTCCTCCTCCGTGGCCGCCCGCGATGCCGTGACCGACACCGAGCTCGTCGGCGGTGATTCTGCAGCCGCCACAGGGGCCCATGGCTCCCGCGCCGAGGACACCACGGTCGAGGACACCACGGAGGGCGCCACCACCGCGGCCAGCGGCACGCACCAGGCCGTCGGCCGCCGCGCCAAGGGCCGCGCCCCGCGAGGAGCCGCGGGAGCAGGAGCCGCTGCGGCGTCGTCGACGACAGGGACCACGGCGGGCACCGCTCGCAGCGCGGCGCACGCCGGGGACACCACGGCGTCGGACAGCCCGGAGTCCGAGCCGACCCCCATGGAGCTCAAGCAGCAGCGCAAGCGCGAACGCCAGGCGCAGCGCAGGGCCGAGCGGGCCGCCAAGGCGGAGGAGCGCGAGCGCCGCGCCACGGACTACCAGCCCACCCCGCTGTGGTACAAGATCGTGATGATCGGGCTCATGATCGTGGGCCTGCTGTGGATCATCACGTTCTACCTGTTCCAGGGCGTGGTCCCCATCC
The DNA here is from genome assembly GCF_003687455.1 of Kocuria tytonicola. Taxonomy (GTDB): domain Bacteria; phylum Actinomycetota; class Actinomycetes; order Actinomycetales; family Micrococcaceae; genus Kocuria; species Kocuria tytonicola. Next base: position 13,435 of record NZ_PHOA01000064.1, on the reverse strand, counting down.
CGGGGATCGGCCAGTGGAACCTGTTCATCGGGCTGGGCTTCATGCTCGCCGGGCTCATCATGACCACGCGATGGCGTTGAGCCTCCTTCCCGGCCCCGCCCGCTCCCGTCAGGAGACCCCGTGAGCACTCCGCAGGGCGAACCGCGCCCGGACCCGTCCACCCCACCCGGTTCCGCGGCAGCGGACGACGCCGCCCGCGGCGTTGCGCGCCGAACGGACCGCTCCGAGGGCGCGGACCGTCCTCTGGGTGCCGACGGCTCGTGCGCGACCGCCCCGTCCGCACCGGGCCCCGTGGCGGACGACGCCGCACGCCGCCCCGCGGCGGACACCCCGGACGGGAAGCACCACATCAATCCCGCGCGCCTGGAGGTGCGCGTGCGAAGGCTCGCCCTGCTGGGGCTCGTGCTGGTGCCGGTGGTCTACTTCATCGCCCAGTCGCTGCGCTGACGCACACGGAGGCCCCCGCCGTGCGGCGGGGGCCTCCGTGTGCGCGGCAGGGGCTCAGTGCTGGGAACCGGGAGCGGTGAACTCCACGTCCAGGTCGATGCGCACCTTGTCCGAGACCATCACGCCGCCGGCCGCGAGCGCGGCGTTCCAGGTGATGCCGAACTCCTTCCGGGAGATGGTGGTGGCGGCGGTGAACCCGGCACGGGTGGTGCCGAAGGCGTCCACGGCCACCCCGTTGAACTCGGTGTCCAGCGTGACCTCGCGGGAGACCCCGCGCAGGGTGAGCGTGCCGGACACCGTGCCCTCCCCGTCCGTGAGGTCCAGGCCCGTGATCTGGTAGGTCATCTCGGGGTGGTTCTCCACGTCGAAGAACTCCGCGGAGCGCACGTGGTTGTCACGGCCCTCGTTCTTGGTGTCCACGGAGGCCACGTCGATGCTCACCAGACCCGTGGAGCGGGAGGCGTCCTCGGTCACCGTGAGCTCACCGGACACGGTGCCGAACACCCCGCGCACCTTGGAGATGCCGGCGTGGCGGACGGAGAACCCGACCTCGGTGTGGGCGGGATCCAGGGTCCAGGTGCCGGTGGTCATTCCGTCGAGAGTGCTCATGATCTGCTCCTCAGCTTGGTGGTGGGGGGCGGCTCCGCACCGCCCAGGTGCTTGCTTCGGAAACTAATATACGGCCATTAGCGTGACGCGTCAACATGTTCTTCGGAAACTTTTACTGCCTACCCGGGCCGCCTGCTCCCCCTCGACGTGGAGACCGGCCCGCAACCGTGTCCCCGCCGCTCCCGACCCCAGCTCCAGGCCCGCTCCCCCGAGAGCTCAGCCGTTACTCAGAGCGGGAGGTCCAGCACCGAGTTGTGGCTCAGACCGTGGAACTGGCGCTGGTGGTAGACCAGAGGACTGCCGGAGCCCCCCTCCCCCAGGACGTCCACCACAGCGGCGTTGAACACCAGCGCGGGTCCGGCCTTGATGCGTGCGAGGGGAACGGCTCGGAGCACCCGACGCACCCCCAGAAGCCGCGGTTCACCCGTGGGCAGGGTGTCCCAGTCCATGTCCGCGCCGAAGCGGGGTGCGCCGGAGATGGCAAAAGAGCGGGCGAGCTCCACGTTGTCGGAGTCCAGGAAGTGCACCACGAAGGAGTCCGCGGTGGCCACGACGGCGGCCGAGCCGCGCTTGGCCTGCAGCGAGAAGCCCAGGATGGGCGGATCCGCGGAGATGGAGGAAACGGAGGACGCCGTGAGCCCCACCGGCCCCTCCGGGCCGGCCACGGTGATGATGGCGATGCCCGCCGGGTGCTGCCCGAAGGCCGACTTGAAGCCCTCCGTGAGCCGGGGGTCGCTGTGGAGCGCTTCCGTGGGGGCCACCAGGTCCACGGCCTGCGCGGCCACCCGCTCCGCCTCCCCACCCGTCTCCGGCACGCCCTCCGCGAGCGCGCCCCGCTCAACGGTCACGGCGTTGTGGCGGGTCTCGCTACTGGCACGGTGCGGCATCATCTGGTCCTCTCCCACGGCTGCTGCTCCGGGGTCCACGGCCCGGTCCTCGCTCTCCCACTACGCTTCGATCCTGCCAGGAATCGCCCGAGCGGGGCACGGTTCCGAGGTCCACATTCTGGTCCACACGGGGCAAACGGACGTCACAGTGGGGGACAGATTCGCACCTGCAACTCCACCGTTGAGCCCACAGATACCCCGCAACTGGGGCTGCGGGGAGCCGCGCGCCACTCACAACCACCCGGCAGACCGGATACCCAGCCGCTCCCGGCGCCGCACCGGGGCTCGGTCGATTCCATGTCATCCGATGCTCTTGTACTCCCTCGCGTAGTGGACGAGCGGACGAGAGGTGGCGGCCGTGCCCTCGCCCCTTCCCATGGCGGTGACCCTCCCGACCACCACCAGGTGCGTGGCGGCCGTGTGGGTGGACACGGTGTCCAGCTCGAACCAGCTCAGGCACCCGTCGAGCACCGGCGTCCCGGAGCGCTCGGTGCGGTGGAACGGCACGGAGTCCAGCAGCCCGTCCACGGGGTTGCCGGGACTCGCGAGCCAGTTGGCCACCGAACGCTGCCCCGCGCTCAGCAGCGAGAGCGTCCAGGACCCGGAGGCCGCCACGGCCTCGCACATCCGCCCCATGTCGTACAGGCACACGAGCATGGTGGGCGGGTCGTAGGAGACGTCCGCGAACGCCGTCACGGTGATCGCGTGGTCCTTGCCGCGGTAGCGCGAGCAGACCACACCCACTCCCGAGGCGTGCTCGGCGGCCAGGCGTCGGTAGCGCTCCACCTGCGTCTCGCTGGGATGGCTGTCCACGGGCTCGATCTCCATGGCCCCAGTGTTCCACCGACCCACCCCGTGCGCAGGGCCGGCGGTTCCCCGGGGTGTGCCCCGCCTGCGGGCGCAGCGGCGCTGCAGTTCACGTGGGCACACGGGGACAGCGAGCCCGCACCGCCACCGGGCACGCACCGCCGCCGAACACCGTCACCGAGCCCCGGCGCCGCGTCCGCCCGTCATCCGCAGCGTGATGTTGAGCCGCCCGCCCTGGCGCAGCCCGAGCCTGCGGCCCCCGGTGCCAGGAAGCACCCTTGGTACGCCGTGGAACGCATAGCGCGAGGGCCCCCCGAACACGAACAGGTCCCCCGAGCGCAGCTCCACGTCCTGGTACGGCGCCGTGCGGGTCTCGGTGTTGCCCAGGCGGAACACGCACGTGTCCCCGAGGGACAGCGAGACGATGGGCGCGGCGGAGAACTCGTCCCGGTCCTGGTGCATGCCCATGTGCGCCGCGTCGTCGTAGAAGTTGACCAGCGCGGAGTCGGGGCGGTGCTCCTGCGCCACCCGGCGAGCACCGTCGAACCCCGGGTCCACTGCCGCGGGGGCGTCCTCCGTGCCGTACGCGTCCGCGACCGCCCGGCGGCCGAGCTCCACGAGCCAGTCCGGCAGCTCCAGCAGCCGCCGCCCCGCGGACGCACCGTAGCGGTAGTCCACGCCGCCCGCGCCGAGCATGACCGACTGCACGGACATCCGCCCACCGCCGGGCATCACGTGGTGCGTCATGGGCGCGGCCCGCACCCAGGCACGGCACTGCGTGACCAGCTCCTGCTGGCGGGCAGGGTCCAGCCAGTCCGGGACGTGCACGGCCCCGGGCGCGAGCACGGCGGGCCCGCGCGGCACGGTGAACAGTTCGTCGAGCTCGTACTCGGCCATGGGGCGAGCCTAGAGTCCCCGTCCGACACCCGGGGACGACGCCGCACCCCGCCTCCCCGGCCCGGACACCCTGGCGGCCGTCCCCCACGGGGCCCCTCCCGCGGACGCCGTCACTGCCGCACCCGTCATCGGCACGGAAGGGGCCGCCCCACCGCGCGGGCCCCGGCCCTGGAATACCGCGGCCGCCCGCCACGTTATTTCCACAGCAAGTTTTCGTCTGGAAAGGTTCCGTCATGGCCCTGCCCCTGTCCGTCATCGACTTCGCCACCGTGCGGGAGAACCAGTCGGTGGGTGAGAGCTTCGCGGACTCCGTGACGCTCGCGCAGCACGCCGAGAAGCTGGGCTACTCCCGCGTCTGGTACGCCGAGCACCACAACATGCCCACCATCGCGTCCTCCGCCCCGGCCGTGCTGATCGCGCACGTGGCGGCCCACACCGAACGGATCCGGCTGGGCTCGGGTGGCGTGATGCTGCCCAACCACTCCCCGCTGACCGTGGCGGAGCAGTTCGGCACCCTCGCGGAGCTGCATCCCGGGCGCATCGACCTGGGGCTGGGCCGCGCCCCCGGAACGGACCCGCGCACCCTGCAGGCGCTGCGCCGCTCCCCCGAGGCCGCGGAGCACTTCCCGCAGGACGTCAAGGAGCTGCAGGGCTACCTGCGGGACCAGTCGATCGTCCCCGGCGTGCGGGCGGTGCCGGGTGCGGGCACGAACGTGCCGCTCACCATCCTCGGCTCGTCACTCTTCGGAGCGCAGCTCGCCGCGGCCTACGGTCTGCCCTACGCGTTCGCCTCGCACTTCGCCCCGGACGCCCTGGTGGATGCGGTGGCCGCGTACCGCTCCCAGTTCCAGCCCTCCGAGCAGCTCGCGGAGCCGTACGTGATCGCCGCGGTGAACGTGATCGTCTCCGAGGACGCGCAGGATGCGGCCCGCCAGCTCGAGGCCACCCAGCGGGCACGCGTGAAGGCCATGGTGGGGCGCGGGCGCGAGTTCACTGACGAGGAGATGGACATGGTCATGGCCTCCCCCGCCGCGTCCCAGATCCTGCACATGCTCAGCTACATGGGCGCCGGCACCCCGGACACCGTGGTGGACTACCTGCGCCGGTTCGCGGACCACGCGGACGCGGACGAACTCATGATCTCGCCGCTGTCCACCCGCCAGCCGGACGTCCTGCAGTCCATGGAGCTGCTCGCGAACCACTGGTCCTGAGCCCCGGCTCGGCGCGGGTGCGGCCCACAGCGCGCCGGGCAGGCACCCACGCCGTCGTCCTCGCCCGCCACCACCGGCATGCGCTGGTTCCGCAACGGCGTGACGGCGACGCTCCCCCTGCCCGTACCGCGTGAGCGCACGGCAACGGTCGCGGCCCGGGAGCCGACGCCGCGGCGTCAGCTCCCCCGGGCGTCAGTTCGAGCCACGCCCGCGGACGGCATCCCGCACCACCTCCGAGGAGATCAGGCACATGGGCACGCCGATCCCGGGGCGCACCGAGGATCCCGCGTAGAACAGCCCCTCGATCCCGGGATCGCTCACGCCCGGACGGAACACGGCGGACTGGCGCAGGGTGTGGCCGGGCCCCAGCATGGATCCGCGCCACGCGTTGACGTCCGCCGCGAAGTCCCCGGGGCCCCAGCTGCGCCGCACCACGATGCGCTCCTCGAGGTCAGGGATCCGCGCCCAGCGGGAGAGCTGCGTGATGGCGGCGTCCGCCACCCGCTCCACCTGCGGGGACCCTGGCTCCTCCACCTCGGGGGTGCGCACCCCTCCGCGACCCCACTCGGGGACCGCCGGGGAGGGCACCAGGATGAACAGGTTCTCGTCCCCCGCGGGCGCGGTGCCCGGATCGGTGGCCGAGGTCTTGGACACGTAGATCGACGTCTCCTGAGCGAGCGGCGAGCCGTCCGCGATCCGCCCGAAGTTGTCGTCCCAGTCCGCGGTGAACAGCAGGTTGTGGTGCACCAGCTGCGGCAGCCTCCCGCGCACACCCAGGCACACGAGCACCCCGGAGGGCCCGGGGTCGCGGTGGTTCCAGCGGGACTCCGGCGCGCGGAACGGTTCCGGCAGCAGCTGCGTCTGCAGGTGGTGCAGGTCGGTCGCGCCGATCACCACGTCCGCGGGGACCGTCACCTCCGCGGTGCCCTTGCCCCCGGGGCCGACGACGCCCGCGCCCGCCGCGCGGTAGGTGATCCCCGTGACGGAGCCGGCCGACCGGCGTCGTGCGCGGGCGGCCGAAAGGCGCGAGCGCAGCGAGGCGGGGGCGGGGTCCACGCGCAGGCCCGTGACCGTGGCGCCGGTGACGACCTGCACCCCGGCCTCGCGGACCAGCCCGGTCATCGCGTCCACGAGTGCGGCGAACCCGCCCACGGGGTACTGCACGCCGTCGGTGAGGTCCAGGTGGGACATCAGGTGGTACATCGCGGGCGCGGTGTCCGGGGAGGCCCCCAGGAACACGGCGGGGTAGCCCAGGATCTGGCGCTCGCGGGGGTCCCGGAAGCGGGAGGCCACGTAGCGCTTCATGGAGGTGCTCAGCAGCCCGGCCAACCGGGGCAGGTTCTTGAGGACCTCGGGGCGGAGCAGGTCCGCGGGGTGCGCGAAGTCCGTGTAGAGGAAGTGCTCCTTGGCGAGCTCGTAGACCTCCGCGCCGGAGTCCAGGTACTCCCGCAGCGCGTGCGAGGACCCGGGATCGAGCCGCTCGAAGAGCTCCTCCGCCTCCCCGCTGACCACGTCCGTGGGGGGCTCGTGCAGGTGCTCCTCGAAGAACGTGCGGTAGCCGGGGCTCAGCCGGCGCAGGTCCAGCTGCTCGTCCGCGCTGGAGCCCATGAGCCGGAACCAGCGGTCGATGACCTCCGGCATGAGGTACCAGCTGGGGCCGGTGTCGAACGTGAAGCCCTCCGCGGACCACCGCCCGGAGCGCCCTCCGAGCGTGTCCTGCTGCTCCAGGAGCGTCACCTCGTGGCCGTCCCGGGCGAGCAGACCCGCCGTGGCCAGTCCCGCGAACCCGCCGCCGATCACCACCGTGCGTGTCATGCCACCACCGATCCCTTCAGAGAGCGGGCCGCGATGCGCAGCTTCACCGCGGGGGGCACGCTCACGCGCCGCCGGGTGAGCTCCTGCGCGGGCACCTGCGCGATCCGCCGCGCGAGCTCCTGGAAGAGACCGTGCGCAATGGCCACCGCGCGGCGGGCCCGGCGGTCCAGCGCGCGGATGCCGGGGACGGCGGCGTCGAGGTCCGCCGTGAGGTCCGCGAGCAGGGCGTGCTTCTGCTCCTCCGTGAGGTGCTCCGGGTCCGCGCCGGGGAAGTAGGTGCGGCCCAGCTGGTCGTGGTCCGCGCCGAGGTCCCGCAGGAAGTTGACCTTCTGGAAGGCCGCCCCCAGCCGGCGCGCGGCGGCCCGCAGCTGCTCCCGCTGCTCCGGGGTCCCCGCGCGGGTGCCGGGCATGCCCATGAAGACCTCCAGGCACATCAGGCCCACCACCTCGGCGGAACCGTAGATGTAGGACTCCAGGGAGGCGCCGTCGTGCTCCGCGACCTGAAGGTCCGCGCGCATGGAATCGAAGAACGGTGCGGTCAGCTCCGCACCGAAGCCGTGACGACGCGCGACGTCCGCGAAACCGTGGACCACGAGGTCCGTGGAGAACCCCGTGGCCAGTGCCTGTTCCACCGCGGCCTCGTACCCGTCCAGCGCGGCACGCACCTGCCCGGGGTCCAGCCCTGCGGCCCCGGCCGTGCCGTCCACCACCTCGTCCGCGACCCGCACGAGCGCGTAGATCCCGGCGATGTCCCGACGCACGTCCGCGGGCAGGGTGCGGCACGCGAGGGAGAAGGACGTGGAGTACTCACCGATCACACGCCCGGAGGCGGCCAGCGCGGTGGCCGTGTACAGGCTCAGCGACGCGGTGGGCGGCGCGTCCGGGTGGGTCATGGAAGTCCTCACTACGAGTGTCTGTTCAGGACGTGGTGGCACAGCTCGTGCAGCTGCTCGCGCTGGGTCGGCGGCAGCGGGAGCCCGTCCAGGATGCCGCGGGCCCGGTCCACGAGATCGGTGGCGAGCGCCACCCCCGCCTCCCGCGCGCCCGACGCCGTCAGGGCCGCCCGCGCGGCCGCCACCGTGGTGGTTCCCGCCGCGAGGTCCTCGAGCACCCGGCGGACGTCAGGGGTCTGCATCCCGTGGGCGGTCAGCACGGTGGCCTTGCCCGAGCGGAGGTCCGCGTCCACGGACTTGCCCGTCACCTCGGGGTCCCCGAAGGTTCCCAGGACGTCGTCCACCACCTGGTAGCCCACCCCGAGCAGCGCTCCCGCGCGGGCCAGGCGCTCGGCCTGCTCCGCGGGCGCCCCGGCGAGCAGCGCACCCGCGCGCAGCGGCGCCTCGAACGAATACGTGGCGGTCTTCAGCCGCTCCATGTCCAGGATGTCCTGCACCCCGGGGTGCTCCGCCCCGAACCGGTGCAGGGACAGCAGCAGGTCGTCCAGCTCCCCGGCTGCGGACGCGGACACCGCCTCGAAGACCACGTCCGCCACGGCACGCGAACGCTCCGGGTGGGTGGTGCACGTGGTCGCCAGCCGCAGCGCGCCCGCGAGCAGCAGGTCCCCGGCGAGGATCGCCGCGGACTCCCCCGCGTGCTCGGCCTCGTGCTCAGGTGCCCCCGCTGCGGCGGCGTCCCGGCGGAACAGCTCCCCCACCGTGGGCCGGCCGCGTCGCCGCCAGTCGCGGTCCACCACGTCGTCGTGCACCAGCAGGGCGGCGTGCAGCATCTCGAACGACGCCGCCAGCCGCACGCACTGCGGGTCCGGCGCCTCGTGCGCGGGGGACCCTTCGGGGCCGGCCGCTGGTGCTCCCGTAGGAACAGAGACGGGTGCTCCCGCGGGAACGGAGGCGGGTGCTCCGGACGGGCCGGGCGCCGGTGTGCCGGCGCGGCCAGGTGCGGCTGCTCTGGCAGAACCGGCGGCGGCGAACGCGGACCAGGCAATGTGCGTGAGGCGGGGCCGGATGAGCTTGCCGCCGGCCAGCTGCCCGCGCACCCGTTCCCACAGCACGGGGAACCCCGGGCTGGCGGGAACACGGTTGCCCGGGGCGGTGAAGAACTCGTCCAGCTCGTGCTGGACGGCGGTGCGGAACCGGACCCAGGCGGCGTCGTCCACCGGCAGGGAGGCCGCGGGGGACGTGTCCCGCACCCGGGACGGGCGGGGAGCGGCGAGGATCGCGGAGGGGTCCGGTCCGGGCGCGCTCACGGGCTCCCCCCGGTGCCGCCGAGCTGCCCGCCCGGCCTGGGCGCCGCCGTGTCCATGGCACCGGCGGGCTCAGCTGCGGGGGTCTCAGCGGGCTTCTCCGCCGGACGCTCCCGCAGCTCGTCCAGGTGGGCCTCCATGCGCGCCGCGGTCCCCGTGAGGAACTGCAGGACGGCCTGCCTGCCGGACTCGTCCAGGGCTGCGAGCTGCTCCTCGACCATCGCCACCATGGGGGCCACGTGGGCGGCCACCTCCGCCCTGGAACGGTCCACGGCACGCACCGTCATGCGGCGGCGGTCCTCCTCGTGCGGCTCGCGGACCACGTGCCCGGCGCGGACCAGCCGGTCCACCATGGCAGTGGCGGAGGCCGTGGTGATGTGCAGCGCGCGGGCCAGCTCCGTGGGGCCCATGGGGCGGCGCAGCAGCAGGGCCATGGCCGTGTAGTCGGTGTCCCGCAGCCCCATGGTGCGGCGCACCTGGAAACCGATCTCCTGGTTCAGGGTGATCACCCGCCGCAGCGCACGCGAGTGGGGCCCGGCGTTGACGAGCTCCGCGCCGCTGCTGTCCATGCCGCACCTCGAGTCCACGATGGTTAGATCATCTAGTAAGCATCATGCGGTACACGGGCGAACGCTGTCCAACCCCGTGCACCCAGTCCGGCGTGCCACCTCCGGCGGCGCACCCGCGCATGTCCAGAGGGTGGCCCCACCGGTTTCCACGGCACGTCCGGCACCTGACGGCCGGGGCGCCTGCGCCGTCGCCGCCGCTCAGCCCAGCCGGCGCAGCGCCCTCATCACGGAGCCGCCGTAGCCCCCGCCGAAGCGGATGGCGTGGATCAGCAGCGGCGGCAGCTGGTACCACGGCACACGCTGCTGCCAGCCGTCGGCGAGGGGGTAGGTCTCGTCGTAGGCGGCAAAGCAGTCCCGCCCGAAGCCGCCGAAGAGCTGCATCATGGCGAGGTCGTACTCCCGGTGGCCGTAGAACGCCGAGGGGTCGATGAGCCAGTTCGCGCCCGCGCGGTCCACCACCCGGTTCCCGGCCCAGAGGTCTCCGTGCACCAGGCTCGGGGGCTCGGGCGGCCCCGCGAGCTCGGCGGCCCGCGGAGCGAGGCTCGCCAGCAGGCCCGACGCCGCCGGGTCCAGGTTCCCGGCATCGACCGCCTCGCGCAGCAGCGGCTCGATGCGGCGCCGCAGCAGGAAGTCCGCCCAGTCGTCGGTGGGGGTGAGGTCCACGGGCGCCGATCCAATGCGCTCGGGGAGGTCCGGGGAGAGCCACCCCACGTGCGGCGCGCGGGCCCGGTGGATCAGGGCCAGCCCGGTGCCGAAGCTGCGTTCCGTGGCGGCGTCACGGCCGCCCGAGGCCTCGTCGATCCACTCCAGCACGAGCGCGTCCTCGCTCACGTGGCGCACGCGCGGGACCCGCACCTCCTCGGGGCACACCGCGCGCAGCGCCTCCAGCCCCGCGGCCTCGACCGGCAGGACCCCCTCGGCGGCGTGCGGCATGGTCTTGGCGAACAGAGGACCCGCCGGGGTCTCCAGGCGGAAGGCGTTGGCACTGTCCCCGCCGCTGAGCGGGTGGGCGGCGCGGACGTGAAGATCGCTCACGAGCTCCCGGGGGAGCTGGTCCAGGTGTGACATGACTCCTGTCTAGCACCGCGCTCCGACAGGCGCACGGGCCGGCGGAGGTCTCGGAGAGCCGTCGCGGTGGGGCGCGTCGCAGCGTCCCGCCCCCCCGTCAACGGCATGCGTGTGCATGGACAACGGTGCCGCACCGCCGCGTCGTGACCCCCGCCTCACCAGGCACGATGCGCCGCGTTGCTAGCATGTCGTCATCACTGCCCCACGCCATTGCACGACGGCGCCCGCGCACCCGGACGCGTCGGCGCACGTTCGTGACACCCGTTCCGCGCTGACCCGCTGCGAGGACATCATGGCCCCCTTCCTGCACCGTCACCGCCCCGAAACCTTTCTCTACGCCCTGGCCGCCGTTCTCGGTGTCCTGGGCGCGGTGGGCTACGCCGTCTCCTACTTCTCCAGCGACTGGGCCGTGAAGTACCCGGTCCTGCCCTTCTTCCTGGTGCTGCTGGCGGGTTCCCTCACCCTGACCGTCGTGACGCTGTCCCTGGTTCGGCTCTTCCACCAGGACCGCTACCCGGAGGACCCGCTCGATCCGGAGGCCCCCTCGGCCGCACCAGCCGCCGAGGGATCCCCGCGCAGCGGCAGCTCGGCGGCGCATCCGCCCCGCTGAGGCCGAAGGCGCTCCGCGGCCCAGACTTTTGACAGACCAGCGGCCCGTGCTACCGTCGCTCGCACATCAAGGATCATGAGTTCCGGCGCAAAGCTCTGGCTGGCCGGACGGCAACCCTCCTGCTGTAGTGGGGTGCCCCAGATGACGATCCGGCCGTCGCGCAACCGCGTGATCGGCAAGTACGGCGCTCGGATCTCACACCTCCGGCGTCCTACCGCCGGAGGTTTTCTCGTATGCCCGCACCGTTGGCAGCAGCCCGCACCGCCCCCGTCCACCCGGTGGAGCCTCCCACGGGCACGTCCTGGCTCGTGCGCCGGCCCCGCCGCTCCACGCTCGTCTCGTTCGAGGTGTTCCCGCCACGTCCCACCGCGGACCCGGACACCGTGTGGCGCAGCATCGACGCCATGGCCCAGGCCGGCCCGGACTTCTTCTCCGTCACGCACGGCCACTCGGGTGCCCCCGGCGTCACCCGTGAGGCGCTGCGGCACCTGCGCCGCACCACGAACACCCCGGTCATGGCCCACTTCACGTGCGGCGGCACCGATCGCGCGGGCCTGGAGAGCGCCGTGGAGCAGCTGCTGGACGACGGCGTCCGCGACCTCCTCGCCCTGCGCGGGGACCCGCCGCTGGGCGGCGCCGAGTGGGTGACCCCTCCGGGCGGATTGAACCGCGCCTCGGACCTCGTGCGGCTCGTGCGGGACGCGGAGCGGCGTCGTTTCGGGGACGGGTTCCGCCCCGGGACCCGGCCGCTGTCCGTGTCCGTGGCCTGCTACCCCTCACCCGCGCGGGGGCGTGACTTCGAGGCGGACCTCGCGTCCCTGTGGGACAAGCAGGAGGCCGGCGCGGACTACGCGATCACCCAGGTGCTCTACGAGCCCGAGGACTACGCCCGGTTCCTGGAGCGGGCCCGCTCCGAGGGCATCCACATCCCCGTGGTGGCCGGGCTGATGCCCCTCACGGACCCCCGGCGGCTGCGGCGGATGACCGAGATCACCGGCGTCTCCGTGCCGCGGCGCCTCACGGACTTCCTCGCCGCGGACTCCCCCGAGGACATGCGCCACCGCGGCATCGCGGCCACGCTCTCGCTCATCGACGACCTCCTGGACCTGGGCTGCGCCGGGTTCCACCTCTACACGTTCAACCGGCCCGAGGCAGCACTCACCATCCTGGAGCACCTGCGCGTCCGGGACGCCGCCCGGGAGTACCGCGGCCGCAGTCCCGCGGTGTAGCCCGCGGCGTAGCCCCGGCGGCAGCCAACCGGGGACCCGAGCGCCGCGCACCCAGTCGCCTGGACACCCTGGCTCCCAGACACACCCCGCCACCCGTTTCGCGAGCGCACCCGCCCGCGAGCGCGGTTCCGCACACCCTCTTCCACCCCAGACAACCCCTGACACCCCTGACGAAGGAGTTCCCATGACCACCCAGCACACCCCCGCGTTCCCCACCGCCACCGTCCTGGGCTATCCCCGGATCGGACCGGACCGCGAGCTCAAACGGGCCCTGGAGGCCTACTGGAAGGACCCGCGGGAGCACCCCGCGAGCACCGTCCTGGACACCCTCGCGCAGCTGCGGGAGCGCACGACGACGCGGCTCACCCAGCTCGGTCTGACCGACGACGCCGCCGTGCCCGGCGAGGGCTTCGCCGTGGACCACGTGCTGGACACCGCCCTCGCCCTGGGCGCGGTGCCGGCCCGCTTCGCCGCGGACGGCTTCCGTGCCGCCGCCCCGGACACCACGCGCGGCATCGAGCTGGTGACCGCCCTGTCCCGGGGCACGGACCACCTGGAGCCGCTGGAGATGACCAAGTGGTTCGACACGAACTACCACTACTACGTTCCCGAGATCGGGCCGGACACACCCCTCAGCGCGCACCCCGAGAGCCTCGTGTCCCGCTACCGGGACACCCTGCGCCGCACCGGGACCAGGACCCGCCCCGTGCTCGTGGGCCCGGTGACGCTGCTGCTGCTGTCCCGCCCCGAGACCACCGACGACGCCCCGGCCGACCCGCTGGCCCGGCTCGACGACGTGGTGGGCCACTACCTCACGATCCTCTCGGAGCTCGCGGCTGCTGGCGTGCAGTGGGTGCAGCTGGACGAGCCCGCGCTCGCCGCGGACGGCTGGGCCGTGGACCGCGCGGAGATCGTCACGGCCCTTGAAGCCGCCTACGCCCGGCTCACCCACCCCGCCCACCGGCCCGCCGTGCTCGTGACCGTGGGCTACGGGGACGCCGGGGAGGACGCGCTGCTCGCCCTCGCCCGGACGGACGCGGACCTGGCTCTTATACACATCTCCGAGCCCACGCGACTAGCGCTCATCTC